>JAPWJW010000003.1:1612500-1962339 GCA_028283825.1 Azospirillaceae bacterium | reverse complement strand
GGGATCAGTCACTTGGCATCCTTGCCCCCGCCCATGGCGGAGGTCATCTGGTTCCACATCATTTTCTGCAGCTGCTCAAACCCCTGGATGCCCACAGGCAGCCAGGTCTTCAGCAGGGCGTCCGGATCCATGGCGGATAGGTTGGCGCTGATGCGGTCCTGCATCTGCTGCATCAAGGCGTCCTGCATGGGCTTCACATCGGGCAGGCCCAGGAAAGCACGGGCTTCCTCAGGCGTGCAATCAATGTCGACGGTGATCTTCATGGGCGGCCAGCCTTCCTGTTCCGTTTTGTGCCTAACAGGGCGCCCCGGCGCGCTAACAGGTGTATACGCCCGGAATAACGCCTCTTTTTTCTGACCTTCACTGTAGCGGAGGCTACAGTGGGGGCAAAGTGGCACCCGAAGTTTCAATGAGATGGGCGTGGATTATGGTGGCATCGGCATCCGGTTCCGACAACGCGGCGGAAAACCAGCTGGGAAATGAGACCAGCCCCTACCTGCTGCAGCACAAGGACAACCCGGTGCACTGGCGCGCCTGGGGGCCGGAGGCGTTCGCCGAAGCCGACGCGGCGGACAAGCCCGTCCTGCTGTCCGTGGGCTACGCCGCCTGCCACTGGTGCCACGTCATGGCGCATGAGAGTTTCGAGAACCCCGAGATCGCCGGGCTGATGAACGACCTGTTCGTCAACATCAAGGTGGATCGGGAGGAACGGCCCGACGTGGACCAGGTCTACCAGCAGGCCCTGTCCCTGCTGGGGCAACAGGGCGGCTGGCCGCTGACCATGTTCCTGACGCCCAAGGGCGACCCCTTCTGGGGCGGCACCTATTTCCCGCCAAGCACCCGCTATGGCCGGCCGGGTTTCCCCGACGTGCTGCGCGGCGTGGCCGAGACCTATGCCCAGGACCCCGCCAAGGTGGGCCGCAACGTCAAGGCCCTGGGCGATGCCCTGGCCCGCCTGTCGGAAGGCAAGCCGGGGGGTGCGGTCACCCTTCCAGCACTGGACGCCGTGGCCGACCGGCTGGTGCGCGAGGTCGATCCCTTCCTGGGCGGCATTAATGGCGCGCCCAAGTTTCCCCAGCCCAGCATTTTCGACCTGCTGTGGCGGGCCTGGCTGCGCACCGGCCAGACCGACCACCGCGACGCCGTGATCACCACCCTGACCCATATGGCCAATGGCGGCATCTACGACCATCTGGCCGGCGGCTTCGCCCGCTATTCCACCGACGAACAGTGGCTGGTCCCGCATTTCGAGAAGATGCTGTACGACAACGCCCAGCTGCTGGCGTTGATGACCCAGGTCTGGCAGGGCACCCACGACCCCCTGCTGGAAGTCCGCGTGCGCGAAACCGTGGGCTGGCTGCTGACGGAGATGAAGGTGCCCGGCGGCGCCTTCGGCGCCACCCTGGATGCCGACAGCGAGGGGGAGGAGGGTCGCTTCTACGTCTGGACCAAGGCGGAGGTGGAACGCCTGCTGGGCGACGACGCCGACCTGTTCTGCGCCCACTATGACGTGACCGACCTGGGCAACTGGGAAGGCCACACCATCCTGAACCGGCGCACGCCCCTGAAGCTGGACACGGCCGACGGTGTGGCGGAGGAAGGGCGGCTGGCCCATGCCCGCGCCCGCCTGCTGCGCGCCCGCGCACTGCGCATCCGGCCCGCCTGGGACGACAAGGTGCTGGCCGACTGGAATGGCCTGATGATCGCGGCGCTGGCCCGCGCCGGTTTCGTCTTCGAACAGCCCACCTGGATCGAGGCGGCGATCGACGCCTTCGGCATGATCGTCACCAGCTTGAGGACCACCGGGGCCGATGGCCTGGACCGGCTGTTCCACAGCGGGCGGGGCGGCCGCGCCCGCCATGCCGGCCTGCTGGAAGACTATGCCAACATGGCCAAGGCCGCCCTGACCCTGCATGAGATCACCGGGGATGCTGCCTTCCTGGACCAGGCCGTCCGGTGGAGCGCGACGCTGGACCACCATTTCTGGGACCAGGTCGACGGTGGCTATTTCATCACCGCCGACGATATCGGCGACCTGCCCATCCGCCCGCGCCACGCCCATGACAACGCCGTGCCCGCCGGCAACGGCACCCAGCTGGGCAACCTGACCCGCCTGTGGCTGCTGACGGGGCAGGACCGCTATCGCGCGCAAGCCGACACGCTGATGTCCGCCTTCTCCGGCGAACTGGGCCGCAACTTCTTCCCGCTGGCGACATACCTCAACATGGCGGAACTGCTGCTGGCCGGCGTGCACGTCGTGCTGGTGGGCGAGGGGGATGACCTGGAGCCCTTCAACGCCGTCATCCGCGCCCACGCCCGGCCCGTACTGGTGGTCAGCCGCCTGGCGCCGGGCCAGAACCTGCCCGAACCGCATCCCGCCGCGGGCAAAACCATGGTGGATGGCCGCGCCACCGCTTATGTCTGTCAGCAGATGCGGTGTTCCCTGCCGGTGACCACGCCGGAAGCCCTAGCCGACCTGCTGGCGCCTAACCCTTCCGCCCAGTGACGCTCGTCACCGTGACAGGGGCGACCCTAAAGGTTAATGTGGGGGGGACGGGTTAATAGACTACGATGCGTTTTTTAACCAAAAGCATTCCACAACCAAATCAAAGGGGTAGCGCCATGACCACCGTGACGATTGCAGCCACCGACGGCGGCAGCTTTGACGCCTACCTGGCCGTTCCGCCCAGTGGCAAGGGCCCGGGCCTGGTGCTGATCCAGGAGATTTTCGGCGTCAACGCCAACATGCGCGCGCTGTGCGACCATTACGCCGCCCTGGGCTACACCGCGCTGTGCCCCGATCTGTTCTGGCGCCAGGAACCGGGCGTGCAACTGACCGACAAGACCGAGGCCGAATGGCAGCGCGCCTTCCAGCTGTACAACGGCTTCAGCGAGGCCAGCGGCGTGGAGGATCTGATCGCGTCGGTCGAATTCCTGCGGGAGCATGAGGCCACCGGCCGCAAGGTCGGCACACTGGGTTATTGCCTGGGCGGCAAGCTGGCCTTCCTGATGGCCACCCGGTCGGACGCCGACGCCAACGTCAGCTATTACGGCGTCGGCCTGGACAACAGCGCCAGCGAAGTCACCGCCATCACCAAGCCGCTGCTGCTGCACACCGCCGGCCAGGACAAGTTCTCCTCCGACGAGGTGCGGGCCAAGGTGAACGCCGCTGTGGAAGGCAACCACCTGGTCACCCAATACCTGTACGCCGACCAGGACCACGCCTTCGCCCGCGTGGGTGGTGATCATTACGACGCCAAGGCGGCCGACCTGGCCAACCAGCGGACGGCGACCTTCCTGAAAGAGACTCTGTCTTAAACGCGTTCCCTCAGGCGCCGGGCGGAGTTGTTTTTGTTTTCCCTCAGGCGCCGGGCGCCGGCATCCGCCGGCTTGGCTTCCTCAGTTTCCAGTCCGCTTCGCTCCCCGGAAACTTCCGGCGGACGCGGTCGCGTCCTACAGCGGAATGGCCTGGAGCCATTCCGCTGATTGTGAACCCCACCTGTTATTTAGGAGCCCTGACCATGGTCCACGCCATCCGCATCCACCAGACCGGCGGTCCGGAAGTGATGAAGTGGGAAGAGGTGACGGTGGGTGAGCCCGGCCCTGGCCAGGTGCGCTTGCGCCAGACGGCCGTGGGGCTGAACTACATCGACGTGTACGTGCGTACGGGCCTGTACAAGAACCCGCTGCCCCTCATCCCGGGGATGGAGGCGGCCGGCGTGGTCGAGGCGGTCGGACCGGACGTTGTCGACTTCAAGCCCGGCGACCGGGTCGGCTATTGCACCGGCGGCACCGGCGGTTATGCCGAGGCCCGGCTGTTCCCGGCCGACCGCCTGATCCGCATTCCCGACGGCATCGACGACCAGACGGCCGCCGCCATGCTGCTGCAGGGCCTGACCGCCCATTACCTGCTGCACCGCACCTTCCCGGTGAAGCCGGGGCAGACCATCCTGTTCCATGCTGCCGCCGGCGGGGTGGGGCTGATCGCCTGCCAATGGGCCAAGGCCATGGGCGCCACCGTCATCGGCACGGTGGGATCGGATGAGAAGGCGGAACTGGCCCGCGCCAACGGCTGCGACCACACCATCATCTACACGCGTGAAGACTTCGTCGCCCGGGTGAAGGAGATCACCGACGGCCAGGGCGTGCCGGTGGTCTATGACAGCATCGGCAAGGATACCTTCTACAAAAGCCTGGACTGCCTGCAGCGTCTGGGCACCATGGTCACCTTCGGCAACGCCTCCGGCCCCGTGGGCCCGGTGGACGTCAGCGTCCTGAACACCAAGGGTTCGCTGTTCCTGACCCGGCCGTCGCTGGGCGCCTACGTCGCCACCACCAAGGAACTGCGCGACAGCGCCAACCAGCTGTTCGCCGCCGTCCTGTCCGGCAAGGTCAAGATCGACGTGCGCCAGACCTTCGCCCTGAAGGACGCGGCGCAGGCCCACATCGCCCTGGAAGCCCGACGTACGACGGGGTCCACGGTCTTGCTGCCGTAAGGCTGTACGGGCTCAGGCAAGCGTTTATAATGATGTCCGTTCCCCGACCGGAATCCGGAGGCAGGACCATGCCTGACACCCGACACTCCCTCTACGACCAGGACTTCTATGCCTGGGCGAATGAGCAGGCGGCCTTGCTGCGCGCGGGCAAGCTGGCGGACGCCGACGTGGCCCATATCGCGGAGGAGATCGAGAGCATGGGCCGGACGGAGAAGCGCGAACTCATCAGCCGCCTCACCGTCCTGCTGCTGCATTTGCTGAAGTGGCAATTCCAGCCCACCCATCGCGGGGCATCCTGGCGGCTGTCCATCGCCAACGCGCGTGACGACCTGACTGATCACCTGGCCGACAACCCCAGCCTCAAATCCCATTTGGAAGAGGCCGTCACCGCGGCCTACCGCCGCGCGCGCCGTCAGGCGTCGGCCGAAACCGGACACCCGGAAACAATCTTCCCCAACCCGTGCCCCTGGACGTTCAATCAAGCCCTGGCGGAAGATTTCTGGCCGGAAGGCTGAGCACCGGTCAGGCGCCAGCCGCCGCCGGTTCATCGCCCGCCAGCCATAGCGGCGACTTGATCTGCTTCATGAAGGCGGCGTGGGCCTCCAGTTCTTCGGCACTGGCGGCGTGGGGGCGGGGGGCGCGGTGGACGCGCGCCTCATCAACCACCACCAGGCCGGTGTCCGTCACCTTGGGTGCGGCACCCAGCACCAGGTCAGGCTGCCGGCCGCCCAGCAGTTCCAGGTAGACCTCAGCCAGCAATTCGGCGTCCAGCAGCGCGCCGTGGTAGGTGCGGCCGGAATTATCGACGCCGAAGCGGCGGCAAAGGGCATCCAGGCTGGCCGGGGCGCCGGGGAAACGCTTGCGCGCCATGACCACCGTATCGACCGACCGGGACATGGGCATGGTCTTCATGCCCAGGCGCGTGAACTCCGCGTTCAGGAAGGCCATGTCGAAGCTGGCGTTGTGGATGATCAGCGGACTGTCCTGGATGAAATCCAGGAAGTCGCCGGCCACCGCCGCGAACACCGGCTTGTCCGCCAGGAAGGCCGCCGACAGGCCGTGCACCGCCTCCGCCTCCGCCGGCATGTCGCGCTCCGGGTTCAGATAGGCGTGCCAGCTGTTGCCGGTGGCCACGTGGTTCAGCAGTTCCACGCAGCCGATTTCCACCACCCGGTCGCCGCCCAGCGCATGGACGCCGGTGGTTTCGGTATCGAGGACGATTTCGCGCATGGCAACCTGCTTACCTGAACTTCGTGCGGGGTAGGGGACGACGCCCCCGTATCTGGGGGCCGGCGGGCGGCCACACCCGGCCGCGCTGACCCGCCATCACTGTGACGATACCAGCCAGCCGCCGCAAGGTCACAGCACGGCCGAGCCCGGTGGGCACGACGAAATCCGCCCGGCGGCGCTTCTCCCCATCCGGCATCTGGCGGCTGAGGATGGCGGCCAGCTTGCCCGGGTTCATATCCGGCCGCGCCAGCACCCGGGCGCGTTGCAGGCCGGCCGGGGCGGACACCACCGCCACCCGGTCGCAGAACACCTGGCCGCCGGTCTCGAACAGCAGCGGCACGTCCAGCACCGCCACCTTGGCGCCGGATGCCGCCGCCCGGCGCAGGAACCGGTCACGGGCCCGGGCCACCAGGGGATGGACAATGGCCTCCAGCCGCCGCAGCGCCGGGGTATTGCCCACCACCTCGGCCGACAGCAGGCGCCGGTCCACGGCACCGTCCCGCACCACGCCGGGGAAGGCCTGGGCGATGCCCGCCACCGCCGCCCCGCCCTTGGCGTACAGGCGGTGCACGGTGGCATCGCTGTCGTGCACCGGGCAGCCCAGGCGGCGCAGCATGGCCGCCGCCGTGGACTTGCCCATGCCAATGGACCCGGTGAGACCCAGCACCATCATGGGACGGCCCTCAGTCCTCGAACACGGCGCGGTACAGCGCCTCGGTCACCTGTGGCGCCCGGCCGAACCAGGCCTCGAACCCCGGCCGGCCCTGGTGCAGCAGCATGCCGCGCCCATCCACCGTGACAAGGCCGCGCGCCGCGCCGTCCACCAGCAACGGCGTCTGCACCGGCGCATAAACGATGTCCGTCACCACCGCCGCCGGCGCCAGGCGGTCCAGGTGTAAATCCAATGGCGAATGGCCGGTCATGCCCTGGGTGGTGGCGTTGGCCAGCAGGCCGGCGTCGGCCAGGGCATCGTGTCTATCCTCCCATGCCACCGCCACCAGGGGGCAGGGCAGGCCCTCGGCCAGATCGGCCACCAATTCCCGCGCCCGGGTGTGCGTGCGGTTGACCAGGCGCACTTCCGGCACGCCCGCATCGGCCAGGGCCACCACCAATGAACGGGCGGCCCCACCGGCGCCCACCACCACCGCCGGACCTGAGGCCGCCACCCAGCCGGGCGCACCGGCCTTCAGATTCTCGATGAAGCCGAAGCCGTCGGTATTGCGGCCTTCCAGCGATCCGTCGGCATGGACGATCACGGTGTTGACCGCCCCCATGCGTTGCGCCGTCGCGTCCACCCGATCCACGGTGCGGAACGCCGCCTCCTTATGCGGGACGGTGACGTTGCAGCCCACCAGGCCCAAGGCGGGCAGGGCGCGCAAGGCCTCCTCGATGCGCTCCGGCGGCACGGCCAGGGGCACATAGGCGCCGTCGATGCCGTACTCCGCCAGCCAGTGCCCGTGCAGGCGCGGGCTGCGGCTGTGGCCCACCGGCCAGCCCATGACCCCGGCGACGCGGGCTTTACCTGTTAGTTTTTTCATGTTCCCTCAGGCGCCGGGCGGGTGCATCCGCGCCCTTGGCTTATCCTCGCATTCCAGTCCGCTACGCTCCCCAGAATGCTCCGGCGGCCGCGATCGCGGCCTAGAAAATTTGGCGCGCTGCTTATGTGGACAGCACGCCACGCACGCGCAGGAAACCCAGCAGGGGCAGCAGGGGCAGGCCCAGGATGGTGAAGTGGTCACCGGCCACGCGGGCGAACAGCTGGGCGCCCAGGCCTTCCAGCTGGTATCCGCCGACGGAGGTCAGCACGGCATCGCCGGCGGCGTCCAGGTAACGCTCGATGAAGTCATCACTCAAGGGCCGCATGGTCAGCTTGGCCTGGTCGGTCTGGTGCCAGACGCGGGCGTTGTTGTGGAACAGCACGGCGGTGGTCACCAGACGGTGGGTGCGGCCGGACAAGGCCCGCAGTTGGGCGGCGGCACCGGCGCGGTCCTCCGGCTTGTCGAACCAGGCGCCCTCGCACTCCAGCATCTGGTCGGCACCCAGGACGTAGTTGCCCGGCACCTTGGACGCGACCCGGGACGCCTTCAGTTCGGCCAGGGCCTCGGCCGTCTCCTCCACCGTCAGGCCGCCGGCCTTGCACGACAGCTTGACCTCATCCTCATCCACGCCGGGGCGGTGGGCCACCACCTCCAGGCCGGCCTGGCGCAGCATGGCCAACCGGGTCTGGCTGCCGGATGCCAGCACCAGGGGCTGGGACGACAGGATTGGCGTCAACACTTCAGACGACATTCTTCAGGCCGCTCACATTCCGGAATGGGGGGGGTGGGGGGACAGGCGCGGGCCTTCGACCGGCTCGCCCACCGGGTTGATGGGCTCGGCCCCCGCCGGGCGGCGGCGGGCCAGCAGCATCAGGATTTCAGCCGCCGTCTCTTCGATCGACCGGCGGGTGACATCGATGACGGCCCAGCCCTTGCGGCTGTACAGGCGGCGCGCCTCCGCCAGTTCCGACCGCACCTGCTCGGGATCGACGTAGCTGGTCTCATCCCCCTGGTTCAGCAGCTTCAGGCGGTTGCGGCGAATTTGGATCAGGCGCTCGGGGTCCTTGGTCAGGCCCACCACCAGGGGGCGGGACACCTGGTCCAGCTCCGGCGGCAGGGGACAGCCGGGCACGAAGGGGATGTTGGCCGCCTTGATGCCGCGGTTGGCCAGGTAGATGCAGGTCGGCGTCTTGGACGTGCGCGACACGCCCACCAGGATGACGTCGGCCTGGTGCAGTTCCCAGGCGGTCTGGCCGTCGTCATGGGCCAGGGCGAAGTCCATGGCGTCGATGCGGCTGAAGTACTCCGCGTCCAGGGCGTGCTGCCGGCCGGGCTGGCTTTGCGATTCCAGGCCCAGGAAGGCGGCCAGCGAATTGATCAGATGGTCCAGCACCGGCACGCAGGGGATGCCGATCTCGCGGCAGGTTTCCTGCAAACGGCGGCGCAGCCGCTCGTTCACCAGGGTGAACATCACCAGGCCGGGATTATCGCGGATGCCATCGATGACCATGTCCAGCTGCCGCTCGGTCCGCACCAGGTTCCAGAAATGCTCGATCGGTTCGACATGGTCGAACTGCGACACGCAGGCCCGGGCGACGGAGTTGATGGTCTCACCCGTGGCGTCGGACACCAGGTGCAGGTGGAATTCCTTGTCTTTGGCTGTCTGGGGCACGGGCCTCGCGTCCTCCGGCGCTGAAAATGTGAATTTAATCTGGGGAAAACCATAGGAAAACCCGGGAAAAGTCCCCCGAAATCGGGCGCTCAGTCAAACGATACAGGCTTGCCGGGATCCCATGCGACCAGTCACGCGGATCTGGACAAAAGGCCGGCACCCCTTCGGACAACCAGGGCGACGTCCTTCGCCACCCACTTATCCCCAGGATCCACCAACCCGTGAATTCCTATAGCACCTGCGCGCCGGCGCCCAAAACCCCACAGCGTCATTCACATCCAAAAGCACCACGCGGGATCCCGCGAAAGGCTGTGGACGGAATCTGGATGAAATGGAATTACCGTTATCCACAGGCCCAACCACCACCACCATTCCTTTTCTAAGTAAGGTCAGAGTAGAAAGAGGGTCTGTGGGAAAACCCGATCGGCCACCGGATCCCGTGGCCCCCGCCTTCTGGAGACCGTCCTTGCCTCAGACCCAGCCGGACCGCCTGCTGCTGCGCGCCTTGAACCGTGAGGCGCTGGACCGTCCGCCCTTCTGGCTGATGCGCCAGGCCGGCCGCTACCTGCCGGAATACCGGGAGGTGAGGGCCCAGGCCGGTGGTTTCCTGGATCTGTGCCTGAACCCGGAACTGGCGACCGAGGTGACCTTGCAGCCCATCCGCCGCTACGGCATGGATGCGGCCATCCTGTTCTCCGACATCCTGATCCTGCCTTATGCCCTGGGCCAAAAGGTGTGGTTCGCGGAAGGCGAGGGACCGCGCCTGGATCCCATCCGCGACCAGGCGGGACTGGACCGCTTGGTCGTCGCGAACCTGCTGGATCGCGCACAGCCGGTGTATGAGGCGGTGAAACGCATCCGGGGGGCGCTGCCGGATCCGGTGACGCTCATCGGCTTCGCCGGCAGCCCCTGGACGGTCGCCACCTACATGGTGGAGGGGGCGGGCTCCAAGGAGTTCCTGCACGCCAAGGGCTGGGCCTACCGGGATCCGGCGGGTTTTCAGCGCCTGATCGACCTGCTGGTCGATACCACCGTCACCCACCTGTCCGCCCAGATCGACGCCGGGGCGGAAGTCATCCAGCTGTTCGACAGCTGGGCCGGCGCCCTGGCGCCATCGGAGTTCGCCCGCTGGTCCATCGCCCCCACCCGGGCCATCGTGCGGGCCCTGAAGGACAGGCATCCGGGGGTCCCCGTCATCGGCTTCCCGCGCGGGGCGGGCATCAATATCCTGGCTTATGCGGAGCAGACGGGTGTCGATGCCGTCAGCCTAGACACCTCCGTCCCGCTGGACTGGGCGGCATCCAGCCTGCAAAGCCGCCTGCCGGTGCAGGGCAACCTGGATCCCCTGGCCCTGGTGGCCGGGGGCGAGGCGCTGGATCGCGCCGCGACCGACATCCTGCGCGCGCTGGGTAAGGGGCCCTTCATCTTCAACCTGGGCCACGGCATCGTGCAGCAGACCCCCCCTGAGCACGTGGCGCAGCTGGCCGGCTTGATCCGCGGCTGGCCGTCCTTAAATCAGGGCTGATCCATCCGGCCGCCGGTTCCGTATCCGGCGAACCTGAACCTTCCCGACATCGGACCGACATGAGCCCGCTGCCCTTGGAACCGCTGCCCCCCGTTGGCCCGATCGCCCGCAAGGGGGCACGTCGCGTCGCCGTCGTGCTGTTCAACCTGGGCGGCCCGGACAGCCTGGAGGCGGTGCGGCCCTTCCTCTACAACCTGTTCCGCGACCCGGCCATCATCCGCCTGCCCACGCCGTTCCGCCAGCTGGTGGCCCGCCTGATCTCCGGCCGGCGGGACAAGGTGGCGCAGGGCATCTATCGCATCCTGGGCGGCGGTTCCCCCCTGTTGCCCAACACATTGGCCCAGGCCCACGCTTTGGAACAGCAGCTGTGGGACGCCGGCACCGTGCGAGTCTTCGTCTCCATGCGCTATTGGCATCCGTTCAGCGACGCGGTGGCGCACGACGTGAAGGATTGGGAACCGGACGAGGTCGTGCTGCTGCCCCTCTATCCCCAGTTCTCCACCACCACCACCGCGTCCAGCTTCAAGGACTGGCACCAGGCGGCCAAGGCGGCCGGGTTGAGGGCGGCCACCCGCGCCATCTGCTGCTACCCGGAGGAACCCGGTTTCGTGGCGGCCACGGCCAAGCTGATCCGCTGGGGCGTGGCGGAGGCCGCCGGCCATGGCAAGCCGCGCGTCCTGTTTTCCGCCCATGGCCTGCCGGAAAAGGTGGTCAAGGACGGCGACCCCTATCAAACGCAGTGTGAGCGCACGGCCCGGGCCGTGGTCCAGGCCCTGCGGATCGAGGGGCTGGATTGGGCCTGCTGTTACCAAAGCCGCGTCGGCCCCATGAAGTGGATCGGCCCCTCGACGGATGAGGAGATCCGGCGGGCGGGCCGCGACGGCGTGCCGGTGGTGGTGGTGCCCATCGCCTTCGTCTCCGAACATTCCGAAACCCTGGTGGAGATCGAGCACGAGTATCGCCACCTGGCGGGCCAGGTCGGGGTGCCCTATTTCGTGCGCGTGCCGGCCGTGGGGGTGGAACCGTCCTTCATCCAGGGCCTGGCCGGCCTGGTGCGCACGGCGCTGGCGGGCGGCCCCATGACCTGTGCCAGCAATGCCAAGTGCCTTGCCGACCAAGGTGGTTGACGGGCATAAGGGTGCCAATCACTGAACAGGGCGGGGCCCGCATCCCATGTACCTCTGGATCAAGGCGGTCCACGTCATCGCCGTCATCTCATGGATGAGCGGCTTGCTCTACCTGCCGCGCCTGTTCGTCTACCATTGCGACGCGCCCAAGGGATCCGCCCAGTCCGAGACGTTCAAGGTCATGGAACGGCGCCTGCTGCGCGTCATCATGAACCCGGCCATGATCCTGGCCTGGGCCTGCGGCATCACCATGATCAGCCTGGATCCGGGCCTGCTGAAGGGTGCTGGCTGGCTGCACGCCAAGCTGACGCTGGTGGTGCTGATGACGGTGGCGCACATGGCCATGGCCCGCTGGCGCCGTGCCTTCGCCGAGGATCGCAACACCCATGGCGCGCGCTTCTTCCGTATCGCCAATGAGGTGCCGGCCCTGATGATGATCCTGATCGTCATCCTGGTCATCACCCGCCCATTCTGACGGGGCCGGATAAAGTTCCACGGGTCAGGGCCATCCCAGGGCGGTTCTTCCGGCCTAGGTCAAAATCGCCGCGGGGGCCTTGGGTTTTTTGCTTTGACTTGGCCTTGCCATCTGTACTAATCCTGAACAGGTCAAGGCCCATAACGCCGGGATGATCCCGAGCCGCATCCGTTACCGGGTGATCCGCTCGTGAGGCATCCCCGCCCTCCCTCCCCGGGATGGGTGGCCATTTTCCCCAATTTCCTCCTTAGTACTTCGGCATCGTCGTCTTTTTACCCCGGCGGTGTCATCCCCCACCCACAGACCCTTTTCCATAGGGCCGGGCCCCAACTTTCCAGGGGACGACCGAGGCGGTCGTCCACATCGACCGATAGGCCGGCCCCCGACAGGACCAAGATGAATCTCCAAGAGTTGAAGGCTAAGTCGCCTGCCGAATTGCTGGCGTTCGCGGAAGAGCTGCAGATCGAAAACGCGGGCACCCTGCGCAAGCAGGACATGATGTTCGCCATCCTGAAGCAGTTGGCCGAAAACGACGTGCCGATCTACGGCGAGGGCGTGCTGGAGGTTCTGCAGGACGGCTTCGGCTTCCTGCGCTCGCCCGAATCCAACTACCTGCCCGGCCCCGACGACATCTATGTCAGCCCCAGCCAGGTGCGCCGCTTCGGCCTGCGCACCGGCGACACGGTGGAAGGCCAGATCCGGTCGCCCAAGGACGGTGAGCGCTATTTCGCGCTGCTCAAGGTCAATTCCATCAACTTCGACCATCCGGAAAAGGTGCGTCACCGCATCAACTTCGACAACCTGACCCCGCTCTATCCTGAGGAGCGGTTGAAGCTGGAGATCGAGGATCCGGTCCGCAACAAGAAGGACATGACCACCCGGGTCATCGACCTGGTGGCCCCCCTGGGCAAGGGCCAGCGCGCCCTGATCGTGGCGCCGCCGCGCACCGGCAAGACGGTGATGCTGCAGAACATCGCCCATTCCATCGCCACCAACCATCCCGAGGTCTACCTCATCGTCCTGCTGATCGATGAGCGTCCGGAAGAAGTGACGGACATGGCCCGCTCGGTGCGGGGCGAGGTCATCAGCTCCACCTTCGACGAACCGGCGACCCGCCACGTCCAGGTGACGGAGATGGTGCTGGAAAAGGCCAAGCGCCTGGTAGAGCACAAGCGCGACGTGGTCATCCTGCTGGACAGCATCACCCGCCTGGCGCGCGCCTACAACACGGTTGTGCCGTCTTCGGGCAAGGTGCTGACCGGTGGTGTGGACGCCAACGCCCTGCAGCGTCCCAAGCGTTTCTTCGGTGCCGCCCGCAACATTGAGGAAGGTGGCAGCCTGACCATCATCGCCACCGCGCTGATCGATACCGGTTCGCGCATGGACGAGGTGATCTTCGAAGAGTTCAAGGGCACCGGCAACTCGGAAATCATCCTGGATCGCAAGCTGTCCGATAAGCGTGTCTTCCCGTCGATCGATATCCAGAAGTCCGGCACCCGTAAGGAAGAATTGCTGGTCGAAAAGGGTACTATGGCCAAGATGTGGATCCTGCGCCGCATCCTGAACCCCATGGGCGCCACCGACGCCGTCGAGTTCCTGATCGACAAGCTGAAGCAGAGCAAACAGAATTCGGAATTCTTCGAGAGCATGAACCAGTAAGAGTCCATACAGCCGTAGTTTGGTGGGCGCCGTTGCTACGCGACGGCGCCCAAACTTCTTCCAATAAAAAAATCAGTTCGATGGTGAATGCGATTTCACCCACAATCATACCGCGTTGTGGGTGTGATCATTTTTCCTAATAATTGGTTCCCGATAACTGCACCTATCATCAAAATTCCGCTTGGCAAGCCCTTGTCGAAGCAGAAAAAAGATTCAAATAGCAGGGCTTATTGGTCTATCCTTTTGGATAGAGCAACCGCGGGGGGTCGCCTCACATGCGCTTACTGATTGCCGACGATCATGGTCTGGTCCGCGACGCGTTGTCCTCTCACATTGAGAGGCAGGCGCCGGGTGCGGTCGTCGTAGGGGCCGCCAGCGTGGATGAAGCCGTGACCGGCCTGCGCCAGGACAAGGGGATCGACCTGCTGATCCTGGACCTGCGCATGCCGGGAATGAACGGCCTGGACGGCCTTCAGCGGGTACGCCAGGAATTTCCCGCCCTCAAGGTGGCGCTGATGTCGGGCCTGGCCCGGCCGGATGAGATCCGGGGCGCCTTCGCCCGGGGGGCGGTGGGTTTCCTGCCCAAGACCCTGAGCGCCACGGACCTGCTGTCCGCCATCCAGACCATGCTGTCCGGCGAACGTTTCGTTCCGGCCGACCTCAACACCGGCGACACGGCCGACGGCGCCAGCTTCACCCGGCGTGAGCGCGAGGTGCTGGACTATCTGCTCCAGGGCCGTTCCAACAAGGAAATCGCCCGCTCGCTGGAGTTGGAAGAGGTGACGGTGAAGCTGCATGTGCGGGGTATCTGCCGCAAGCTGGGGGCCAAGAACCGCACCCAGGCGGTGATGCGCGCGGTGGAGATGGGCATCGCCAGCTGATGGCCGGGCCTGCCGACGGGCGCGTCGTTCCTCCGACCTTCCTGCACGACCTGAACAACCTGCTGACCGCCATCCACGGCTATTCCACCATGCTGGCCGGCGATCTGCCCGAAGGCGGGACAGAGCGGGAATTCGCATCCCGCATCCTGGCCGCGGCGGAAGAGGCGCGGCAACTGGTGGCCAGCGTGCCCCGCGCCAAGTCCCGGTCGGATGAGATCCGGGTGCTGCTGGTGGGCGGGGCGACCGCCCGCCTGGCTGGTGCGCTGGAGACATTGGGTCTGGAGGTGACCCTGGCCGCCACCCCGCGTGAGGCGCAGGCCGCCCTGAAGTCCAATGATGCCGCCTGGCAGGTGGTGGCAGCCCCCGCTGAGACGCTGGACAAGCTGGAAACCGTTCTGCCGCGTGTCGCCATTCCGGCCGGCGCCGATGCCGTCACCGTCGATGGCCTGATCCGGGCTGCCGCCGCCGGCTGATCGCCGGATCTCTACCAAAATCCGAAAAGAAAACCGCCCGGAGCAGGTGCGCCGGGCGGTGATTTCTTCTGCCCGGTTACGACCTAGGCCCCGACTGGGGCCGCCGGAAGTTTCTGGGGAGCGTAGCGGACTGGAAACTGAGGACAGCCAAGCAACTGTCTTCATGAGGCGTGAGCCGGATCGTATTCGCGCTGTTGCCTGAGGATTGAGTTTGCGAGGACGATGATTTTCCGCATGAGTGCGGTGAGAGCGACCTTGGGCTTTTTGCCGGCGGCGATGAGCTTTTTGTAGAAGGCGGCCAGGGGTGGGTTGTGGCGGCTGGCGACGACGGCGGCCATGTAGAGAACGTTACGGACGGCGGGTCTTCCGCCGTAGATGCTCCGGGGCCCGTCGCGTTTTCCGCTTTGATTGTCCATGGGTGCGACGCCGGCGAGGGCGGCAGCCTGTTGGCGTGTAAGGGCGCCCAGTTCGGGCATATGGGCCAGCGCGGTACTTGCGAAGACAGGGCCTATGGCGGGGATGGAGCGGAGGAATTTGTTCTTGGTCTTCAAGACCTCCGAGGCGGCGATGTGGCTGGCGATGCGCTTATCGACCAGGACGATCTGAAGGGCGATGGATTTCAATCGTCGCTTGGCCATGTCGGCGCAGTTCGGCGTTCTCCAGCCGTCTGGCCTGGTTGGTGATCGTGGTCCGATCCTCAAGCAATTGGCGGCGGTATGTTGTCAGCTCAGCCAACGCTTCCCGGTCTTTGTCCGGCTTGTGGTCTTCCCCTTTGATCGCCTTGGCATAGGCTGCGATCATGCGGGCGTCGAGCCGATCATTCTTGGCCCAACGACCGGAAGCTTTGGCGTAGTAGCGAACCTTGCGGGGGTCGACGATCCGAACTGGGATCTCGGCCTTCACCATGGTCTGAGCGACGGGCCGTTCATAGCCACCGCTGGCCTCCATGACGATCTGCACGGTGCGTTTCCGGCAGCGTTGCCGCAAAGCCACGTAGCCAGCCGGGGAATTCTCAATTTGGAAGACATCCCCGGTTTCATCGTCGAAGCCGTCGAGACGGTCCTTGCTGACATCCAGGGCGATGATAGAGTCGTTCTGCGCCATCTTCATACTCCCAGCCTTGCGCATGCGGGGCGGCGACCCCGTGCAACTGTTCGGGCTAATGAAGGGGCCGACCGGAGAGCCTTGCTTGGCTACGGAGCCGGAACTTCCCGCCGTTGGAACGGTCTTCCGGTCGGATCACGGGCTGGGGCATGCCCCAGCCCGTGACGGCGCTACTTTACGCAGATTGGGAAGATACAAGCCGCCGGATGGCGGCACCGGCGCCTGAGGACATGGCATCAAGCCTGCGCCATGTTTTCCGGGTTCTCGGCGGCCAGCACCTGGCGGCGGTACAGGTCGACGAAGTCCAGCGGCTGCAGCATCAGCGGCGGGAAGCCGCCGTCGCGCACGGCGTCGGACACGATGGAACGGGCGAAGGGGAACAGCAGGCGCGGCGCTTCGATCAGCAGGACGGCGCGGGTCTGGTCCAGCGGCATCGGCGGCATGGAGAAGATGCCGGCATAGGACAGTTCCACGATGAAGGCGGTGCGGCCCTCATGGCTGGCCTCGGCGCGGATGTTCAGCGCCACCTCATGCACGTTCTCGCCCACATTGCGGGCCTGGACGTCGACCTGCAGGTCCACCTTGGGCTGCTGGGCGTTCATCAGGCTGGCGGGGGCGTTCGGGTTCTCGAACGACAGGTCCCGGACGTACTGGGCATTGACCACCAGCGGAAGCATGCCGCCCTGGCTGGGTTCGGCGCCATTGCCGGCAGCGCCGGTACCGTTCAGGCTGGTCTCGTCGGACATTGGTCTGGGACTCCCGGTAAAAGCAAATCAGCTATTCCGCGATGGCGGATGTGACGCGCGCGGGACTAGCACGGAAGCGGGCGGGCGGCAACCGGGCATTACGGCCCAGGGGCCATGGCCGGCGCTGAAACCAAGGCAAAGCGCCATCCGGAGCATGCCGCCCGGCATTGTCGCCATGACAATGGGTGGTGTTGACGCTGGCCCTCGGCCGGGCCTAAAACCGGTGCCGTGACCCCGTGGTGATTTGCTGACCGGCTTGCAGACCACGTTAAACAAGCTGCTAAAAGGTCGGGCCGTACATAAGGTACACCGACCATGCCGCCGCCCTTCGCCGGTCGCGGTTGCCTTATGATCGGAGTGACGGCCATGGGCCAGACGCCTGAAAACCCTTCCAGCAAGTCCTTCCGCCCCCGCACCCAACTGGTGCACGGCGGCACCCGCCGCAGCGGGTTCGAGGAAACGTCCGAGGCCCTGTTCCTGACCTCCGGCTTCATCTACGGCAGTGCGGAGGAGGCGGAGGCCGCTTTCGTCAACGACGGATCGCGTTTCGTCTACTCCCGTTTCCGCAACCCCACCGTCGCCATGTTCGAGGAACGGCTGGCCGGGTATGAGGGCTTTCCCCGCTGTATCGCCACGGCCAGCGGCATGGCCGCCGTCAACCTGGCGGTGATGGGCCTGCTGAAGGCCGGCGACCGGGTGGTGGCGCCGCACGCGCTGTTCGGCTCCTGCCTTTATATCGTCAAGGATCTGGCGCCGCGCTACGGCATCCAATGCACCCTGGTGGATGGCACCGACCTGAAGCAGTGGGAAGAGGCCCTGTCCACGCCGGCGGCGGTCGTCTTCCTGGAAAGCCCCAGCAACCCCACCATGCAGGTGGTGGACGTGGCCGCCGTGGCGGAACTGGCGCACAAGGCCGGCGCCCGCGTGGTGGTGGACAATGTCTTCGCCACCCCGGTGCTGCAGCGGCCCAAGGAGATGGGCGCCGACCTCGTCGTCTATTCCGCGACCAAGCACATCGATGGCCAGGGCCGTTGCCTGGGCGGTGCTGTGCTGTGTGATGACGAGGTGGCGGCCCTGATCGCCCCCGTGCTGCGCCATACCGGCCCGGCCATGAGCCCCTTCAACGCCTGGGTGCTGCTGAAGGGCCTGGAAACGCTGGAACTGCGCGTCGCGACACAGTCGGCTTCGGCCCAGATCCTGGCGGAATTCCTGGAATCCCATGCGGCGGTGGACCGCGTGCTGTACCCCGGCCTGCGCAGCCATCCGCAGCATGAGCTGGCCATGCGGCAGATGAGCGCCGGCGGCACCACCATCACCCTGGATGTGAAGGGTGGCAAGGCCGCCGCCTTCCGCCTGCTGAACGCCCTGAAGATCATCAAGATCTCCAACAACCTGGGCGATGCCAAAAGCCTGATCACCCACAACGCCACCACCACCCACCAGCGCCTGAACGACGAGGAAAAGGCCGCCGTGGGCATTGGCCCCGGCACCCTGCGCCTGTCGGTGGGGCTGGAGGATGCGGACGATCTGCGCGACGACCTGGCGGCCGGCCTGGCCGCCGCAATGGGCTGACCTTCCTGCCGCCGGCCTTGCCCTCGTGGGTGGGGGCCGGCGGCGCTTGCGCCTTTCGATCGAGGCTCGGCGGCGACTTCGCCGGTGGACGCCCGGGACCGTTTCCCATAATGTTGCATCGCACAATCGCGGTGCAACATAAGGGAGCGTTAACAATTGCCCCACCGGCATGTCCCTTACCCGCCCGCCCGGCGGCCTGTGAAGCGGTCCGGAAAGGGCCGCATCGGCATGGTCATCCCGGGCACGCCACCCGGCGCGACCGACGCCATGGATCTGAAGCGGGCCCAGGTGGAACTGGATCGCGTGGCCGCCCGCGTGCACGAGATGGCCTTCGCCTCCGCCCACACCATCAACGCGCGGCTGGGCCTGCTGGCCCAGACCGGTGGCGATCCGGTGGCGCTGGGCACCAATCCCGAATTCGAACGCATGGGCCGTGAGAAGGTCGAGGCCTTCGCGGATTCAGCCTTGGCCCTGGTCGGCGGCCTGCGTGCCTTCCAGGACGCCTGGTGGCGCTGGCGCGACAACCAGGTGGACGCGCTGGGTGAATTCGCCCGCGCCGCCTGGTCATCCTGGCATCCCGGCGACTGGGTGAAGGCCGAACGCCGGCTGGCCGCCAGCACGCTGCGCGCCGCCACCGGCGCCTTCACCCGCTTCACCCGCGCCACCAACCGCCTGGGCGGCCTGGGCCTGGAACCCATTCACCGCACCGCGTCGGCCAACGCCCGGCGTCTGTCGCTGCTGCCCCGCGTGCGCGGCCTGGTGCCGCAAGGGGCGGGGGATCCGGCGGGCGATTAGGGGGAACCCCGGCCGGGCAGCCGGGGGATCCGTTCAGCGTAAGGCCTGGGAGATAGGAACAAAAACATCCGGGGGGCGGCCATGGGACATATCGGCGGGCATTCGGGGGGAAAACGGTTAGGGCGGCTGCCGGCGCGCGCTTGGATTGATGCGTGGGACAAAGTTTGTGCCATACTCCCGGTCCGTCAGGGGGGCCGCGGTGCCGGTGCCCCGACGTCGCCTCTTGCCCTGGATGTTGCCCACCCGGACGGTTCGCCGGCCCGGGCCTTGCCAGAGACCCGTCGCGCCATGTCCGTCATCACCCGTTCCAAGTCGTCCACCCCGGCCGGTCAATCAATGCCTGAGGAAGCTGCCGCCTTGCTTGAGACCCTGCCGACGGCGGACATGCTGACCACCCGCCTGGCGAATTTGGCTGATGGTGATTTGCGGCCCGAGGCGCTGCGCACCGGTATCCTGGCCCTGCTGCGTGAGACGCTGGACCAGGGCCGCGCCCTGATCCGCCGGCGGCTGGAAAATGGCGGCCGGGGTGAGGTCTGCCTGCGTGAGGCCACGGCCCTGACCGACGCCATCGTCGTCTCGCTGGCCGACTTCGCCCTCCACCGCGTCTTCCCCACCGCCGGCCTGACCCGGGGCGACCAGTTCGCCGTGGTCGCCACCGGTGGCTATGGCCGCAAGGAAATGGCGCCCTTTTCCGACGTCGACCTGCTGTTCCTGCTGCCCTACAAGCGCACGCCGCGCATCGAGCAGGTGGTGGAATACGTCCTCTACATCCTGTGGGATCTGGGGCTGAAGGTCGGCCACGCCGTACGCTCGGTGGATGAGTGCGTGCGCCAGGCCCTGGCCGACATCACCATCCGCACCAGCCTGCTGGAGGCGCGCTTCCTTTATGGCGATGCCAAGCTGTTCACCGAATTCCGCAAACGCTTCGCCAAGGACGTGGTGGCCAACACCGGCCCCGCCTTCATTGAGGCCAAGCTGGCCGAACGCGACAGCCGCCACCTGAAGTTCTGCGACAGCCGCTATGTGCTGGAACCCAACGTGAAGGAGGGAAAGGGCGGCCTGCGCGACCTGCAGACCCTGTTCTGGATCGCCAAGTACGTCTACCAGGTCGATAAGGTGAAGGATCTGGTGGCCAACGGCGTGCTGCTGGCGGAAGAGGCGCAGCGCTTCGCCAAGGCGCAGAACTTCCTGTGGACCTGCCGCTGCCACCTGCACTACCTGACCGGCCGGGGCGAAGACCGCCTGACCTTCGACGTGCAGGGTGAGATGGCCCGCCGCTTGGGCTACACCGACCATGCCGGGACCAGCGACGTCGAACGCTTCATGAAGCATTACTTCCTGATGGCCAAGGACGTGGGCGACCTGACCCGCATCATCTGCGCCACCCTGGAACAGGAAAGCCAGCGGCCGCCCCGCTTCGCCTTCCTGCGGCGCCTGAAGCCCAGTGAGTTGGAAGGCTTCGTCATCGACAACGGCCGCCTCAGCATCCGCGACGACCGCCATTTCCGGGATCAGCCGGTGGACATGGTGCGCCTGTTCCGCGTGGCGCAGTGGCACAATCTGGACATCCATCCCAAGGCCTTGCGGGCGTTGGCGCGCTCGCTGTCGTCGCTGGGCGCCAAGGTGCGCAACGATCCCGAGGCCAACCGGCTGTTCCTGGAAATCCTGGGCTCGCGCAAGGATCCCGAGGTCACGTTGCGCCGCATGAATGAGGCCGGGGTGCTGGGCCGGTTCCTGCCCGACTTCGGCCGGGTCGTGGCCCAGATGCAGTACGACATGTACCATATGTTCACGGTGGACGAGCACACGCTGTTCGCCATGGGCATCCTGCACGACATCGACAAAGGCACCCTGAAGGACGAGGTGCCGCTGGCGTGCGAGGTCATCCACACCATCAGTTCCAAACGCGCGCTGTCGGTGGCCCTGCTGCTGCACGACGTGGCCAAGGGCCGGGGCGGTGACCATTCCACCCTGGGCGCCAAGGTGGCGGAGAAGCTGTGCCCCCGCCTGGGCATGACGGAGGAAGAGACGGAAACGGTGGCCTGGCTGGTGCGCGAACACCTGACCATGTCCATCGTCGCCTTCAAGCGCGATCTGGATGACGAGAAGACCATCCGCGACTTCATCGACGTGGTGAAGTCGCCCGAACGGCTGAAGCTGCTGCTGGTCCTCACCGTGGCCGACATCCGCGCCGTCGGCCCCGGCCGCTGGAACAATTGGAAGGCCACGCTGCTGCGGCAATTGTATTGGCGGTCGGAAGAGATGATGTCCGGCGGCGTCGTCGGCTCCGACGGGCGCGAACGGCGCATCGCCAATGCCCAGGCCGCCGTGCGCGCGCAGTTGCCGGACTGGACGGACGCCGACCTGGATCACCATCTGGCGCTGGGTTACCCTAACTACTGGCTGGCCTTCGATCCGCCCACCCTGGCGCAGCACGCCCGCCTGATCCATGACGCGGAGGCGCGCCAGGCGCCGCTGACCATCGACACCCGTTTCGACACCGGCCGGTCGGTGACGGAGGTGACGATCTACACCGCCGACCATGCCGGCCTGTTCTCCCGCCTGGCGGGCGCCATGGCGCTGGCCGGTGCCGACATCGTCGATGCCCGCATCACCACCATGACCAACGGCATGGCGCTGGACGTGTTCTCCCTGCAAGGGGCCGGTCCCGCCGGCGGCCGGTTCGATGCCGGCGACCGGCTGTCACGGCTGAAGGCGTCGGTGGAAAAGGCGCTGGCGGGTGATGTCAAGCTGGCGCCGGAACTGGCCAAGCGCACCTCGCCGCTGCCGTCGCGCACCCGGGTGTTCCGGGTGCCGCCGCGCGTGCTGGTCGATAACAAGGCCAGCGCCGGCTACACGGTGATCGAGGTCAACGGCCGCGACCGGCCGGGCCTGCTGTACGATTTGACCCGGGCGCTGACGGCCCTGAACCTGCAGATCGCCTCGGCCAAGATCTCCACCTACGGCAACGCCGCCGTCGACGTGTTCTATGTGAAGGACATCTTCGGCCTGAAGGTGGCGCATGAGGCCAAGCTGACCCAGATCCGCAAGGAACTGCTGGCCGTGCTGGCCGACCCGTCGAACGATCCGGCGGGCGATGCCTTGCCGGTGGAGCCCAAGGCCAAGCCGGTGCGCCGCCGCTCCACCGCCGCCGCGGCCGAGTGAGGTGGTCGCTGCCGGTGGAATGCGCCTGACATGGTGACAAAGTGGCGCCCCGCCTATCGGGGCTGGCGTGGTTCCGCATTTTCCGATAATGCGCTGGCCCTATGAGCTTCGCGCGCGCTACCGCCACCGTGGGCGGCCTCACCCTCATCTCCCGTGTCGGCGGCTTCGTCCGCGATCTGCTGACCGCCTGGGTGCTGGGTGCCGGCGTGGCGGCGGACATCTTCATCGTCGCCCAGCGGCTGCCCAACTACTTCCGCTCCATGTTCGCGGAAGGGGCGTTCACCGTCAGTTTCGTGCCCATGTACGCCGCCGACCTGAAGGCGCGGGGACGGGGGCCGGCCGATGAATTCGCCGACCAGGCCTTGTCCTTCATGGTCATGGTGCTGCTGCCCATCACCGCCCTGGTGATGATCGCCATGCCCTGGGTGATGCTGGGCCTGGCCAGTGGTTACGCCGACCGGCCCACAGAATTCGGCCGGCTGGTGGAACTGGGCCGCATCACCTTTCCCTACCTGGTCTTCATTTCCATCACGGCGCTTCAGACCGGCGTGCTGAATGCGCTGGGCCGCTTCGGCCCGGGGGCGGCCGCCCCCATCGCCTTCAACATCTGCATGATCGCGGCGCTGGGCTGTACCGCCTGGCTGCGGCTGGAGGCCAATCTGGGCCAGGCCTGGGGCCTGACGATTTCCGGCATGGTGCAGATGGTCTGGCTGGCCTATTCCTGCCACCGGGCGGGGGTGCATCTGCGCATCACCTGGCCGCGCCTGACGCCGGATCTGCGCCGCCTGTTCCGCCAGATGGTGCCGGGCGCCATCAGCGCCAGCGTCATCCAGATCAACCTGATCATCGGCACGCATGTGGCCTCGCTGCTGCCGTCGGGGTCCATCTCCTACCTTTATTATGCCGACCGCCTGAACCAGCTGCCGCTGGGGGTGATCGGCATCGCCATCGGCACAGCCCTGCTGCCCACCCTGTCGCGCCATGTTCAGGCCGGGGAACGGGACGCCATCGACCACCATGTCAGCCGCGGCATCGAATTCGGCCTGATCCTGGCGCTGCCCGCGGCCTTCGCCCTGGGCCTGGTGCCGGAACCGATCTACAAGGCGCTGTTCCACGGCGGTCGGTTTGGTCTGGCGGAGGCGCACCAGACCGCGCTGGCCCTGGCGGTCTACGCGCCGGGCATCCCGGCCTATGTGGCGTCCAAGGTGCTGACCGCCATCTATTTCGCCCACCAGGACACGCGCACGCCCATGCGCATCGCCATCGCCACGCTGGTGGGCAACATGGCGCTGGCCACGGTGCTGGCGCTCTACACCCCGCTGGGCCATGTCGGCATCGCGCTGGCCAGCACCATCACCGCCTGGGGCAACATCACCCTGCTGTCCCTCTCGCTCGCTCGCCGGGGCTGGCTGCGGCTGGACCGCCAGCTGATGGTCCGGGCACCTCGCATCCTGCTGGCCAGCGTGATCATGGCCGCCTGCCTGCTGCCCCTGGCCCATGTCCTGGACCCCTATTTCGAGGGGGCGGTCTGGGTGCGGGTGCCGGCGCTGGCGGGCCTGGTCGCGGCCGGCCTGGCGGCCTACGGCGTGGCGGTGGTGGCTGTGCGCGGCGTGGTGGTGACCGACTTCCTGGCCCGGATCCGCCGCCGGCGCAAATAAGGGTCACCGTCGGGCCGGCTTGACCGGGGCGGGGCGGGGGCCCTACCTTCGCATCCCGGTTTTACATTCCCTTTCCCAAGGCTACCCTCATGAACCGCATCTTTTCCGGCATGCAGCCGACCCGCCTGCTTCATCTTGGCAACTACCTGGGCGCGTTACGGAATTGGGTGGCCTTGCAGGAACAGTATGAGTGCATCTTCTGCGTCGTGGACCTGCACGCCCTGACCCTGCCGCAGGATGCGCCGACGCTGAAGAAGAACATCCGCGCCGTGGCCGCGGCCTACATCGCCGCCGGCGTCGATCCGGAACGCAACCTGATCTACAACCAGTCCGCCGTGTCCGGCCATGCCGAGCTGTCGTGGATTTTCTCCTGCCACACCCCCATGGGCTGGCTGAACCGGATGACCCAGTTCAAGGAGAAGGCGGGCAAGCACAAGGACAACGCGGTGCTGGGCCTCTACGCCTATCCCGTGCTGATGGCGGCCGACATCCTGCTGTACAAGGCGACCCACGTGCCGGTGGGCGAGGACCAGAAGCAGCATCTGGAACTGGCCCGCGATATCGGCGGCGCCTTCAATCGCTTCTACGACCAGGAATACTTCCCCCTGCCGGAACCCATGATCCTGGGTGAGGCGACACGGGTGATGAGCTTGCGCGACGGCACCAAGAAGATGAGCAAGTCGGACGAGTCCGACTACAGCCGCATCAACCTGACCGATGACGCCGACGCCATCGCCCTGAAGATCCGCAAGGCCAAGACCGATCCGGAGCCCCTGCCGGACACCGCCGAGGAACTGGCCAAGCGGCCCGAGGCCGACAACCTGGTGACGATCTACGCGGCGCTGGAAAACATCAGCAAGCAGGACGCCCTGTCCCGCCACGCCGGCGCCAACTTCTCCGCCTTCAAAGCCGATTTGTGCGACCTGGCGGTGGCCAAGCTGTCGCCCATGACCGAAAAGATGAACCAGTTGTTGGCCGAGCCCACGGAACTGGACCGCATCCTGCGTAACGGCGCCGACAAGGCCAACGAGATCGCGGCCAAGACCATGGCCGAGGTCAAGGACATCGTCGGCCTGCTGCGGCCTTGATGCGCTTCCAAATCGGCGGCATGAGTCCCCTCTCATGCCGCCGTAGGCCCCGACCGGGGCCGCCGCAGATTTCCGGGGAGCCGAAGGCGGACTGGAAATCGAGGAAGCCAAGGGCGCGGATGCGCCCGCCCGGCGTTTGAGGGAACACTTAAAAAGAGATAGGATATCGGGACACGCCTTAAGGGTCCCCATGCAGATCTACCTGCCGATCGCCGAAATGTCGGTCAACGTCTTCTGGGTCCTGGGCCTGGGGGCCATGGTGGGGTTCCTGTCGGGCCTGTTTGGCGTGGGCGGCGGTTTCCTGATGACGCCGCTGCTGATCTTCATCGGCGTGCCGCCGGCGGTGGCGGTGGGCACCCAGGCCAACCAGCTGGTGGGGGCCGGCGTCTCCGGCGTCATGTATCATTGGCGCAAGCGCAACGTGGATGTGAAGCTGGGCTTGGTGATGCAGGCCGGCGGCCTGGTGGGCACCGTGCTGGGCGTCATGCTGTTCGGCATGCTGCAGCGCCTGGGCCATATCGACCTGGTCATCTCCCTCACCTACGTCATCTTCCTGGGTGGCATCAGCGGCCTGATGCTGCTGGAAAGTGTGCGGGCCCTGTTCCGCGGCCGGCGCAAGGGCGCGGTCAGCCGGGGCAAGCTGCACCACCACAACTGGCTGCACGGCCTGCCGTTCAAGATGCGGTTTCCCCGCTCGCGCCTGTACATCAGCGTGCTGCTGCCGGTGGGCATCGGTTTCATCGGCGGGGTGCTGGTCGCCATCATGGGCATCGGCGGCGGCTTCCTGCTGGTGCCGGCCATGATCTACATCCTGGGCATGCCCACCACCCTGGTGGCTGGCACCTCACTTCTCCAGATCATCCTCACCACCGGCGTCGCCGCCATTTTGCAGGCCGCCACCAACCACACGGTCGATATCCTGCTGGCCCTCATGCTGCTGGTGGGCGGCGTCATCGGGGCGCAGTTCGGCTCGCGCGCCAGCGGCCACCTCAAGGGCGAACAGGCCCGCGCCCTGCTGGCGCTGACTGTGCTGGGCGTGGCGGTCAAGCTGGCGGTCGACCTGGTGCTGACGCCGGACGACCTTTATTCCATCGCCGTGACCGCCCTGAAATGAGATCCCGGCATCTCTTTTCGATGGTGTTGCTGGCAATGCTGGCGCTTTGGTCCCCGGCCCAGGCGCAGACGCTGGTGGCCGACCTGTCCAGCCACCTGATCGCCATCACCACCGGCTTCACCGGCACCGACGTGGTGCTGTTCGGCGCCATCGACCAGCCGGGCGACGTGGCGGTGGTGATCGAGGGGCCGGAGACGGCGCTGGCCGTGCGGCGCAAGGACCGGATGGCCGGCATCTGGATGAACAATGAGACGCTGAAATTCTCCCACGTCCCGGGCTTTTATGAGGTGGCGGCCAGCAAGCCGCTGGACACGCTGTTGCCGCCAGCGGTTGCCCAGCGCCACGAAATCGGGCTTGATCATGTGCGCATGCTGCCGCGCGTGGACGCCGATGCCGCCACGGTGGCGGAATTCCGCTCGGCCCTGATCCGCAACAAGCAACGCGAGGGCCTGTACGGCACCGAGGTGGGCGAGGTGGCGTTCCTGGGCCAGCGGCTGTTCCGCACCTCCATCTATTTTCCGGCCAATGTGCCGACCGGGCTTTACACCGTCAGCGTCTTCCTCATCCGCGACCAGGATGTGGTGGGGGCCCAGACCACGCCCCTGGCGGTCAGCAAGATCGGCTTTTCCGCCGACATCTATGATTTCGCCCAGCGCGATGGCCTGGTCTACGGCCTGCTGGGCGTGTTGTTGGCGGTGGGCGCCGGCTGGCTGGCCGGTACGCTGTTCCGCAAGAACTGAGCCGGCCCACGGGGGCCCGGCCCGACGGAGAGGGGTGCATGCCATGTCCGATGCCGATCACGACGCCCCCCCGCAAGACCCCGCCGCCGGGGGGGACGCGGGCCACGAGCGCATCTTCCTGGTGGTGGTGGACGAGACGGAGGAGATGGCCGTCGCGCTGCATTACGCCGCGCGCCGCGCACGCCGCACCGGCGGCCGCGTCGCCCTGCTGCACACCATAGAGCCGGGCGATTTCCAGCACTGGGCGGCGGTGGAGGACCTGATGCGCCAGGAACGGCGGGAGGAGGCGGAGCAGTTGTTGCAGCGCCTGGCCCGCGACGTGGTGGATATCTGCGGCTCCCCCCCGGCGATCTACCTGCGCGAAGGCGACACGCGGGATGAACTGCTGGCCCTGATCGCGGAGGAACCGTCCATCTCCATCCTGGTGCTGGCGGCCGGCACGGACACCGCCGGCCCCGGCCCCCTGATCACCTATATCGTGGGCAGGATGTCGGGCACGTTGCGCATTCCCATCACCATCGTGCCAGGCTCCCTGAACGACCTGCAATTGGACGCTATCACTTAATACATATCCCTTAAGCGCCAGCGGTAACGCCGCATGGTTCTCGCGACGTGGGTGTGTCGAAAATCACAGTCACGCCGCCGCTTTTTCAGGCTTTTGGACGCTGGTGCCAGTTGCGGCGCGTGGTCGCGCAGGTCGGCCCTGTCCGTTACTGCCTTGATATTGGCGATGCGCCGCCGCATTTTAGCTTAAATGCCGATGCACACAGGGCGCGCTGCCGTATTTTGCATCCGTATTTTCGTGTGATCTTTCAGGGTTTTCGTAAATGTTCATCCAGACCGAAGACACCCCGAACCCGGCCACGTTGAAGTTCATTCCGGGTCGTGAGGTGTTGGCGCGGGGAACGGCGGACTTCGCCGACAAGGGGGCCGCCGAACGGTCGCCCCTGGCGCAGGCGCTGTTCGACGTCGATGGGGTGGAGCGGGTGTTCCTGGGTGGTGATTTCGTCACCATCACCAAGGGTGGTAACCAGGATTGGTTCACGCTGAAGCCCCAGATCCTGGGGCGGATCATGGAACATTTCGCCGCAGAACGCCCCGTCCTGCTGGATGAGGCCGAGGACGGCCATAGTGCAGGTGAGGGCGAGGATGCAGAGATCGTCGCCCAGATCAAAGAATTGCTGGACACCCGCGTGCGTCCGGCCGTGGCACAGGATGGTGGCGACATCACCTTCCACGGTTTTGAAAAGGGCGTGGTCTATCTGCACATGAAGGGTTCCTGTGCCGGTTGCCCCAGTTCCACGGCCACGTTGAAGTCCGGTATTGAAAACATGCTTCGGTATTACATTCCCGAGGTTGTCGAAGTCCGCGCGGCCCGTTAGTATCCCGGTCGCCCGCCCCCCATAAAAACGGGGGAGGATGTTTTGGTGGGCGACACCTACCCCGCTTGGGACCGACAGCAATATGTCCTCCCACCGGTGTAACCCAAGTATTCCAGATGCCATGCCGGCCTGGAGAATGGCCCACATAGTGGCGGGCCCATTGGGCATGGCTGAACGGATTATCCCGGATTTGACTTCCGGCAGCACAGACGTCCCATGGACGCTTACCCCGGTCGCCCTATGTCCCTGACGGGACGCGACCGAAGGGCACGGCGTCTGGACGTACCTCGGTAACTGTTCGGAGCATTCATTAATGGCGAAGGTCGACACTGCGGGGTTTCCCGCGCAGCGCTGGCTGGCTATTGGTACCGTGCTCGTGATGGTTTTTGCGGTTATCCCGTTGACCCTCGCTGAGCTGGCATCCGGAGGCGGAACGCTTCTGGCCCCGACCGCCTATCTCATTCCCGTGAAGCGCCCGGTCCCGCAGGCCGTGGCCCAGGTCCAGACCCCCGCAGCCCCCCAGCCCAAGCTGGACGCGCAAAGCCTGCTGGCCCTGTTCAAGGAAAAGAATTTCACCCTGGACGACGTGCGTTCCGGCGAACGCGCCGTCCCCCGCATCGTGCTGGCCGGCCTGCCCCGCGACCTGGGCGCCATGGACAGCGTGGATGACCGCAAGCAGGTCTTCGTCAACACCATGCTGCCCCTGGTGCTGCTGGTGAATGAGGAGATCGAGCGCGACCGCGCCCGGCTGGTGGCGCTGCGCGACAGTGTGAAGGGCCATGCGGCACCCGTTCCGGCCGCCCCCCCGGCCGATGACGCCGCCCGGGCCACGCTGGCGAAGGCGGACGGCGTGAAGGCCGGCGCCATCGTGCCCGCCGCCCTGATCGTGTCCCCGGCCAAGGCGGTCACGTCCGGTTCCGAAGTGAAACCCGCTCTGGCGCCGGAAGGTTCCACCGCCCCCGATGCCCAGGCCGCCGTGCCGCCGCAGGCGGGGGCCGCCCTGTCGCCGCTGGACCAGGTCTGGCTGGCCCGGCTGGCTGGCCGCTACGGCATGGACCCCACCCGCAAGATCGACATGGATGCGCTGCTGCGCCGCGTGGACGCGGTGCCGGTGTCCATGGCGCTGGCCCAGGCGGCCGAGGAAAGTGGCTGGGGCACCTCGCGTTTCGCCCTGCACGGCAACGCCCTGTTCGGCCAGCTGACCTGGTCGGAAGAGGAGAAGGAGGGCATCACCCCCCGCAACCGCCATCCGGGCGACACCTCCCGCTTCCGCAAGTTCGAGGATCTGCTGGAATGCGTGCGGGTCTACATGCAGAACCTGAACACCCACGACGCCTACGCCCAGTTCCGCGCCACCCGCGCCAGCCTGCGCAAGCAGGGCAAGCCGCTGGACACCATGCTGCTGCTGACGACGCTGGACCGTTATTCCGAACTGGGCCCGGTCTATGTGAAGTCGCTGAAGTCGCTGATCCGCAGCAACAGCCTGCGCGACTTCGACCAGGCGGTCCTGCATGACGAGCCGGAACAGGTGGTGGTGCAGGTGAAGCGCGCCAGCTGATCCTGTCAGGGCCCCATCAGCGGCGGCCCCAGCGCCCCATCGTCCACCAGCGGGTAGCGATGGGCGTCGGGCAACTGGTAATGCCACCATTCCGCTTCGTAATGCCGCCAGCCCGCCGCGGCCATCAGGCCCAGCAGCAGGGCGCGGTTACGCTGGGCTGCCGCCGGCACGGTGAGGTCGGCATGGTAGGCTTGGGGCGACATGTCGTCGAAGCCCGTGCCCATGTCCAACTCCAGACCGCTCCCATCCATCAGCGTCAGGTCGACGGCCACGCCCCGGGTGTGATTGGACCCCAGCCGGGGGTCGGCGATGAACACCGGGTCGGGCAGGGTGCGCCACAGCAATGCCTGGGCCTGGGGTGGACGATAGGCGTCGAACACCTTCAGGCGTAGGCCCAGCATTCGGGCGCGATCCACCGCCCGGCGCAGGCAGCTCGCCGCCTGCGGATGCAGCAGGCATGTCGGCCGGGCGTACAGGGGGCTTCCCGTCAGATTGTCCGCCGTGGCATAGCGAAGGTCGAGATCGACATCGAAGCCGGTTTCGGGCGCGATAGTCACGAAACGGCCGCTCAGGTCGGGCCCGGGATGGTCTGGTGACATGGGTCTCCGCGCTGCTTCTTCCAGGGACACCGAAGGATCGTCATGTCTAACACGGGCAACAGCGGGACGGGTCGTATCGTCGCCCTGGGCATCGACACGGCCACCAGTGTCTGCGCCGTGGCCCTATGGGCGGTGGAACCCGATGGCCGGTCATCGTCCCTGGCCTTCCGGGGGGAGGCGCTGGCCCGCGGCCAGGCTGAACGCCTGCTGCCCCTGGTGGCGGAGGTGCTGGCCGAGGCCGGGGTGGACTATGACGCCATCGACCGCTACGGCGTCACCATCGGCCCCGGCGCCTTCACCGGCTTGCGTGTGGGCCTGGCGGCGGCGCGTGGGCTGGCGCTGGCCTCATCCCGGCCGTTGCTGGGCGTCACCGGCCTGACCGCCTTCGCCCACGCCGCCGTGCATGGGCTGGGTCAGGGCACGGCGGTACCGGCCGGGCGTCCCCTCCTGGTCGCCATCGACAGCCGGCGTGAGGATTTCTACCTGCAGGCCTTCGACGCTGCCGGCCGTCCCCTGTCCGAACCGGCGGCGGTGCTGCCGGCCGACCTGGCCGCCCATGCCGGTCGCCTGGCGCCGGCCCCGCTGGTGCTGGGCGATGCCGCCCTGGCCGCCGGGGCCGTGCTGGTCGCCGCCGGCTGTGATCATGCTGTGACCGGGATCGACCCCGCCGGCCCGGCGCTGGCCGTGGCGCGCCTGGCGGCGCTGGCCACGCCGGCGGATTTCGATGCCAATGCCGCCAACCCCCTCTACATCCGGGCACCCGACGTGACGGTGGCGCCGGCCGCGGCCGTCAGCCAAGGCACGCCATGACCCCGCGCATCCGGCCGGCGACGCCCTTCGAGGTCGAGGTGCTGGCGGCGGTGCATGCCCTGTGCTTCGCCGACCCCAACCTGGCCGGACCCGCCTGGTCGGCCCAGGCCATCGCCGACCTCATGGCGCTCAGCGGCGTGGCCGCCCTCATCGCCCTGGCCGGGGATGAACCGGACGGTGAGGGACGGCCCCTGGGCATGGCCCTGATCCGCACGGTGGTGGACGAGGCGGAAATCCTTACCATCGGCACCTTGCCGGCGGCGCGGGGGCAGGGGGTGGGTGCTGCCCTGGTGGCGGCCTGTGCCGCCGCCTCGGCCCAGGCCGGTGCCGAGGCGCTTTATTTGGAAGTGGCGGAGACGAACACGCCGGCCCGCCGTCTATACGCGGCCACGGGCTTCGAACCCGTGGGCCGGCGGGCGAATTACTATCATCTGGGCGGACAGCCGGTGGCCGCCTTGCTGCTGCGCCGGACCCTGGGCGCCGCCGCTTCGGTCTGACGGGCCGCTATCCGGACAGATTCCGATTTTTGTGCACGGATTCTAGCGGGTTACACGTATACGATGTACGCCTTCCGGCATATCCGCGTGCTCCGGCCCGCACAGCGCCACTGTATAACCATGCTCCCGCAGTGATCTCGGCACGTTCTCAAGCGGCTCACCGCTGTTGAGGCGAATTTCCAGCGTTTCCCCCGGCTTCAGCTTTTCAACGGCCAGCTTCGATCGAACAAAGGTAATAGGGCAAACATGGGCCGTTATATCCAAAAGATTGGTTGTGACCGCTTCGGTTATCAATCAGACCTCACACGATGAACTTGAACGTTATTGCCATGCCTGTGGTTTAGACTTATACAAGTTCGGTACTGCATCCTTGGAGTAAGGAAAATGACCGGTCCGACCGTCGCAAGTGAGTTGTTGTCCCTAACCACTGAAATTGTTTCGGCCCACGTCTCCAATAATACAGTGCCACCGGCCGACCTGACGGCGCTGATCGAACAGGTATACAAGACCCTGACCAACATCGGCCAGGAACAGCCTCCGGTTGCGGAGAAATTGCAACCCGCCGTGCCGATCAAGCGCTCGGTCACGCCTGAATACATTGTGTGCCTTGAGGATGGAAAAAAGCTGAAAATGCTGAAGCGCCATCTGAAGACGGCCTACAACATGACGCCGGAGGAATACCGCGAGAAGTGGTCCCTGCCGACCGACTATCCCATGGTGGCGCCGAACTACGCCAAGCAGCGGTCCCGCCTGGCCAAGGAAATCGGTCTGGGTACGCGCGCCCGCAGCGACGCTTGATCCCCTTCCAGGGTAACTCTTCAGCTTAGGGGCGGTCCATCATGTGGGCCCCCACATCATGATGTCGGGTGGCGGCCGCCGGTCAGGCACGCCGCCCGGTATCATTCATAGCCGGCTTTGACCTCGGCCGGCTTTTCGCCAGTCCCGCGCGGGACGGCGTGACGAACTGGGGTCCAACCCGTACCAAAAGCCGCCAAAAGGCTGCGTTTTCAAAGAGCTTCACAGCTTTGACGAAACGATTCCGGGTATTTCTTCCCGGAAGGGTACGTGAATGTTTCATGACCCGGCGGCCCCGCTTTGCAGGACTTGGTTGACCGCCCCGCGTCGCTTTGTGGTATGCCAATGACGGAAGCGTGTTTTCCGGGGGGTCGTTTCCCCACCGCTGCGGCCCCTGAGGTTGCGGCCAAGGGTTGCGAACGGAAAGCCGCATCACGCAAATCGCGCCTGCCGATGGCGACGCTGAAGGACCGCGAACGAGAGCATGGCTGACATCACGATCGACGCTCTGACCTCTGGCGATCTTCGTATGGGGAGCCTGGAGGTCCGCCTCGCCGAAACCAAGGCAGAGGTCGAGGCCGCGCAGGCCATCCGCTACCGTGTCTTCTATGAAGAGATGGAAGCCTCCCCGACGCCGGAGATGCTGCGCCTGCGCCGCGACTTCGATGAATTCGACGGGCTGTGCGACCATCTCCTGGTCATCGATCATGCCCGGGGATCCGGTGCCGCCGGTGTGGTGGGCACCTATCGCCTGATCCGCCGCTGCGCCGCTGCCCGAGCCGGCACCTTCTACTCCAGCGACGAATACGACATCTCGCGGCTGGAGGCTTACCGGGGCGAGATCCTGGAACTGGGCCGGTCCTGCGTGGACGCCGCCTATCGGTCCCGCAACGCCATGCAACTGCTGTGGCGCGGCATCGCCGCCTACACCGCAGTGTACGACATCAAGATCCTGTTCGGTTGCGCCAGCCTGCCGGGGACCGATCCCGAGGCGCTGGCCCTGCCGCTGTCCTACCTCTACTACAACCATCTGGCCCCGGCGATCGTGCGCCCCACGGCGCTGCCGCATCGCTATGTCGACATGCGCATGCTGCCGGAACATGAGGTGGATCCCCGCCGCGCCCTGGCCCAGGTGGCGCCGCTGGTGAAGGGCTACCTGCGCGCCGGCGGCTTCGTCGGCGATGGCGCCGTGGTCGATCACCAGTTCAACACCACGGACGTGTCCATCGTGGTGAAGACCGACCTGATGACCGACAAGTATCTTCGCCATTACGAACGGCGCGGGACGCCGATGGCTTGACCACGGTGTCCGCGGTGGCAGGAGGGGTTTCCATGGCGATGGGCTCGACCCGCACGGGCTTCCTGCGCCTGGCGCTGTACCTGGCATGGACGCTGGTCTGCATTCCCATCCAGGCGACCCTGCTGGGGTTGAACCTGCCGGCCCGTGAGCGCTTTCCCCGTTTCTATCATCGTGTCTGCTGCCGGCTGATGCTGTGCCTGGATGCGGAGGTGGTGGGCCGGCCGTCGCTGGACCGCCCGACGCTGTTCGTCTCCAACCATTCCTCCTACCTCGACATTCCGGTCCTGGGCTCCCTCATCGACTGCTCCTTCGTGGCGAAGTCCGAGGTGGGCTTGTGGCCGTTCTTCGGTTTGCTGGCCAAGCTGCAGCGCACGGTGTTCGTCAACCGCGCCAACCGGCGCGAGGCCGGCAAGCAGCGCGACGACCTGGCCGGACGCCTGGTGGCGGGCGACAGCCTGGTGCTGTTCCCCGAAGGCACCAGCAGCGACGGCAACCGCGTCCTGCCGTTCAAGACGGCATTGTTCAGCGTGGCCAACACCCAGGTGGATGGCCAGCCGGTGGCGGTGCAGCCCATCAGCGTGGTGTGCACCCACCTGGACGGCCTGCCGCTGGGCCATGAGTTGCGGCCGCTGTACGCCTGGTACGGCGACATGGATCTGCCGCCCCACCTGTGGCAGATGATCGGCACCGGCCGCCTGCGCATCCGGGTGGAATTCCACCCGGTGGTGTCGCTGGCGGATTTCAGTTCACGCAAGGCCTTGGCCGACCATTGCTGGCAGACGGTCGCCGCCGGCGTCGATCGCGCCGTGTCCGGTCGCTGGTCACGCGCGGCGCCAACCGCCCGGCCGGCTCTGCAGGCCTCGGCCCAGACCGCCCAGGCGGCGGGGGCGGCCTGATCACGTTCCGATTCCCCCGACCTTGACTATGCCCCGTAGCCGCCTAATGTTACGGGCCTGCGCGCCAGCCTTGGGCCGGCGCGCCTTTTGTGTTCGCGCATGCCCCCCGGAGGGGCCTGCGCGTTTTCCAGACGGTGTTTGGGGCCATCCCGGGCCCCGCCAAGGAGTTGGGTGTGGCGACCGCGCGTAAGAAGCTGTTCATCAAGACCTATGGCTGCCAGATGAACGTCTATGACAGCGGCCGCATGGCCGACGTCCTGGCGCCGCTGGGCTATGAACCGGCGGAAGAGGCGGAGGGGGCCGACATGGTCATCCTCAACACCTGCCACATCCGCGAAAAGGCGTCGGAAAAGGTCTATTCCGAACTGGGCCGCCTACGCCTGCAGCAGCAGGAAAAGGCGTCGCAGGGCGAGCGCATGATCATTGCGGTGGCCGGGTGCGTCGCCCAGGCCGAGGGGGCGGAGATCATGGCCCGCGCCCCGCACGTGGACATGGTGTTCGGGCCCCAGACCTATCACCAGCTGCCGGAGATGGTGACCCGGGCCGTGCGCGGCGCCGGCGGCGTCATCAACACCGACTTCCCGGTCGAAAGCAAATTCGACCTGCTGCCGGGCGAAGGCGCCACGCCGCAGGGCGCCTCGGCCTTCGTCTCGGTGCAGGAAGGCTGCGACAAGTTCTGCACCTTCTGCGTCGTGCCCTATACGCGGGGGTCCGAATATTCCCGTTCCGCCGGCCAAATCCTGGATGAGGTCCGGCGCATGATTGCCAACGGCACGGTGGAAATCACCCTGCTGGGCCAGAACGTCAACGCCTACCATGGCGACGGACCCGACGGCCGCACCTGGGGCCTGGGCCGGCTGATCCGCGAACTGGCGGAAATCGACGGCTTGTCCCGCATCCGCTACACTACCTCGCACCCGCGCGACATGGATGACGACCTGATCGCCGCCCACGGTGACGTGCCGCAGCTGATGCCCTTCGTCCATTTGCCGGTGCAAAGCGGGTCCGACCGCATCCTGGCGGCCATGAACCGCCGGCACACGGCCGACGACTACCGCCGCATCGTCGACCGGCTGCGCGCCGCCCGGCCGGGCCTGGCGCTCAGCAGCGATTTCATCGTCGGTTTCCCCGGTGAGACGGCGGAGGATTTCGCCGCCACCCTGCGCCTGATCACCGACGTGGGGTTTGCCAGTGCCTATTCCTTCAAGTACAGCGCCCGCCCCGGCACGCCGGCGGCCACCATGGCGGAAGGCCGCCTGACCGAGGACGACAAGTCGGGGCGGCTGGAGATGGTGCAGAGCCTGCTGGCCGAACAGCAGCAGGCCTTCAACACCGCTGCCCTGGGCACGGTGCAGGAGGTGCTGTTCGACCGGCGCGGCAAGCTGCCGGGCCAACTGCTGGGCCGTGGCCCCCAGATGCAGCCGGTCCACGCCCAGGCGCCCGACCGGTTGCTGGGCCAGGTGGTGCCGGTGCGCATCACCACGGCGTCCGCCAGCAGCCTGGGCGGCGCGGTGGTGACCACCGAGACGGATATACTGCCGGGCGGCGCCTTGGGTGCCATCGCCGCCGACATGCAATCCAACCTGAGGGAGGTGCCGGCGTGACGACAACGTCCGGATCGGACCAGCGCATCGACCTGCAATTCGATGATAACCGCCTGCTGCCCCTGCTGTTCGGCGAACATGAACAGTATCTCAGCCGGGTTGAACGCCAGCTGGGCGTCAGCCTGATCAGCCGCGGCAACTGCCTGACCATCACTGGTCCGGACGATGCCACCAGTGCCGCCCGCGCCGCCCTGGACGCCCTGTGGGAACGGTTGAAGCGCGGCATGCCGGTGGGCCCGGCCGAGGTGGACGCCGCCATGCGCATCGCCACCGGTGTCGATGCCGACAGCCGGGGCCGGGCCTTGGCCTCCATCACCCGGCCCGAGGCCATGCTGAAGACCCGCCGCCGCGACATCAGCCCCCGCTCCCCCACGCAGGCCACCTACTTGAAGGCGCTGGCGGAACATGAGCTGGTGTTCGGCCTGGGCCCCGCCGGCACGGGCAAGACCTATCTGGCCATGGCGCAGGCCGTGTCCCTGCTGATCACCGGCCGGGTGGACCGCATCGTCCTGTCGCGGCCGGCGGTGGAGGCGGGCGAACGGCTGGGCTTCCTGCCCGGCGACATGCGGGAAAAGGTCGATCCCTACCTGCGCCCGCTGTACGACGCGCTGTACGACATGCTGCCGGCCGAACAGGTGGCCAAGCGCCTGGCGTCCGGCGAGATCGAGGTGGCGCCGCTGGCCTTCATGCGCGGCCGCACCCTGGCCAACGCCTTCGTCATCCTGGATGAGGCGCAGAACACCACCGCCATGCAGATGAAGATGTTCCTGACCCGCCTGGGCGAGGGCAGCCGCATGGCCATCACTGGCGACCTCAGCCAGATCGATCTGCCGGGCGGCGTGAAGTCCGGCCTGCGTGAGGCGGTGGAGGTGCTGGACGGCGTCGACGGGGCCGCCTTCATCCATTTCACCGCCGCCGACGTGGTGCGCCATCCCTTGGTGGGCCGCATCGTCGAGGCTTACGACCGCGCCGATTCTCGCCGCCGGATGCCGGACCAGGGCTGAAACCAATACCAGCGGCATGGGCGGTCCAGCTCATGCCGCTGTAGGCTGCGACCGCAGCCGCCGGAAGTTTCCGGGGAACGAAGTGGACTGGAAACTGAGGAAGCCCAGCCGGCGGACGCCGGCGCCCGGCGCTTGAGGGAACATTTGAATGACAACCGCCTTGGACATCATTGTCGAGGTTGAGGCCGGGGATTGGGAGGACGCCATCCCCGGTGTCGAGGAACTGGTGACCCGGGCAGCGCGGCAAGCGCTGGCCCAGGCGCTGGCCGTGGATGCCGACGCCCTGCCGGAAGGCGAGGGCGAGATGTCCGTGCTGCTGTCCGACAACGCCGCCGTCCAGGTGCTGAACAACCAGTACCGGGGCAAGGACAAGCCCACCAACGTCCTGTCCTTCCCCATGCTGGATGAGGGGGATGACGAGGATGAGGGCGACGATTTCGACCTGCCGGAGGGCATGGAACGCCCGCCCTATCTGCTGGGCGACATCATCCTGGCGTATGAAACCTTGGTGACGGAGGCCGCCGAACAGGCCAAACCCATCGCCAACCACTTGACCCACCTCGTGATCCATGGCGTGCTTCACTTGTTGGGTTATGATCACATCGAGGATGCCGAGGCCGAAACCATGGAACGGCTTGAAACGGTGATCCTTGCCGACATGGGCATCGCCGATCCCTACCGGGACGGCGCCGGCCCCACCCGCGATGACCAGAGCGAAGAGAACGCGCACTAAACAATGGCCGACCTTTCCGACAGTCGAACGCCCCGTGAAGACGGGGCGGAAGATCACGGGTCATTGACCCAGCAATTCCGGGGCTGGCTGCGTGCCGCCCTGGGCGGGCGCGTGGACCCCACGCTGCGCGACACCATCGAAGAATTGATCGAGGAAACCAGCGCGGATGAAACCTCGGTCGGCGGCAACGAACGCGTGCTACTGGCCAACATCCTGAAGCTGCGCGGCCGCGCGGTGGTGGACATCATGGTCCCCCGCGCCGACATCCTGGGTATCGAGATCTCGATCAGCCTGAACGACCTGATCCGCCGTTTTTCGGAGGATGCGCACTCCCGCATGCCGGTCTACCGGGAAACCCTGGATGACGTGATCGGCATGGTGCACATCAAGGACGTGCTGGCGGTGGTGGCCGACCAGCGCCCCTTCGACCTGGCCGCCATCGTGCGCGAGGTGCAGATCGTGGCGCCCAGCATGCCCATCCTGGACCTGCTGCTGCACATGCGCCAGGCGCACCAGCACATGGCCCTGGTGGTGGATGAATTCGGCGGCATCGACGGCCTGGTCACCATTGAGGATCTGGTGGAGGAGATCGTCGGCGAGATCGAGGACGAACATGATGAGGCGGTGCAGCCGCGCATCATCGAACGTCCCGACGGCACGCTGATCGTCGACGCCCGCCTGCCGCTGGAGGAATTCGAGGCCCGCGTCGGCCCCGTCCTGGATGATGAGGAACGCGAAGAGGTCGATACCTTGGGTGGCCTGGTGTTCTCGCTGGCCGGCCGCATTCCCCGCCGGGGTGAGACGCTGGTCCATCCCTCGGGCATCGAGTTCGAGGTGGTGGACGCCGACCCCCGCCACATCAAGCGGCTGCGGGTGCGCAACCTGCCGGCCAGAACCGGCCTGGACGCGTCGCTGGCGACCGGATCCTGAGCCGCCTTTCCGAAGCGGAGATTCCCCCTATCGTGAGCCTGCCTGATCGCCTGGCCCGCCTCGCCACCCGCATGCGCGGGGCCGGCCGATGGCGGCGCCTGGGCCTGGCCGCCCTGCTGGGCGGGCTGGCCACCCTGGCCATGCCGCCCATCAACGCCGTGCCGGTGCTGTGGCTGGCCTTTCCCGGGCTGATCTGGCTGCTGGACGGGGTGGAGCGGCCGGCCCAGGCCTTCTGGACCGGCCTGGCCTTCGCCTTCGGTCATTTCGTGCTGGGCCTCTATTGGGTGGGGGCGGCACTGCTGGTCTTCCCCCGCTTCTGGGCCATGCTGCCCTTCGCCGTGGCCGGGCTGCCCTTCCTGCTGGGCTTGTTCGTAGGCACCGGCACGCTGGCCTGGTGGGCGCTGGTGCGGCATTTCCGCCTGGGCGGCGTCGCGCGCTGCCTGCTGTTCGCCGTGCTGTGGACGGTGGTGGAATATGCGCGCGGCCACGCCTTCACCGGTTTTCCCTGGAACCTGATGGGTTATGCCTGGGTCGGCCTGCCGGGCCCGGCGCAGATGGGTGCCCTGGTGGGCGTCTACGGCCTGTCCCTGTTGACGGTGCTGCCGGCCAGCCTGGCGGCCGTGCTGGCGGATGGCGGGCGCCGGCCTTGGGGGGCGCCGGCGGCGGGCCTGGCCCTGGTGATGGCGATGGCCGTCTACGGCATTATCCGCGTGCCGGCGGGCGAGGCCCCGCTGGTGCCGGGTATCACGCTGCGCCTGGTGCAGCCCAACATCGCGCAGAGCGACAAGTGGAACGCGGACACGGAACTGGACCATGTCCGCCTGCTGCTGGCCCTGTCGCGCCAGCCGCAGCCGCCGGGGGCCGCACCCGTCACCACCCTGGTCTGGCCGGAAACGGCCGTGCCCTACCTGCTGGAGGATGAGCCTGAACTGCTGAAGGCCGTCGCCCAGGTGACGCCGCCCGGCGGCCTGACCCTGACCGGCAGCCTGCGCCTGACGCCCGCCGGGTCGCCCGGGGCGCAGGACAATACCGACACCTATTGGAACAGCCTGGTGGTGGTGAACGACCAGGGCCGGGCGCTGGACCATTACGACAAGGCCCACCTGGTGCCCTTCGGCGAATACACGCCCTTCCGCCATTGGCTGCCCCTGCGCGCGGTGGCGCTGGTGGCGCCGTCGAACTCCATCCTGGGGGCGGGGGCCGGCCCGCGCACCCTGGACCTGCCGGGCCTGCCGCCGGTCAGCCCCCTGATCTGTTACGAGGTCATCTTCCCCGGCGCCGTCACGGCGCAGGAGGCGGGGACGAAGGATGCCCAGCGCCCGCAATGGCTGCTGAACGTCACCAACGACGCCTGGTACGGCCAGACGGCGGGGCCGCACCAGCACCTGGCCATCGCCACCATGCGCGCCATCGAGGAAGGCCTGCCCCTGGTGCGCGCCGCCAACACGGGTATTTCGGCCGTGGTAGATCCCTATGGGCGCGTATTGGGTCATTTGGCGCTAGGGACCCAGGGAGTCCTCGACCTTCCGTTACCGCAGTCTATACCGGCGCCTACACCTTATGCCCGATGGGGTGATGCCCCCTTGGCGGCTTTACTCTTGGCTGTATTGGGCGTTATCTATTTTTTCACGCTTCGGATGTATCAAGGCAGGCAGGGCCTTTGAGGCGAAGTGGTCGGTGGCTTGGGGGCCATGCATATCCCGGGTTGTGATCCATGAACCGGGATGGGTTCCGCCGCCGTACCATGAGGCCAAGTTCCGCGACGTTGGGGGCTGCCCCCAGGGGAAGGGAACGCACCGAAACAAGGGCCAGGAAGCGGGACGGTGGGATGCAGGCCGGCACCTTGACCACCCCGCAACGCCTGTCTTAGGGTCGTAATCGATCCGTAACGTAAGGATTTGGATCATGGAGACTGAAGTAGAGGTCCGCCGCTCCACCGGTGGGCGACCGCGGATCGGAAAGCCCAACCCGATCGACGTTCATGTCGGCAGCCGCGTGCGCTTGCGCCGCACCCTGCTGGGCATGAGCCAGGAGAAGCTGGGCGAGGCCATCGGCCTGACCTTCCAGCAGGTGCAGAAGTATGAGCGCGGCGCCAACCGCATCGGCGCGTCACGCCTGTTCGACCTGTCGCGCGTGCTGGACGTCCCCGTCTCCTTCTTCTTCGACGACATGGCGGGCGACAACCCCGCTGACATCGTGGACGAGGCGCTGCCCGACATGGGCTTCGACGCCGACCCGATGGCCAAGCGCGAAACCCTTGAATTGGTTCGCGCTTATTACCGCATCGCCGATCCCGCCGTGCGCAAGCGCCTGTTCGAACTGACCAAGGCGGTTGCCAATTCCGGTGTGGAATCTGTGGCAGATGTGGCGTGATAGGGGCTGCCCCTTGACCGCTCTGTAGAAGCCTGCGAAAAAACGCCGCTTGGCCGTTGCACGCCAAGCGGCGTTTTTTGTCCATATCACATGCCGTTTTCCGTAAATAGCCGTCGTAAATAAGCCGAGGCGATCCCGTGGCCCAATCCAATTACGTCTTCACCAGCGAGTCCGTTTCCGAAGGTCATCCGGATAAGGTCTGCGATCAAATCTCGGATGGCGTGGTCGATCTGTTCCTGGCTCAGGATCCCTACGCCCGTGTCGCCTGCGAAACGCTGGCCACCACCAACCGCATCGTCATCGCCGGTGAAGTGCGCGGGCCCGAGGGCCTGCTGCGCGAGGTCGAGGGTGTCGCCCGTCAGACCGTCAAGGCCATCGGCTACGAGCAGGATGGTTTCCACTGGAACACGGCGGAAATCGAAATCCTGCTGCACGCCCAGTCGGCCGACATCGCCGTGGGCGTGGACGCCGCCGGCAACAAGGACGAGGGGGCCGGCGACCAGGGCATCATGTTCGGTTACGCCTGCCGCGAGACCGACGATCTGATGCCGGCGCCCATCCACTATTCCCACCGCATCCTGAAGTCGCTGGCCGACGCCCGCCACGGCGGTGTCAAGGAACTGGCGCCCGACGCCAAGAGCCAGGTCAGCCTGCAGTACGTGGACGGCAAGCCGGTGCGCGCCACCTCCGTCGTCGTGTCCACCCAGCATGCCGAGGGCCTGGACCAGGACGCCGTGCGCGAGATCGTGCGCCCGCACGTGCTGAAGGTGCTGCCGGAAGGCTGGATGTGCGATGAGGCGCACTTCTACGTCAACCCGACCGGCCGCTTCGTCATCGGCGGCCCGGACGGCGACGCCGGCCTGACCGGTCGCAAGATCATCGTCGACACCTACGGCGGTGCCGCCCCGCACGGCGGCGGCGCCTTCTCCGGCAAGGACCCGACGAAGGTGGACCGCTCGGCCGCCTACGCCGCGCGCTACCTGGCCAAGAACGTGGTCGGCGCCGGCCTGGCCGACCGCTGCACCATCCAGCTCAGCTACGCCATCGGCGTGTCGCACCCGCTGTCGGTCTACATCGACACCGCCGGCACCGGCCGGGTGGATGAGGAAAAGCTGGCCGGTGTGCTGCGTGAGCTGATGAACCTCAGCCCCCGCGGCATCCGGGAGCATCTGAAGCTGAACCGTCCCATCTACGCCCGCACGGCGGCCTACGGCCATTTCGGCCGCACGCCCGACGCCGACGGCGGCTTCTCGTGGGAGAAGCTGGATCTGGTGGACGAGCTGAAGCGCGCGTTCTAAGGGTTCGCCCGTTCTGATGCCGGGGCCTTGGCCGATCACCTGATCGCCAAGGCCCTTGGCTTTTCTGTGGCCGCACATCCCGATCCCATCATGACCGATGACAGTTCCGCCCAGCACCGCACCCTGCTGTACGGCCGCCGCCGGGGCCGGCCCCTGCGCCAGCACCGGACCTCGCTGATCGAGGACCTGCTGCCCCGGTTGCAGCTGGATCCCCCCGCCGATGGCGGCCCGTTGGACCCAAGCACCCTGTTCGCCACGCCTAAGCGCGACCTGTGGTTCGAGGTCGGGTTCGGCGGTGGCGAGCATCTGGCCGAACAGGCGGCCAGCAATCCCGACATCGGCTTCATCGGGTGTGAGCCGTTCATCAACGGCGTCGCCGGCCTGCTGCAGCATGTCGAGGCGCGCGACCTGACGGCCAACCTGCGCATCTGCCCCGATGACGCCCGCCCCATCCTGGACGCCCTGCCCGAGGCCAGCGTGGGCCGCCTGTTCGTGCTGTTCGCCGACCCCTGGCCCAAGCTGCGTCATGCCGAACGCCGTTTCGTCGGCCCGGCCAACCTGCCGCGCATCGCCCGCGTGTTGAAGGACGGGGCGGAACTGCGCCTGGCGACCGACGATCCCCAGCTGTGCCGCTGGATGCTGGAACATGCCTGGCGCTGGCCGGAGCTGGAATGGCTGGCGACATCCGCCGCCGACTGGCGCGTGCCGCCGGCCGACTGGGTCCAGACCCGCTACGAACAGAAGGCGCTGGAGGCCGGCCGCGTGCCGGTGTACCTGCGCTTTCGCAGGCGCAAGCGTTAGTTCGCGTTCCCTCAGACGGCGGGCGGGCCCATCCGGGCCCTTGCCTTGTCCTCGATTTTCAGTCCGCCTTCGGCTCCCCAAAAATCTCCGGTGCCCGCAGTCGCGGGCTATAACGGCGCGAACTGAATTTCGTGGCGCCTCATGTCCGTGGTGCCGCACCCAGCAGGGCGTCGGCGAACTGGTCCATGGTTTTCTGCGACAGGCCGGTGTTGTTCAGGATGACCACCGTCCGCTTGCCGTCCAGGCGATGCCCCAGGACGGAACGATAGCCGGCCGTCCGGCCCGTCTCCCACCCGGCGGGCACTGTCTTGCCGTCGATGGACAGGGTCCGCACCCTGCCGCCCAGGGCGTAGGATTCGCTCGGAACCTCCACCGTCGTCAGCTGGCGGCGCGACGCGGGCGTCAGGAAGCCCGTGTCGAAGATCAGGTGGGCCGCGCGCATCAGGTCGGGGGCCGTGCTGAAGTAACCGCCGGCCGCCGCCATATAGGCCTGGCGGTCATTGGGCCAGCGTTCCGGCGGCGTCACCGTGCGGTATGAGGCGGCGGCCGCGGCGAACGCCGCGTCGGTGGCCGATGTCGCGGCCAGGCCCAACGGTTCCAGGGTGATGGACCGCACCGCCGCCTGGAAGGGCAGGCCGGTCACCCGCTCCACCATGGCCACCACCAGGATCCAGTTGGTCAGGGCGTAGTCGAACCTGGTCCCGGGCTCGAACGCCAGGTCGCCCAGACAGAACTTTGATACCGCCTCCGCCGTCGTCAGCGGGGTGCGGAACAGGGCGGGATCGGCCTTGATGGCGGACGTGAACAGGTTGGGCACGCCGCTGGCGTTGCACAGCAGGCGGCGCAGGCTGACCTTGGCGCCGGTGTCGGCGCGATAGTCCGGCAGCGCCTTGGTGATGGGGGCGTCCAGATCCAGCAGCCCCCGTTCCACCAGCTTCAGCACCGTCACGCTGGTCAGCCATTTGGAGATGGAGGCGATGCCGTAGAGCGTATCGGCCTTGGCCGGCACCCCCGCCTCGATATCCGCGAAGCCGATGACCCGGGTGTAGTCGGCATGTCCGTTGCGACCCAGCATGACCACACCCTGGAAGCCGGTGTCCCGGACATAGGCGTCGATGATGGCGTCGGGGTTGCCCTTGGCGACCGCCGGAAAGGACGCGGCCAGGGGCAGGGCGGCACCGGCCAGCAGCAGATGGCGGCGGTTCAGCATGGCGTGGTCTCCAGCAACGCGCCCACCGTGGCGGCGATCAGGTCCAAATCCTGGGGGCGGGACAGGCGGTGGTCACCGTCCTTCACCAGGGTGACGCGCACGTCGTCGTGCGACAGGGTGGCCGCCAAATCCAGGCTGGTTCGCCACGGCACGTCCGCGTCGCGCTGGCCGTGGATCAGGCGCACGGGCACCGGCAATTCCAGTGGGCTGTCCAGCAGCAGGTGGCGCCGGCCATCCTCGATCAGCGTGCGGGTGATGGGGTAACCCGCATCGTCGTACAGCGAGGGCTGGCGCCATTCACCGTCGCGCACCAGGGCGGCGCGCGCTTCCGGATCCATGCGCGCCCACATCAGGCGTTCGGTGAAGTCAGGTGCCGGGGCGATGCCCACCAGGGCGTGCACGCGGCCCAGCCGTGCCCTGGCGGCTAGCAGCATGATCCAGCCGCCCATGCTGGACCCCACCAGGATTTGCGGCCCCTCGGTCACCGTGTCCAGCACGGCGATCGCGTCTTCGGCCCAGGTGCCGATGGTGCCGTCGCGGAAGTCGCCGCTGGACGCCCCGTGGCCCTGGTAGTCGAAACGGACGAAGGCATGCCCCCGGGCCTGGGCGTAGGCCTCCAGGGTGGTGGCTTTGGCTCCCGTCATGTCGGACTTCAGCCCACCCAGGAAGACAATTCCGGGGCCACGGCCGAGCGTGCGTCGATAGGCTATGGTGGCGGCCCCCCGCTGTACGCTATGTATCGACGTATCCGCCATGCTTGCCTTCCCCAGATGACGCTCCCCCACACATCCGGCACCCTAACGGCCTCAATCGACACCGGCAATGCCGGGACCCCGCCCGACGGGTCCATTCCCGATGGTGCCACGACGGCAGCGGCGGGGTGGTTCGGCGGCGGGCGGCCCGTGGTGCTGCAGGTCATCCCCAGCCTGGTGACCGGCGGGGCGGAGCGGGGTTGCGTCGACATGGCGGCGGCCCTCATGCGCGCCGGCGGCACGGCCCTGGTGGCGTCAGGCGGCGGGCCCATGGCGCGCGAACTGGAACGCTACAAGGCGGAACACATCACCCTGCCGCTGGCGTCCAAGAACCCCTTCACCATCTGGCGCAACGCCGCCAAGCTGGAAGAGATCATCCGCACGCGCGGCGTGGACATCATCCATGCCCGCTCGCGCGCGCCGGCGTGGAGCGCCTGGATCGCGGCACGCCGCACCGGCATCCCCTTCGTCACCACCTTCCACGCGCCGTACGGTTTCAAGGGCAAGCTGAAGCGCCGCTACAACAGCGTCATGGGCCGGGGCGACCGGGTCATCGCCGTGTCGCGCTTCGTGGCCGACCATGTGGCCGCCAACTACGGCGTGGGGCCAGACCGCCTGCGCACCATCCCGCGCGGCGTCGACACCCTGAACCTGGACCCCGACCGGGTCAGCCAGGAACGCCTGATCAAGCTGGCGCGCGACTGGCGCCTGCCGGAAGACCAGCGTATCGTCCTGCTGCCCGGCCGCCTGACCCGCTGGAAGGGCCAGTTGGACCTGATCGAGGCCATCGCCCTGCTGAAGCGCGACGACGTGCGCGCCGTGCTGGTGGGGTCGGACCAGGGCCGCACCGAATACCGCGCCGAACTGGTCGCCCGCATCCGGGCTCTGGGCCTGGAAGGCCAGGTGACCATCGCCGACCATTGCAACGACATGGCGGCCGCCTACCTGCTGTCCGATGTGGTGGTCAGCGCGTCGTCCCGGCCCGAGGCCTTCGGCCGCGTGATCGTGGAGGCCCAGGCCATGGGCAAGCCGGTCATCGTCACCAACCATGGCGCGGTTGAGGAAACCGTGGTGGATGGTGAAACCGGCCTGGTGGTGCCCCCAAACGACCCCGCCACCATGGCCGCCGCCATCGGTGAGGCGCTGAACCTGGACGCCTTGCAGCGCCGCGCCCTGGCCGCCGACGCCCGCCGCTTCGTGCTGGCCAACTACACCCGCGAACGCATGTGCGACAGCACGCTGGCGGTTTATGCCGAGCTGCTGCACCTGCGCGCCACCACCGGCATGGCCGCCTATCGCAAGGCGCGTTCGTGACGGCGCAGGGCGGCCGCGTCCTGGTCATCCGCCTGGGTGCCCTGGGCGACCTGGTGCAGTGCTTCGACGCCTTCCAGTCCATCCGCCACCGGCATCCCGACGCTTCCATCACCCTGTTGACCGGCACCGCCTTCACCGGCTTCGGCCGGGCCATGCCCTGGTTCGATGAGGTGTGGGACGATGCGCGCAGCGCGTCGCCGCTGGCCTACCTGCGCATGCGGGCCCGCTTGCGCCGGGCGGGTTTCGACCACATCTATGATTTGCAGAACAAGCCGCGCACGGCGCGCTATTTCTGGCTGATGGGCCCGGGGAAACGCCCCCTGTGGTCCGGTGCCGCCAAGGGGGCCGCCTTTCCGCTGCCCCCGGTGGCGGGTCTGCACAACCACGACCGTTACCGCCTTCAGCTGGATGCCGCCGGCGTGGCGGACACCGGGCCGGCCGATCTGGGCTGGCTGGACGGCGATGTTTCAGCATTGGCGCCCGAGGGGCCGTTCGTCCTGTTGGTGCCGGGATGCTCCCCCCATCTGCCGCACAAGCGCTGGCCGGCGGAACGCTACGCCGCCCTGGGCCGCCGCCTCACTGATCGCGGCCTGGTGCCGGTGGTGGTGGGCACGGACGCCGACGGCGATGCCGCCCGCGCCATCGTCAAGGATTGTCCGTGGGCGGTGGACCTGGTGGGCCGCACCAGCCTGGGCCAGTTGGGCGGGCTGGCGCGTCTGGCGCGGGGTGCCGTCGGCAACGACACCGGCCCCATCTTCCTGACGGCGGCCCTGGGCTGCCCGACCCTGATGCTGATGTCGCATCACACCGATCCCGCCCGCTCCGCCCCCTGGGGGCCGGACGCGGCCTGGATCAAAAGCCTGGACCTGGGCGATCTGGACGTGGACGCGGTGGAAAGCGCCCTGCGCCTGCGCGCTACGCCGGACGTGGCCCCCGGCGACACGGCCCTGGAGGACGCGCCCGAAGGCGGCGGCATGCTGTTCTGAAGGTGTTTTGTTCCAATGTTGCGTACCGCTGTGCCCTGAGGGACACAGCCATGCGGCCCCACAGCCTCACCAGCCGGCTTACCCCCGGGCCCGGGCCTTGACAGTTCCGCCCCCGCTACCCAAAGTCGCCCTTCCTCAATTTGGACAAACCCTGAACGCCATGACGACCGCTGAAAACCTTGACCAGCCCCAGATCGCGATCACGTTGCCCGATGGCAACGTGCGAACTTACGCGGTGGGCGTCACTGGCTTGGAAATCGCGCAGTCGATCTCCAAGAGCCTGGCGAAGGCCGCCCTGGCCGTGACGGTGGACGGGGCGGAATGGGATCTGACGCGTCCCATCCTGGCCGACGCCAAGGTCGCGATCCTGACGCGCGACGCGCCCTACGCCCTGGAACTGATCCGCCACGACAGCGCCCACATCCTGGCCGAGGCGGTGCAGCAGCTGTACCCCGGCACCCAGGTGACCATCGGCCCGTCCATCGCCACCGGCTTCTACTACGACTTCGCGCGCGCCGAGCCGTTCACGCCCGACGATCTGGTGAAGATCGAGAAGCGCATGCACGAGATCGTGGACGCCGACCGCCCCTTCACCCGTGAGGAATGGGACCGGGACGAGGCCATCGCCCACTTCAAGTCGATCGGTGAGCATTACAAGGCCGAGATCATCGGCGACATCCCGGCGGGCGAGAAGATCACCATCTATCGCCAGGGCGACTGGTACGACCTCTGCCGCGGCCCCCACCTGCCGTCCACCTCCAAGGTCGGCCACGCCTTCAAGCTGATGAAGGTGGCGGGCGCCTATTGGCGCGGCGACAGCCGCAACCCCATGCTCCAGCGCATCTACGGCACCGCCTGGCGGACGGAGAAGGAGCTGGCGGAACACCTGCACCAGATCGAGGAAGCGGAAAAGCGCGACCATCGCAAGCTGGGCCGCGAGATGGACCTGTTCCATCTGCAGGAAGAGGCGGCGGGCAGCGTCTTCTGGCACGCCAAGGGCTGGACCCTGTACCGCACGCTGGAAAACTACATCCGGGCCAAGCTGCGCGCCGCCGACTATGTCGAGGTGCGCACGCCGCAGCTGTACGACAGCAGCCTGTTCAAGGCGTCGGGCCACTGGGACATGTATGGCGACAACATGTTCAAGATCCGGGAGTCGGTGGATGCCGAGGGGCATGAGAAGTTCTTAGGGGTGAAGCCCATGAACTGCCCGGCCCACGCCCAGATCTTCCGCCAGGGCCTGAAAAGCTACCGCGACCTGCCGCTGCGCATGGCGGAATTCGGCGCCTGCCACCGCAACGAGCCCTCGGGCGCGCTGCACGGCATCCTGCGCGTCCGCGCCTTCACCCAGGACGACGCCCACATCTTCTGCACGCCCGAACAGGCGGCGTCGGAAGCGGCCGAGTATTTCAAGCTGCAGCTGGGCGTGTACCAGGAACTGGGCTTTGAGAAGATCGACGTGAAGCTGGCGCTGCGTCCGCCGGTCCGCGCCGGTTCCGACGAGACCTGGGACATGGCCGAGACGGCGCTGCGCGACGCGCTGAACGCCGCCGGCCTGCCGTTCGAGGAACTGCCGGAGGAGGGGGCCTTCTACGGCCCCAAGGTGGAATTCCACCTGACCGACGCCATCGGCCGCACCTGGCAGTGCGGCACGCTTCAGTATGATGCTGTCCTGCCGGAACGGCTGGACATCTCCTACATCGGGGCGGACAGCCAGCGGCACCGGCCGGTGATGCTGCACCGGGCCATCCTGGGCTCGCTGGAGCGTTTCATCGGCATGCTGATCGAGCATTACGCCGGCAAGTTCCCGCTGTGGCTGGCGCCGGTGCAGGCGGTGGTGGCCACCATCGTTTCGGATGCCGACGACTATGCCAAGGAAGTGGCGGCCACGTTGCGCCGGGCCGGCCTGCGGGTCGAAACCGACATCCGCAATGAGAAGATCAACCTGAAGGTCCGCGAGCATTCGCTGGCCAAGGTGCCGGTCATGGTGGTGGTCGGCGGGCGCGAGGCGGAGAACCGCACCGTGGCCCTACGTCGCCTGGGCGGCAAGGACCAGGAACTGATGTCGCTGGACGACGCCGTGGCGGCGCTTAGCCAGGAAGCGCAAGCCCCTGTCCCTTCGGGGGGAGTGACGGACACCGCGTTCTGAGGATAATTATGGTCTGACCAGCGTTGGACGGGGCCGGTAAGCCAAATCCGCAGTTGCGCCGCCCCGTCTTTTCTTACAAGTACTCTTCTACGTCTTTTTCGAACCGGTGATGCCGCCCGCCCCGACCGGGGCCCGAACCATCCGGCGGCCACTGTAAACCAGGGAGAAGGTTCCATAGCCAGGCCCACCCAAGAATCGGCCCCCACCCGTGAGGGCCCCCGCGTCAATCGGGAGATCAACGCTCGTTCCGTCCGCCTCATCGACGCCGAAGGCGAGATGGTTGGTGTCGTTACACTGCGCGATGCGCTGATCGCCGCCGAAGAGGCCGGCCTCGACTTGGTCGAGGTTTCGCCGAACGCCGAGCCGCCCGTCTGCAAAATCCTCGACTACGGCAAGTTCAAGTACGAGGCGCAGAAGAAGGCCGCCGAGGCGCGGAAGAAGCAGAAGATCATCGAAGTCAAAGAGATCAAGCTGCGTCCGAACATCGACGACAACGACTACGATGTGAAGATGCGTGCCGCCCGCCGCTTCCTTGAGGAAGGCGACAAGGTGAAGGTCACCATGCGCTTCCGCGGCCGTGAAATGGCGCACCAGGATCTCGGCATGAACGTGCTTGTGCGCGTGAAGGACCTCTTGGACGATCTGGCCAAGGTGGAACAGATGCCCAAGCTGGAAGGCAAGCAGATGATCATGATCCTGGCGCCGCGGTAAACGCGCCGGGTCGGTCATCCAGTCGACTTCGTCAAAGGCCCTCGGAACCCCGGTTCCGGGGGCCTTGTCGTTTGCGCGTCATGTCGCCAGGATGGTCAAGTTCAACGACATGAAGCTGTGCTTCATGTCGTTGAAGCCCGCGACTGCGGGCGCCGGAAGTTTCCGGGAAGCGTAGCGGACTGGAAACTGAGGAAGCCCAAGCGGGCGGATGTCCGCGCCCGGCGCCTGAGGGACAACAAAAAAGGGAGCGACACCGATGAAAGTGGCGGGCAAGGCCATGCGCACCATCTGGGACGCGGGCGACGGCGACGTCGGCATCATCGACCAGACGCGGCTGCCCTTCCGGTTCGAGACGCGCATCCTGTCCGACCTGGCGGCCATGGCTGACGCCATCACCAGCATGCAGGTTCGCGGCGCCCCGCTGATCGGGGCGGCGGCGGCCTACGGCATGGCGCTGGCCATGCGGGCCGGCGTGACGGACGGCGATGTGGAACGGGCTTATGCCCGGCTGCTGGCCACCCGGCCCACCGCCGTCAATCTGCGCTGGGCCCTGGACCATATGCGCGAGGTGCTGCTGCCCACCCCGCCGGCCGACCGGCGGGCCCGTGCGTACGCGGCGGCGGCAAGCATCGCGGATGAGGACGTGGACATCTGCCGCGCCATCGGCGGTCACGGCCTGCCCCTGATCCAGGCCATCCACGCCCGCCATCCCGACCGGCCGGTGCGGGTGCTGACCCACTGCAACGCCGGCTGGCTGGCCACGGTGGACTGGGGCACGGCGACGGCCCCCCTCTACCTGGCGCATGAGGCCGGCATTCCCCTGCATGTCTGGGTGGATGAGACGCGGCCCCGCAACCAGGGCGCCTTCCTGACCGCCTGGGAACTGGGCCAGCACGGGGTGCCCCACGCCGTCATCCCCGACAACACCGGCGGCCACCTGATGCAGCACGGCCTGGTGGATCTGGTCATCGTCGGCACCGACCGCACCACGGCCACGGGCGACGTCGCCAACAAGATCGGCACCTACCTGAAGGCCCTGGCCGCCAAGGACAACGCCGTGCCCTTCTATGTGGCGCTGCCGTCCAGCACCATCGATTGGGCCCTGGACGACGGCGTCACCGGCATCCCCATCGAGCAACGGTCGGGCGATGAGGTGGCGCACATCACCGGCCTGGCCGGCCATGGCGAATTGGAAACCGTGCGCCTGGTGCCGGAAGGCAGCCCGGTGGTGAACTACGCCTTCGACGTCACCCCCGCCCGCCTGGTGACCGGCCTGATCACCGAACGCGGCGTGTGCGCACCGGATGGCCTGGCCGGGCTGTTCCCGGAACACCAGGTGCGGCGATCAAAGGACAGGGCGGCGAATGATGAATGATGAGCCTGAAATAGAAAAACCAGCGGCCGACCATGACCGCTGGTTTCGGGCGAAGGTGCGGGCGTCCATGGATGATCCGGCACCCAGTATCCCGCATGCCGAGGCGATGGCGCGTGTTGAGGCGCTTCTCCTTGCGCTGGAAAAGGCTCAGTTTGGAATGTCACGCAGGAACTGAATATGCGCCTGTACGGGGGTTGGGGCCACGGGCGTCGGGACTTGGATGAACGTATCCGCACGTGCCTTCAAGGTGCAGGTGATGTCGAAAGAATATTCCATCGGCTGGGGTGGCACGCCTTGCACCAATGAGGTGCCCGGGGGCACGGTCACGCGTAGACGGAGATCGATGTGGCCGGGCGATTTCGACGGCGTATAGCTGCCATCGTATTTCCCGCCACCCACGTCGTAACCATAGGCAAGCCCATTGTTCACAACGAGGACGCCTTGCCCAGTTCCGTCAACGCCTGCGAAGGCGACACCGTACATTCCCTCAGGCGCCATTTGATCCTCCTTCAATCGTGACAACTCCAGCGTCCGCATGCTTTGAGGCAGGGACACCAGGAGGCGCAAATAGGAAGCAGCTGGACCGGGGATCTCCCTCTGTCCCGTGATCCACAGGTTTACTGCCCGGGGCGTCACGTCGATGAGGTGTGCGAGATCGACCTGACTAAGGCCAATTTCATTCAGGAGCGATCGAAGGTCATCTGCGTTCATGGGCATCATCGTAGAACAGATTGTTCTATCTTAGAAGAACATTGTTCTATTTTGTGCAAATGCTGGCACCCGCTATGTGCTACATCGCGTCCAGCCCCAACCCCCGCTTATCCACCGGCCCCACCGTGGTGATGGTCCGGCGCACGTGGCGGGCGGCCTCCGTCACCGCCTTGATGGTGGGGTAGCGGCCGGTTTCCACCATCAGCGACCGGGCCAGGACCAGGCAGCGGGTCTCAGACAGGGCGCGTATGTCCGGGTCGGCGATCCATTCCAGATCGATGTTGTGGGCCAAGCCCAGGATGCGGCGGGTGATCTTGGCGCCGGCGTAGCCCAGGGCGTCGGCGAACAGCCGGTCCAGATAGGCGCGGCGCTCCGTTTCCAGGCAGGCGGTGCCTTCGGGCCCGGCGAACAATGCAGCGGGATAGGCGTCGCCCTCACCGCTGGTGCGCCACAGGTGCAGGAACTTGGCGCGGAACAGGGTCCACAACTCCTCCACCGTTTCCAGCACCCAGTCCTGGTAGGCGTCGCGCGGATGCTCCTCCGTGGCGTGCCCGTCCTGGGCCAGGTAGTTCAGCAGCAGATTGCCGATCATGGCGCCGACATCGAAGCCCATAGGGCCGAAGAAGGCGAATTCCGGATCGATCACCCGCGTGTCCGTCTCCGTCACCATGATGGATCCGGTGTGCAGGTCGCCGTGGATCAGCGCTTCGGGCGCCGCCATGAACTTCAGCTTCAGCCGGCTGGCCGCCAGCTTCCAGTCGGCGTCGGCCCGCACCGCCTTGGCCGTGGTGTCCAGCTGCGGGCTGGTCCAGCGGTTGTGGGGGTGGGTCATGTAGGGCTGGGTGAAGATCACGTCCTCCGTCAGGCGGCAGAGGGCGTCGTTGGCGGCGAAAGATGCCACCAGCGGGCGTTTGCGGGTAGCGGGCAGGGCCAGGTCGCTGGTGGCGTACAGGGTACCGGCCAGGTAATCGCTGACATGATCGGCCAGGCGGGGATAGCGGATGCCCTGCACCATGCCCCGCCGCAGGATGATGTGGGGGCTCAGGCGCTCCATCACGATGGTGTACAGCGTGGGGTCGTAGTGCAGCAGCACCGGCGCCCGGCCAGACGCGCCGGCGGCATGCAGGGCCATGGCCCGCTGCTCGAACCAGGCGCGGTTCAGGTCCAGCGGCCAGCCCTCGCCCACCAGGCGCAGATAGGGCAGGGACTGCTTGACGCACAGGCCCGCGGGCCGGCCGTCGGCGCCCGGCCCCTCAACCAGGAACACCTGGTTCAGATTGCCGTCGCCCACTTCCCGTACCGTCCAGTCGGCGGGGCTGCCGCCCAGGCGGGCGGCCAGGGCCGGCACGGTGGCCAGGAATCCGGGCAGGGTGGTCTCATTCAGCGGGGCATAGCCCGGCGGCGTTTCCAGCGACGTCTTGTCCGACCTGTTCTCGGTCATCGGTGGCGCACTCCCAGTTGTTTTGTCGCCGCCTCAGGGGGCAGCGCTGGGTGCCACTGTGATCCCGATGCCAGCGCCCGTCCAGGCGCGCATCGGTTGAATTTCCCCCGGTCCGGCGGCGTGAGTTCTTGCTCATGCCGCTGTAGCCCGCGACTGCGGGCGCCCGGCGACTGAGGGAACTCGAGGGGGCCATCAGTCGAGTTTGGGTGGGAACTCCAGGGCCTGCGGCGTGCCGGGCGCCAAGTCCTTGGGCTGGCGGCCGTAGGTGGCGAAGCGGCGCATTACTTCCGCCATCTCCCCCTCATCCAGGATGACGGGCGTGCCCATCATGCGGGCGTGCCAGTACTGGCGGGCCAGCGTCTCCACCTCCACCGCCAGGTCCAGGGCGCGGCGCAGGTCGGCGCCGAAGGCGATCATGCCGTGGTTGGCCAGCAGGCAGGCGCGGCGGGGACCCAGCGCCGCCATCATGGCGTCCGACAGGGCCTGCGTGCCGAAGGTGGCGTAGTCCGCCACCTCGATGCTGGTGCCACCGGCCACGGCCACCATGTAGTGGAAGGCCGGGATGCGCTCCCGCAGGCAGGCCAGGGTGGTGCAGAAGGTGGAATGGGTGTGCACCACCGCACCCGCCTGGGGCCGTTCCTGATAGATGGACAGGTGCATGCGCCATTCGCTGGACGGTACCATAGTACCGCGATAACGGCCTTCCAGGTCCATGAAGACGATGCTGTCCGGCACCAGCGCGTCATAAGGCACGCCCGAGGGTGTGACCAGGAAGCCGCCCTGGCAACGGGCGCTGACGTTGCCGGCCTTGCCCTGGTTGATGCCCACCGTGTTCATGGCCCGGGCGGTGTCGATCACCGCCTGGCGCAGGGCCGCGTCATCCGCCGGGGGCAGGGCATCGCTCATTCGCCGACAGTCTCCTTGGGGTAGACGCCCCATATCTCGTCCCGTTGCAGCCAGCCGCGGAAACCGCCGACGTCCACCTGGCACCAGCTGTCCTTGCACTTGCGCAGCTTGGCGATGACGCCAGGGTCCAGCTGGGCCACCGCCTCGGATGTGGAGGAGGCGTCGCGGCGCAGGGTGCGTGCCAGCTGGCCGGTGACGACGATGCCGCGCCGGCCGGACAGGGTGCTCTGGTGCACCCAGCCTTGCGTGCCCTCCACATCGCGGATGCGGCGCCAGGTGTCGAACTCCGCCGTGATCTCCACCGGCATGGCCGCCTTCACGAACACCCATTCCACCGGATAGCGCACGCCGGGGCCGGTGCGCACGTTGACCTCGTTGGACCGGAGCGTGACGAAGCGCGGCACGGGCAGGCCGCTGCGCACGATGGCGTCGGGGTGGGCGGCGTCGGTCTGGGGGTCGGCCTCCTGCGGGTCGCCGTCGTTACCCGTGATGGGGCCGGTGGTGGGGCTGGGTTTCGCCGGACCGGCCTCCGCCCATGCCGTCAGCGGGCCGGCGGATAGGGCCAGGACCATGGCGCTGAGCGGCAAAAGGCGCCGGATGACCCCGACCATAGGCGACCGTTCCAAAGGCTGTCCCCGCTTCGATACGAAAAGGTGTTGGGTGAAAAAGCTGATAATTCGGTCCCCATATAAGGATCGGGCGCGCATCGGGGTCAAGCGTCCCCCCGGGTAGGCCCGGGGTCGGCTTTCTGAAACGGCTGTGCGGACGGGCCCCCCTGGACAGGCGCCGCCCCCCCTGCTATGGCAGGAACGCCATCGCGGGAGGAACCAATGTCCGAGCGGAAAAAACCCCTCGTCATCGTGACGCGCAAGCTGCCCGACGTCATCGAGACGCGGATGATGGAGCTGTTCGACACCCGGCTTTCCGCCGACGACCACGCCATGCCCCCCGCCGAACTGGCGGAGGCGTTCCGGGTCGCCACCGTCGTCGTCCCCACCGTCACCGACCGCATCGACGCCGCCGTCCTGGCCCACGCCGGACCGCAGTTGAAGCTGATCGCCAATTTCGGCAACGGCGTCGACCACATCGACCTGAAGGCGGCGCGTGAGCGCGGCATCATGGTCACCAACACGCCGGGCGTCCTGACCGAGGACACGGCCGACATGACCATGGCCCTGATCCTGGCCACCGCGCGGCGCGTGGGCGAGGGCGAGCGCCTGATCCGCGCCGGCCAGTGGACGGGCTGGGGCCCCACCCAGATGCTGGGCACCCGCATCTGGGGCAAGCGCCTGGGCATCGTCGGCATGGGCCGCATCGGCCAGGCGCTGGCCCGCCGCGCCCGCGGCTTCGGCCTGTCGGTCCACTATCACAACCGGCACCGCGTCCATCCCGAGATCGAGCAGGAACTGGAGGCGACCTACTGGGAAAGCCTGGACCAGATGCTGGCGCGGATGGACGTCATCTCCATCAACTGCCCGCACACGCCGGCGACGTACCATCTGCTGTCCGCCCGGCGCCTGAACCTGCTGCGCCCCAACAGCATCATCGTCAACACCGCGCGCGGCGAGGTGATCGACGAGAACGAGTTGACGCGCAAGCTGGCGAAGGGTGAGATCGGCGCCGCCGGCCTGGACGTGTTCGAACAGGAACCGGCCGTCAATCCCAAGCTGCTGGCGCTGAACAACGTGGTGCTTTTGCCGCACATGGGGTCCGCCACCATCGAGGGGCGGCAGGATATGGGCGAAAAGGTCATCGTCAATATCAAGACCTTCGTCGATGGTCACAAGCCGCCCGACCGCGTGATCGAATCCATGTTTTAAATTTGCCCTCAGGCGGCGGGCGGCCCCATCCGGGGCCTTGCCTTGTCCTCGATTTTCAGTCCGCCTTCGGCTCCCCGAAAATCTCCGGCGACCGCGGTCGCGGTCTACAGCGCCATGAAATAAGCTTTCATGCCGCCGGTTTGGGGGCTTGATACCTCTTGTCAAAGGGGCGACCGAACACCATATGGGGTCTCGGTGGTTCTTATTGGCACCAATACTGGTGGGTTGTGGGACAACCGGCGGTGACGCTGGCCTGCACCTCCCCAGGGACATGGCGGATGGCGCATGAAAACCCTTTGCGCAAAACGCCGTGGCGACTATGATCCGCCGCAGCAATCCTCATAACGATCCGGCCATCGACGATCTGGTGGCTGGCTGGAACGCTTTGCGGGTGGGCCATTGGCCCACTTTTTTTATTATCTGGGGTCGGCGATGTCAGGCGGGCGTGTTTCGCCCCATATCCGTCCCCAAGCCAAGGGCGGGGGCGGGCGGATCGCGCGCACCCCGGAAGAGATTGATGGACGTTCACGACCGCATCACCGGCATCATCGGCCCCACGGTTGAATCCATGGGGTACGATTTGGTGCGCGTGCAGTTGACGGGCAACGCCCGCCCCACGCTGCAGGTGATGGCCGAGCGCCTGGACGGTGCGGCCATGACGGTGGACGATTGCGCGGAGATCAGCCGCGCGGTGTCGGCGCTCATGGACGTGGAAGACCCCATCGAGGTCGCCTACACGCTGGAGGTCAGCAGCCCCGGTATCGACCGGCCGCTGACCCGCATCAAGGATTTCGAGCGCTACGCGGGCTTCGAAGTGCGGGTGGAAACGTCGCAGGCCGTGGATGAACGGCGCCGTTTCATCGGCATGCTGAAGGGGGTAGAGGACGGCAAGGTGCTGGTGGAGATGCCCACGGGCCCCGCCGCCGTGCCCTTCGACCTGATCCTGCGCGCCAAGCTGGTCATGAACGACGCGCTGCTGAAGGCGGCGGCTGAAGGTCGTCACCAGCACTGAGTTTTGGTTTGTTTTTTCGTACCCGTTCTTACTGATGTAACAGAAGGCAAGGTTCGCTTCGATGGAACTGCTTCAAGTCGCTGACGCCGTCGCCCGCGAGAAGAACATCGACAAAGAGCATGTGCTCGAGGCGATGGAAGAGGCCATTAAGAAGGCGGGCCGTTCAAAGTACGGCCACGAGCACGACATTCGCGCCCGCATTGACCGCAAGAGCGGCGACATCCACCTGATGCGCTATCTCGAGGTCGTGGACGCGGTCGAGGACGAGGCGACTCAGGTCACCGTGTCCCAGGCCAAGCGCAAGCGCCCGGATGCCAAGGTCGGCGATTTCCTGATCGACCCGCTGCCGCCCATCGATTTCGGCCGCATCGCCGCGCAGACGGCCAAGCAGGTCATCGTGCAGAAGGTGCGCGAGGCCGAGCGCGACCGCCAGTTCGACGAGTACAAGGACCGTATGGGCGATATCGTCAACGGCCTGGTGAAGCGTGTGGAATACGGCAACGTGACGGTCGATCTGGGCCGCGCCGAGGCCGTGCTGCGCCGCGACGAATGCCTGCCGCGCGAGCATTTCAAGAACGGCGACCGCGTGCGCGCCTTCATCTACGACGTGCGGCGTGAGCCGCGTGGCCCGCAGATTTTCCTGTCGCGCACCCATCCCAGCTTCATGGCCGGCCTGTTCAAGCAGGAAGTGCCGGAAATCTATGACGGCATCATCGAGATCAAGGCCGTGGCCCGCGACCCGGGCAGCCGCGCCAAGATCGCCGTCATCAGCAACGACAGCGCCATCGACCCCGTGGGCGCCTGCGTCGGCATGCGCGGCAGCCGCGTCCAGGCCGTGGTGGGCGAGTTGCAGGGGGAGAAGATCGACATCATCCCCTGGAGCCGCGACCCCGCCACCTTCGTGGTGAACGCGCTGGCCCCGGCCGAAGTGGCCAAGGTGGTGCTGGACGAAGAGACCAAGCGCATCGAGGTGGTGGTGCCCGACGACCAGCTGTCGCTGGCCATCGGCCGTCGTGGCCAGAACGTCCGCCTGGCGTCCATGCTGACCGGTTGGGACATCGACATCATGACGGAGCAGGAGGAATCCGACCGTCGCACCGAGGAATTCAAGACCCGGTCGCAGATGTTCATCGAGGCCCTGGACGTTGACGATGTCATCGCCCATCTGTTGGTTGCGGAAGGCTTCACCTCGGTCGAGGAAATCGCCTACGTCGAAACCGATGAGCTGACCTCCATCGACGCCTTCGACGAGGACGTGGCCGAGGAACTGCGGGAACGTGCCCGCAACTTCCTGGAAGAACAGAACAGCCGCCTGGAAAACCGTCGCCAGGAACTGGGTGTCACCGACGAGGTGGCGGCCATTGAAGCCCTGACCACGCCCATGCTGGTGAAGCTGGGTGAGAAGGGCGTCAAGACCCTGGACGACTTCGCCGACCTGGCGGGTGACGAGCTGATCGAAATCCTGGGCAAGGACGCCTTCAGCGAGGAAGAGGCCAACAACCTCATCATGGCGGCGCGTGCCCATTGGTTCGCGGATGAAGAGGCTGGGGCCTGATCCGATGGTGCCCGCCGCGGCGATGATACCGGACACCGACGAGTCCCTGCTGCCGGAAGGCGAGGCGGAGGCGGTCGGTGGGGCCAAAAGCCCCTTGCGCCGGTGCATCGCCAGCGGCGTGGTCGGCCCCAAGGACGGGATGATCCGTTTTGTCGTCGGTCCCGACGGCACGGTCGTCCCCGACGTGGAGGAAACCCTGCCCGGACGTGGGCTGTGGTTGACGGCGGACCCCGCCTTGGTTGAAAAGGCGGTCGCGAAGGGTTTGTTCGCCAAGGCGGCGCGCCGGTCGGTGCGGGCCTCGGTTGAGTTGAGGCCCCAGGTGATGGGCCTGTTGCGTCGCCGCTGTCTGGACATGGTCGGGCTTTCCCGGCGTGGTGGCCAGGCGGTGGCGGGGTTTGAGAAGGTGGCCGCTGCGCTACGCGCCAGGGCCATTGGTACGCGGTCGGGCATAGGGCTCAGGCTGGAGGCGTCCGATGGGGCTGCCGACGGCCGGTCCAAGCTGGACGCGCTGTCCCCCGGCATCCCGGTGGTCGACTTGTTCGACCGGGGGGAGTTGGGCATGGCGCTGGGCCGCGATGATGCGGTGCATGCGGTGGTGGGATCGGGGCCCTTGGCCCTGCGCCTGCTGCGGGAGGTGGACAGGCTGCGCGCCCTGACAAAGGGTGCCGTGGCCTCGAAGCCGGGGCCCAGTGCTGGGTAAGGGATGGCCCCGGGGTATCGGCCCCAGGGCGACAACGATGAAACAGTCGGATATCGGATGACTGATACGAGCGACCAGGACCGCAAGAAGTTGAGCCTTACCGGTCGAGGCAAGCTGGAGCTGAAGAAGACGGTGGACGCGGGATCCGTGCGCCAGAGCTTCTCGCACGGCCGCACCAAGACCGTTGCGGTTGAGGTCAAGCGCAAGCGAACCTTTGAGCAGGGCGCCCGTCCGGGCGTCGCTGATGGCGGTGCTGCCGCACGCGCCGCCGCCGAGGGCCGTCCGGCCCAGGGTGGCGGTCGCCAGCCGCCCCGGGGTGGGGCGCCCCGCCAGCTGACCGATGGTGAGCGTGAAGCCCGCCTGCGGGCCCTGCGCGCGCTGGGTGAGGCCGCGGCCCACGACGACCAGATCAGCGATGAGCTGCTGGACGAGGTGGTCGAGGACGAGGGTTACGTGGTCGAAGAGGCCGCGGCACCCGAAGCCGGCGCGCCGGAACCGGTGGTTGAGGAAGCCATCCCCGATGGCCCCCTGGATGACGAGACCCTGCGTCGCCGTGAACTGGAAGAGCTGCGGCTGATCCAGGAGGACGAGCGTCGCGTCGCCGCCGAGGCGGAGAAGCGTCGCCAGGACGAAGAGAACAAGCGCAAGGAAGCCGAAGCCGCCCGCAAGGCGGAAGAGGCCCCGCGCCCGGCGGCCCGTACGGCCGGCGGCGGCGCCACGACGACCACCGAGACGGCCGCCCCGCGCGGCCCGGTGGCGCCGCGTGCAGTCGATGACGAGGATGACGACAGCGGTCGCCGCAAGTCCGGCGGCCCCGGTGGCCCGGCCAAGACCGCCAAGGCCCCGGCTCCGGCCCCGGCCAAGGCCCCCAAGGGTGGGGAGCGGCGTCGCAATGCCGGCAAGCTCACCATCTCCCAGGCGCTCAGCGATGAGGGCGGTGGACAGCGTGGCCGCAGCATGGCGGCGCTGCGTCGTGCCCGTGAACGTGAGAAGCAGCGCCTGAGCGGGCGTCAGGATACACAAAAAGTGACCCGCGACGTCATCATCCCCGAAGTCATTACCGTGCAGGAATTGGCCAACCGTATGGCCGAGCGTGCGGCGGACGTGATCAAGGCGCTGATGCGCATGGGCGTGATGGCCACCATCACCCAGAACATCGACACCGACACCGCCGAACTGGTGGTGAGCGAGTTCGGCCACCGTCCGCACCGCGTGTCGGAAGCCGACGTCGAAGTGGGCGTGAAGGGTGACGAGGACCGGAACGAGGACCTGCTGCCCCGTCCGCCCGTGGTCACCGTCATGGGCCACGTCGACCACGGCAAGACCTCGCTGCTGGACGCCCTGCGCCACACCGACGTCGCCAGCCGCGAGGCCGGCGGCATCACCCAGCACATCGGTGCCTATCAGGTGCAGCTGGCGTCGGGTTCGCGCATCACCTTCATCGACACCCCCGGCCACGCCGCCTTCACCGAGATGCGCGCCCGTGGCGCCAACGTCACGGACGTGGTGGTGCTGGTGGTGGCGGCCGACGACGGCGTCATGCCCCAGACGGTGGAAGCCATCCAGCACGCCAAGGCGGCTGAGGTTCCCATCATCATCGCCATCAACAAGTGCGACCTGCCGGGTGCCAAGCCCGACCGGGTGCGGCAGGAACTGCTGCAGCACGGCCTGGTGGTCGAGGCCATGGGCGGCGACGTCCTGGACGTGGAAGTGTCGGCCAAGACCGGTCTGGGCCTGGACAAGCTGGAGGAGAACATCCTCCTGCAGGCCGAAATCCTGGAACTGAAGGCCAACCCCAACCGTTCCGCCGAAGGCGTGGTCGTCGAGGCCAAGCTGGAACGCGGCCGTGGTTCCGTCGCCACCATGCTGGTGCAGCGCGGCACGCTGAAGGTGGGCGACATCGTCGTCGCCGGCAGCGAATGGGGTCGTGTCCGTGCCCTGGTCAATGATCGTGGCCAGAACGTGGACAGCGCCAGCCCCGCCACCCCGGTGGAAGTGCTGGGCCTGAACGCCACGCCCTTGGCCGGTGACGAGTTCTCGGTGGTCGAGAACGAGGCCCGCGCCCGCGAAATCACCGAGTTCCGTCAGCGCAAGAAGCGGGAGACCCAGGTCGCCCAGTCGGCGCGCGGATCGCTGGAACAGATGTTCAAGCAGATCCAGGCGGGCGAAGTGAAGGAACTGCCCCTGGTCATCAAGGGCGACGTGCAGGGTTCCATCGAGGCCATCTCCGGCACGCTGGAAAAGCTGTCCGGCAACAATGTCGAGGTCAAGGTGCGCGTCCTGCACTCCGGTGTGGGCGCCATCAACGAAAGCGACGTCACGCTGGCCAACGCGTCCCGTGGCATCATCATCGGCTTCAACGTCCGCGCCAATCCGCAGGCCCGTGAAATGGCCAAGCGCGACAACGCGGAAATCCGGTACTACTCGGTCATCTACGACATCATCGACGATGTCCGGGCCCTGTTGACCGGCATGCTGAAGCCGACGCTGCGCGAACGCTTCCTGGGCAACGCCCAGATCCTGGAGGTGTTCAACATCACCAAGGTCGGCAAGGTCGGCGGTTGCCGCGTGTCGGAAGGCATCGTCAAGCGTGGTGCCGGCGTCCGCCTGCTGCGCGACAACGTCGTCATCCACGAAGGCACGCTCAAGACCCTCAAGCGCTTCAAGGACGAGGTCAAGGAAGTGCGCGAAGGGTACGAATGCGGCATGGCGTTCGAGAACTACGACAACATCCAGCCGGGCGACGTCATCGAAGCCTACGAGATGGAGGAAGTGGCCCGCGTCCTGTAACAGGGCCGCCGGTTCCTTCCCCACTGGATTTAGTACCTGCCTGACATCCGGCCGTCCGGTCCAACCCCGGACGGCCGTTTTGGCCCCTGAAAAGGGGCTGTTACGGCCGCCGTTTCCCGTCCGTCCGACGGACGCAACCGCCGCCGCCCGGCCGCACCGTTTCCTGGAAGACAGGGCCGGGCACCCGGGCCCATCCTAGGATTATGACCCATGAGCCGACATGGCGACGGCGACACGCGCGCCGGCAAGACCCCCTCTCAACGTCAACTGCGGGTGGGTGAGGAACTGCGCCACGCGCTGGCCGATGTCCTGCGCCGGGCCGACTTCCGCGACCCGGCCCTGCTGGACCTGAACGTGACGGTCAGCGAGGTGCGCATCAGCCCCGACCTGAAGAACGCCACGGCTTTCGTGATGCCGCTGGGCGGCGGCCATCTGGAACAGGTGGCGGGGCTGAACCGCGTTTCGGCCTACCTGCGCAGCCAGGTGGCCAAGGCCATGCGCCTGCAGCACGTGCCGCGCCTCAGCTTCCAGGTCGATGTCTCGTTCGACTATGCCCAGCGCATCGACCAGTTGCTGCACCGCCCCGACGTGCAGCGCGACCTTGAGGCCGAACGCGCCGCCAAGGCGGCGGATGAGGCTGACGAGGACGAGGCCGGCGAAGATGGGGCGGCGCCCCATGATGGCCCCCACGATGGCCCGTAAGCGCAAGGGCCTGCCGCTGCACGGCTGGCTGGTGCTGGACAAGCCGTCGGGCATCACCTCCACCCAGGCGATGGCCAAGACCCGCTGGCTGATGCAGGCGCAGAAGGCCGGCCACGCCGGCACGCTGGACCCCATCGCCACCGGCATCCTGCCCATCGCCTTCGGCGAGGCGACCAAGACCGTGTCCTACGCCATGGACTGCGGCAAGACCTACCGCTTCACCCTGAAGTTCGGTGAGTCTCGGACGACCGACGACCTGGCCGGCCAGGTGACGGCCACCCATGATCACCGTCCCAGCGATGAGGCCATCGAGGCCGCCCTGGAGAATTTCCAGGGTGAGATCAGCCAGGTGCCGCCCCAGTTCTCCGCCATCAAGGTGGCTGGCGAGCGCGCCTATGACCTGGCGCGCGAGGGTGAGCGGGTGGACCTGGCGCCGCGCATCGTGCGGGTGGACAGCTTCCTGCTGACCGGCCGGCCCGACGCCGACCATGCCGAGTTCGAGGTGGAGTGCGGCAAGGGCACCTATATGCGCTCGCTGGCCCGCGACCTGGCGCTGGCGCTGGGCACGGTCGGCCATGTCGCCGTCCTGCGCCGGCTGCGGGTCGGCCGCTTCACCATGGATCAGGCGATTTCGCTTGACGAATTGGAGCGGGTGGCGCAGACACCTGCGGTCGAAAGACTTCTGCAACCGATCGAGACCGCGCTGGACGACATCCCGGCACTGGCCCTGGCGGAAGCGGAAGCGCACCGACTGAGACACGGACAAACGGTGGCGCTGCTGCGCCGTCAGGACCTGGAACGGCTTGAAGCCATTCAGGGTCGCATGACGGGCGGGGAGCCCATCGCGCTTGCCGTTTCGGGTGGTAAGCCCGTTGCGCTGGTCCATGTCGAGGGGGCGGAGGTTCGTCCGGTGCGCGTGTTGAACCTTTAAGCATGGAGACGACGATGTCGATCACTGCTGAGCGCAAGCAGGCGCTTATCGCCGAGTACAAGACCAACGAAACCGACACGGGTTCGCCCGAGGTCCAGGTCGCGATCCTGACGGAACGCATCGTCAACCTGACCGACCACATGAAGTCCCACTCCAAGGACTTCCACTCCCGCCGTGGCCTGCTGGTCATGGTCAGCCAGCGTCGCAGCCTGCTGGACTATCTGAAGTCCAAGAACCAGGCCCGCTACACCACGCTGATCCAGCGTCTGGGCCTGCGTCGCTAAGTGCGGCTCCGGACGACGTCCTTGGCGCGCCTGTTCCCAGCGACCGGTGGCACCTGCCATCCGCCTTCCGGCGGATCGGGTGTCCCGACGCCGGTGCGCGGCGCCCGGACTCCCGCCCGGATCGTCCAAAAGCGTGCGGTACATGGTTATTGAGTAGTGCAGATGGCCAGCCGGGGTGGACCCGGCTGGCCATTCTGTCATCTAAAGAGCTTCTAACGCGGGTGCTGCCGATAGGGCCCCGGCTCGGCCGTCCAATCCGGGACGTGTCCTCCGAGTATCGGATGGAAGGAATAGAGATATGTTCAAGGTTTTCCGCAAAGAGCTGAACTGGGGCGGCCGCAAGCTGACCCTGGAGACCGGCAAAGTCGCCCGCCAGGCTGACGGCGCGGTCATCGCCACCTACGGCGACACGGTGGTCCTCTGCACCGCCGTTGGCGCCAAGTCGCCCAAGCCGGGCATCGACTTCTTCCCGCTAACCGTCAACTACCAGGAAAAGGCGTTCGCCGCCGGCAAGATCCCGGGTGGTTTCTTCAAGCGTGAGGGCCGTCCGACCGAGAAGGAGGTCCTGACCTCCCGCCTGATCGACCGCCCCATCCGCCCCCTGTTCGTGGACGGCTTCCGCAATGAGACCCAGGTGGTCTGCACCGTGCTGAGCCACGATCTGGAGAACGATCCCGACATCGTCGCCCTGATCGGCGCCTCCGCCGCGCTGACCCTGTCCGGCCTGCCCTTCCTGGGCCCCATCGGCGGCGCCCGCGTCGGCTACAAGGATGGCGAATTCATCCTGAACCCGACGCTGGAGCAGGTCGAGACGACGGACCTGGACCTGGTGGTCGCCGGCACGCAGGAAGGCGTGCTGATGGTGGAATCGGAAGCCAAGGAGCTGTCCGAGGAAGTCATGCTGGGCGCCGTCATGTTCGGCCACAGCCACTTCCAGCCGGTGATCCAGATGATCATCGACCTGGCCGAGCAGGCCGCCAAGGACCCGTGGGACCTGCCGGCGCCGGCCTATGACAAGGCCGCCCTGAAGGGCAAGCTGAGCGACCTGGTGGGTGCGGACATCCGCGCCGCCTACACCAAGACCGTGAAGCAGGAGCGTTACGAGGCTGTCGGCGCCGCCAAGAAGAAGGCGGTCGAGGCCCTGACCGCCGACGGCGCCAACGCCGTCGAGGCCGTGACCACCACCTTCAAGGAACTGGAAGCCGACGTGCTGCGCGGCACCGTCCTGGAGACGGGCAAGCGCATCGACGGCCGGTCGACCAGCGACATCCGCCCGATCGTGGCCGAGGTCGGCGTCCTGCCCCGCGCCCACGGCTCCTCGCTGTTCACCCGCGGCGAGACCCAGGCCCTGGTGGTCGCCACCCTGGGCACCGCCCAGGACGAGCAGATCGTGGACGCGCTGGAAGGCGAATACCGCGAAAACTTCATGCTGCACTACAACTTCCCCCCGTACTCCGTGGGTGAAGCCGGCCGCATGGGCAGCCCGGGCCGCCGCGAAATCGGCCACGGCAAGCTGGCGTGGCGCGCCATCCACCCGCTGCTGCCGGCCAAGGAGCAGTTCCCCTACACCCTGCGCCTGGTGTCCGAGATCACCGAGTCCAACGGCTCGTCCTCCATGGCCACCGTCTGCGGCACCTCGCTGTCGCTGATGGACGCCGGTGTGCCGCTGCCGCGCCCCGTGGCCGGCATCGCCATGGGCCTGATCAAGGAAGACACCGGCGTCGCCGTGCTGTCCGACATCCTGGGTGACGAAGATCACCTGGGCGACATGGACTTCAAGGTGGCCGGCACGGAAGCCGGCGTCACCGCCCTGCAGATGGACATCAAGATCACCTCGATCACCGAGGACATCATGAAGGTCGCCCTGGCGCAGGCCAAGGACGGCCGTCTGCACATCCTGGGCGAGATGGCCCGGGCCATCGGCGGCGCCCGTGAGGCGGTGAATCAGAACGCCCCGCGCATCACCGTGATCAACATCCCGAAGGAGAAGATCCGCGACGTGATCGGCTCCGGCGGCAAGGTGATCCGCGAGATCGTGGAGCAGACCGGCGCCAAGATCGACATCGAGGACGACGGCACCGTCAAGGTGGCGGCCGTGGACAGCAAGGCGTCCGACGCCGCCATCAAGTGGATCAAGGGCATCGTCGCCGAACCCGAACTGGGTGAGATCTACATCGGCAAGGTCGTCAAGGTCATGGACTTCGGCGCCTTCGTGAACTTCCTGGGTGCCCGTGACGGCCTGGTCCACATCTCCGAACTGTCCGCGCAGCGCGTGGCCAAGGTGACGGACGTGGTCAACCAGGGTGACGAGGTCAAGGTGAAGGTCCTGGGCTTCGACGATCGCGGCAAGGTGAAGCTGTCGATGAAGGTCGTGGACCAGGCCACCGGTGAGGACCTGTCCAAGAAGGAAAAGACCGAGGAGGCCTGATCGGCCATACCCCACCCTTCCCGGCCAGGCCCTTTGATCCCCTAGGATTTAAGGCCGGCCGGCGGGGCGGGCGTCGGCCCCGGCCGATGACCTTGGGTCAAGGAATAAGCCGCTCGGAGTAATCCGGGCGGCTTATTTCATGGCCATAACGGCCCGTTAACGCGGACTTTGTGGCGAACCTGGGGCAGTAATCCGGTTTGGACATGAAATAAGACCCGAGTACTGATTTCCATCCATGCGTCAGCCACATGGAAAGTGTGATGGCGCTCACAGGTAATCAAACCTTCACAGGCGTACTGAATCGGGTGTCCATCAGTAGTTACCCGCAATAGTAACGCGATGGACTTGAAGGCGATGACGATACATCGCCAAGACACGCCTAAGTTTTATTGCTTGCAGCAATGAGATAATGGCGGATTTAGGGACCTAAAAGGAGAATTACCATGTCGCATATGCGGACTCTTGTCTTGGCCGCGTCGGCTCTGGTCGCCCTCGCTGCGACCCCGGCTCTGGCGCAGAGCACGTTCGATGGCGGCTATGTTGGTGCCAATGCCGGCTACGACTGGTTCGGCGCGCACCCCCGCGCCAAGGTCGCCGGCCAGCAGAGCACCCCGGACAACCAGGCCCAGGGTTTCAACGGCGGCGTCTTCGCCGGTTACGGCCAGACCGTCTACGACAACATCTATGTCGGCGCCGAAAGCGAAGTGAACTTCTACACCGCCGACCGCACCTTCGGTGACAGCCTGGGCAACTACCGTACCCAGCCCGATTACGGCTTCGGCGTCAGCGCCCGCGTCGGTTACGTGGTGCAGCCCGATCTGCTGCTGTTCGCCCGCGTCGGTTGGCAGCACACCATGGTCGACTACGACACCATCCAGCCCGGCACCAACGGCGCCATCCAGCAGTACAGCCACGAATACAATGGCGTGCGCTACGGCGTGGGTGGCGACTACGCCATCGACGAGCACCTGTTCACGCGTCTCGAGTACGACTACACCGACTACTCGCACGACAGCAAGAACCTGGCGGCCGGCGAAGTCCGCACCACGCCGAACGAGAGCACCGTTCGTGTCGGCCTGGGCCTGCGGTTCTAAAAAGTCGGGTTAATGCCCGCCGTTTGACGCATGAGAAGGCCCGGGCGCTTGCTTGCCCGGGCCTTTTTCATGGCCGGTTCATCAGCGGCTGGAATTGGAATATGTGGCCCAGGTACGCACCGGGCCGGTGTCCACGTGGGTGTGGCCGCTGCCGTCGTAGAAGGCGGCGCCGCCGCGCTGCATGGTCTTGGCGATCTCGGTGATGGCGTCGCCCTTCAGCGCGGGGATGCGGATGTCGGCGGCCCGGCCCTGCATGTGAAAGCTTTCACGGGCGGCGTTGCGGTTGACCTTGACCAGGGCGGCGTTGGTCTCGGGCGAGCGGTAACCGGAGAGGATGTCCACCTGCGTGCTGGGCGGCAGGCTGGACCGCAGGATGACGCCGCTGATGAAATCCATCAGCGCCGGGTCGATGTCGTGCGTCTCACCGGTATGGCGGTCGCGCATGATGTGGGCGACCTCCGCCATGGCATGGGCGTCATAGGCGCCGTCGTGCCAGTAGATGACGTCCACCTTCTCCTTGCTGGGCGGGTGCACCAGCACGATGCGGCGGATGGCCAGCGTATTGGCTGGTGGCAGGTCGGCGTCCGCAGCCGGAACGTCGAAGGGCTTGGGCGTTTTTCCGCCGCTGCAGGCCGCCAGGCCCAGCATCAGGGCGGCCGCCGCCGCGCGCACCATCGTCTTCATCATGGTATCAGCCGGTATCCGCCGGGTTCGGTCACCAGCAGGGTGGCATTGGCCGGGTCCCGTTCCATCTTCTGCCGCAGGCGGTAGACGTGGGTTTCCAGGGTGTGGGTGGTGACCCCCTCGTTATAGTTCCACACCTGGTCCAGCAGCTGTTCGCGGCTGACCACGGCGCCTTCGGCACGGTGCAGGTACGCCAGGATTTGGGCCTCCTTGTCGGTCAGGCGGGTCTCGGCGCCGGTCCCGTCCCGCAGGGTGCGGGCGTCGGCGCGGAACTCATAGGGGCCGATGCGCGGGGGCGGATCCTCCGCCGGGCCCTGGCGCACATGCAGGCGCAGCCGGGCTAGCAGGGTACCGATGCGGAAGGGCTTGGCCAGGTGCTCGCTGGCCCCCACGGTATCGGGCGGCACTTCCCCCTCCGGCATCATCAGCAGGATGGGACAGGACACGCCGGCCTGGCGCAGGCGGGCGCAGATGGTGGCGCCGTCCAGGTCGGGCAGGCTGTGGTCCAGCAGGATGGCCTCGAACGGGCCGCTGTCCAGGGCGGCCAGCGCGTCCGCGCCGGTGGCCGCCAGGCACACGTCGAATTCCTCCAGTGCCGTCAACTGCTCGGCCAGCAGGTGGCGCAGGGTTTCGTCATCCTCCACCAACAGAAGTTTCTTGGCACCGGGGGTCGTCATGAGGCCTGGCTATGGGGAACGGCTAGGAGGGGGCAACGGTTCAGGGCGTGCCAGCCGCCTTCTTACCATGGGGCCGGCCCGGACGCATCGCCGACAGGCGATATAGGCGCCATCGGGGAAGCGCCACGGGATCTCAGCGACGCGCCAGGATGTCGGCCTGGCCGATGACCAATTCAACCCGCATCACGGCGGCCCGCCGCCGTTCGCGCCAGGCGGCGATGCGGTCGGCCATGGACGGGTCCCGCGCTTCGGCCGTGGCCGCCAGCGTGTCCACCAGGTCCAGGTGCGCCTGGCGCGACCGCAGGCCCGACAACCGCCAGTCCGACCGGCCACCGTCCAGCCGATAGCCGACGCCTTCCAGCTTGGCGATCAGCCGGGCGGCGGCCTGGTCGCCCAAGGGGGCCCCGAAGCCGTAGTCCCGGGCCGCGGCCGCCGTGGTCGCCAGGTCCACCACCATGCCATCGTCCGGATCCTCCGGCCGCCATTCCAGCCGACCATCCTGCAGGCTGGTGGCCAGCACCGGCGGCCGGCCGCTGGCAATCAATTCGGATACGAAATCATCAAGCCATTCCGCTGAAACACGGTCAAAGAAGGCGTTGCCGGCCACGCCGTCGTGGCGCTGGATGCCGACATCGTGCAGGTCGGTGGACATGTCCTGGCACAGCAGGGTCAGGCGGCTGCGCATGTCGTCGCCAAACAGGATCAATTCACCCTGGGTGCCCTCGACGGCGTTGCGCGCCACGCCCCAGCCCAGCTCATGCGCCCAGCGCTGCATGCGTTCCGCCACCCCGTCCAGGGCGGCGGCATCGGCATCCATCAGGGTCCAGTCCTGGATCATGCGGCCCAGCCGCGGCAGCAGGTGGCGGACATTGGCGCCGACACCGGCGCCCAGGTCCAGGATGTGGGGGCGCGACGGCACCATGCGGGCGAATTCCCAGGCCAGTTCGATGGCCCGGGCCTTGTCGTCCAGCGGCTCACGCAACGCCAGCCAGGCGACGTCGATGTCCGACGGCTGGATCATGGCGGCACCCCCGCCGCCCCGCCCCGGCACATCCGTATGGGGTGCTGCGGAAGGGCCAAGTGAGATTTCAATGAAACCAGGATGTTAAATCGCATCGGGCAACGGCATCATCCATCGTACGCCCGAAACCCGGCGCGGGAAATCCATCCATACTCTGGTATCATCGGTTGGGAAAAGCCATGGTTCGATGGGTCATATAAGGCCGCGGTGCCAAGGGTGGTTTGCAGCCGCGGTGGGTGCCGGCGGGCCGTCCGGTCTAGGTCCCATGCAACCCTGGCGCTTTCGCGGGCACCCCGGGCCCCGATACGGTACCCTCCCCGGGGTGAAAGCCGGGGCGAACCGTTGTGGACGGGGTGCCGCATCCCCATCTGCCAGCCGTGGCCGTCCGCCTCCTGCCGTCTCTTGTCCGCTTTTGGATTAGCCTGCCATGCCGCTTGCCGCCGCACCGATCCAGCCGCTTCCCCGTGCCGTCAGCCGGTCCGTGCAGCGGGCGTTCGCCGAACTGCGCCGGGGCGACCTGGTGATGCTGAACGGGTCGGACGGGCGCTGCCTGCTGGTGCGCGCGGCGGAGATGGCGGACGCCGCCGCCGTCGCCCTGGTGCGCCAGGCGGCGGGGTCGGAACCGGCCCTGGTGGTGACTGACAAGCGTGCCGTGGCCGCCGGCCTGCTGGCGGCGGCGGTTCCCGCGCACGCCGCCGATCCCATCGGCGCCGGCACGGTGGTGGTGGCACCCTTGGGGGGGCTGACCTGCGATCTGGTCCGTCATCTGGCCGACCCCACGCGCCCGGGGCCCGCACGCACCGATGATGCGGCGTTGCCCGTGACCGTGCGTCCGTTTCCGTCCGCCGAGGGTGAGGCGCTGCTGCTGGTGAAGCTGGCGCGCCTGCTGCCGGCGGTCATCGTGGCCGAGGTGCCGGCCGACCGCGCCGGCGTGATCACCGGCCGCGACGATGTGCTGTCGGTGGACGGCGCCGCCATCCAATCCTACCAGCGCGCGGGCGAGGCCTCGCTGCATGCGGTGGTGGAGGCGGCGGTGCCGCTGCTGGATGCAGAGAATACTCGTTTGGTGGCCTTCCGTTCCCCCGATGGCGGGGTGGAACACCTGGCCATCGTGATCGGCGATCCCGATCCCACCCAGCCGGTGCTGGCGCGCCTGCATTCCGAATGCTTCACCGGCGACCTGCTGGGCTCCCTGCGGTGCGACTGCGGCGCCCAGCTGCGCGGCGCCATCCGTGAGATCGCGGAACAGGGCAGCGGCGTGGTGCTGTACCTGGCGCAGGAAGGCCGCAACATCGGCCTGATGAACAAGCTGCGCGCCTATCGCCTGCAGGACACCGGCGTCGATACCGTGGATGCCAACCTGGCCCTGGGGTTCGAGGCGGACGAGCGCACCTATCTGCCGGCCGCCACCATGCTGAAGGCCCTGGGTTATACCCGTGTCCGGCTGATGACCAACAACCCGGACAAGCTGGCGCAGCTGGCCCGCTGGGGCGTGCAGGTGGAAGACCGCGTGCCCCACATCTTCCCGGCCAACGGCCATAACGTCGCCTATCTGCGGACCAAGGCTGAGAAGTCCGGGCATCTGTTCTGACAGCGGCATGAGACTTCCGCTCATGCCGCTGTAGGCCGCGACGGCGGCCGCCGCAGTGTTTTGGGGGAGCATAGCGGACCAAAACGCGAGGATCAGCCAAGCCGGCGGATGCTGGCGCCCGGCGCTTGAGGGTGCATTTGAGCGTTCACGATCAAATGCAGGTGTAAGGGACGCGCGCTGCCGGGCTGAATCTGCCGGGGGGCGTCTTCCGCCCAGCGATGTCTTATATTAAGCGCTTGATATAGAACAAAATATAAGCTGGCATATCGCTTGCTTAAGGACGTGGGTGCAGGAGAAAGCCCCATGACCTCTAGCGTCCAGTCTGCCCTGTCTTCACCCCGTCCAGACCCCTCCATGATGGCGGGGGCCGCCAACGCGTCCGCCAATCCGCAGGCGGGCCAGGTGTCGGGCGTCCAGGGTGGGCAGGATCAGGGCTTTCAAGACCAGGTGGAACAGGCCCAGGCCGGCACCACCGCCGGGCAATTGCCGGCCCAGGCCGGCACTGCGACGGCGGCGGCAGTGGGCGCGCATGCCAAGGCCGACAACCACATGTCCTTCTGGGACTTCGTGGATGTCATCAACCCGCTGCAACACATTCCCGTCGTCAGCACCATCTATCGTGAGATCACCGGCGACACCATCAAGACGCCGGCCAAGATCCTGGGCGGCATGCTGTATGGCGGCCCCATCGGCTTCGCGCTGGCCACCGGCGACGCCATCATCCAGCAGGAGACCGGGGACGACGTCGAAGGCCACATCATGTCGGCCCTGGGCATCGAACACCATCATCAGGTGGGCGAGGTCACGCCCGACCCCGATGGCGACGGTGGCGGCAAGCGTCGTGGCGGCCAGGGCGCGTCCGACCAGGAAGAAACACCCGACCAATCCCCTACGGCCGGCCGCGCCCCTGTGGCGGCGGTTGAAACGACGACGCTGGGGCCGCAGAAGGAAGTCGCCGCCGCTGCGGCACCTGTCACGGCGCCCGCTGCTGCTGTCGCTGATGCGATGCGGAACGCGGTTGCCACGAAGAGCGGCCCGGTGCCCGGCGTGGCCTCGGCGCTGAAGCCCGAGGACATCAACAGGCGTTTCCCCAACATGGCGGCCGTGCCGGCCATGGCCGTGGGCCCGACCGTCTCCGCCAGCAGCCAGACGGTCAACCCGACCCAGGCGATGGCGGAACAGGCGTCGCAGATCACCAACGCCACCCAGGCCATGCAGCAGGCGGCCAACGCCACAGCCAACGTCGGCGTGGGCACCCAGTCCATGCCCCAGGCGGCCGCCCCGCAGCTGAGCCCCGCCCAGGCCGCCGGCATGGCCGGTGCCGGCAACCATCCCGCCGCCGCGGGGCAGAAGCGTGATGCCGCGCACGGCATGACCCTGTCCAATTACCGTGCCCAGGCCGGCGTCGCCGTCGATACTGTCAGCAGCAAGACGCTGGTGGCCCCCGGCTATATGCAGAACATCAAGGCCGCCGCCGGCCAGTCCACCGTCCTTTCCGCTGCGGGCACCCGTCCCACCGGGCAGGTCGCGGCGGCGGGGGCCGGCAAGGCGCCGGCCAACACCCTGTACACCGCGAAGACCGCCCCCACGGCTATTTCTACTGCCGCGCCCGCCCCCACGGCCGCCCCCACCGGCACCGCCCATCCGGCCATGGTGCAGGTGATGAACGGCGGCACGGCCGCGCCCGGCGCGCCGGCCCAGCAGGGGGCGACGCTGCCCCGGGCCATCCAGGCCTACAACAACGCCATGGGCCAGGATACGGCCACCCTGCTGGCGCAGGCGACCGCCGCCTCGGCCAGCGCCAACGGCACGCCGGCCGGTCCTTCCGCTCCCACGCCCTCGGCTGGAACCCTGTCCGCCAGTGCCACCCCGGCGGGCGCTAATGGCGTCGCCGCCAACACCGGTGCCGCCGCCATGGAGGCCACCAACGGCGGGCCGCCCCCGGTGCCCAAGCAGTTCATCGCCGATGTCATGATGGCCAACCTGGCCAAGTATCAGGCGATGAAGGACGCGCAGGGGCCCGCCCACTGATCCAGCGCCCCTGGTCCCTTTGCCGCCGGGGCTGATATAGAAGGGGGATGGACATCGACCTCATCCCCGCTCCCAACCTCGATATCTCGGCACCCTTGCCCCCGGGCGCCGGTTACCGCCTGCGCTGGCGGGCGCCCGACGGCACGGTGAACCAGGCGCCGTGCGTCATCGGCCGGGGCGGCGTCATCGCCGACAAGCGGGAAGGGGACGGCGGCACGCCGGTCGGCTGTTTTCCCCTGCGCCGGGTGCTGTACCGGCCGGACCGCGGCGGCGCCCCCGTGACCGGATTGCCGGTGGCGGCCCTGTCGCCGGACGACGGCTGGTGCGACGATCCCGACGATCCCGACTACAACCGCCCGGTGACTTTGCCGTTTCCCGCCAGCCATGAGGTGATGTGGCGGCAGGATCACGTTTATGACCTGATGGTGGTGCTGGGCCATAACGACGATCCGCCGGTGCCCGGGCTGGGCAGCGCCATCTTCATGCACCTGACCCGCCCCGACCGCGCCGCCACGGCCGGCTGCACCGCGCTGGACCGGCCTGATCTGCTATGGCTGCTGTCCCATTGCCGGCCGGGCGACCGGCTGTGCGTGCCGGCGCCTGACAAGGACCTCTCATGACCCATCTTCCCCTGGGGCCGCTGCCCCGCCTGATCGGCCATCGCGGTGCCGCCCGCCACGCGCCGGAGAACACCCTGTCCGGCATCCGCATGGCCGCCGCCCAGGGCGCCCGGTGGGTGGAAGTGGATGTCAAGCTGACAGCCGACAACGTGCCGGTGCTGCTGCACGACGACACCCTGGACCGCACCACCGACGGCGAGGGGCCGGCCAAGGACCTGACGCTGGACGCCCTGCGCCAACTGGATGCCGGCGCCTGGTTCTCGCCCGCCTTCCGGGGCGAAAAGGTGCCGACCCTGGTGGAGGTGATCCAGCTGGTGCTGGCCCTCAACCTGGGCATCAACCTGGAGATCAAGCCCTGCCCAGGGCGGGAGGAGGAAACGGCCGGCGTGGCGCTGACCCTGGCCTATTCCCTGTGGCCGGAGGATAGGCCGCCACCGCTGGTCTCCTCCTTCGCCGACGCGTCGCTGGACATGGCGCGCCAGGTGGTGCCGCGCTGGCCGCTGGGCTATCTGATTGACCGGCGCCCGGCCAACTGGCGCCAGCGGGTGGCGGCGCTGAATGCCGCGACCATAAACATTAATGCCCGGAGGGAGGACGCGAGCAGCGTTCGGGAGTATAAGTCCACCGGGCTGCCCGTCCTGGCCTACACCGTCAACACCGTGCCCATGGCACGTGAGGTGCTGGGCTGGGGCGTGTCGGCGGTATTCACCGACACGCCGTCGGGATTGGCGGAAATCAACGCCTGACGGGCGGTACCTGAAGGGCTGGACAGGGACGCCGCGGAAAGAAAAAAGACGGGAATCGCGAAATGCAGTCCGCGTCAGGCGGACGAGGGCTCTTTCGCCCGCCCCGGTTTTCCTATATCCAGCCTGCGGCATGTTAGCGGCCGGTCGCCGCGACCCTATATAGTAAGGGGACCGAACCATCCCGAGTGAACCTGTCGCCATCCCCGGCGGTTGGTTCATGGGTCCGGTCCGAAGCACCCGGTTTTCAGGAGATGTGAGTTGAAGGCGCTGCGGCCCTTGGTGATGTCCGGTAAGGAAGTGCTGCCCGTGGTCGAAGGCGGCAAAGGCATCGCCGTGTCCAACGGCGAAAGCTCCGGCGCGTGGGCGTCGACCGGCGGTATCGGCACCTTTTCGGGCGTCAACGCCGATGCCTATGACGACGAAGGCCGGCTGATCCCCCAGACCTATCTCACCAAGACCCGTCGCGAACGCCATCATGAGTTGATCCAGCACTCCATCCGCGGCGGCATCTACCAGGCCCGGGTGGCGCATGAGACGGCGGGCGGCCAGGGCCGCGTCCACATGAACGTGCTGTGGGAAATGGCGGCGGCCGAGGAAATCCTGCACGGCGTGCTGGAGGGGGCCCCCGGCCTGATCGACGGCATCACCTGTGGTGCGGGCATGCCCTACCGCGTGGCCGAGATCGCGGTGAAGTACGGCGTCCACTATTATCCCATCGTCTCCTCCGCCCGCGCCTTCCGCGCGCTGTGGCTGCGCGCCTACAACAAGTTCCGCGATTTCCTGGGCGGCGTCGTCTATGAGGATCCGTGGCTGGCCGGCGGCCACAACGGCCTGTCCAACAGCGAGGATCCGCTGAAGCCCGAGGACCCGTATCCCCGGGTCAAGGCGCTGCGCGACATGATGAACAGCTTCGGCCTGCATGAGACGCCCATCATCATGGCGGGCGGCGTGTGGTGGCTGTCGGAATGGGAAGACTGGCTGGACAATCCCGAGATCGGGCCCATCGCCTTCCAGTTCGGGACCCGGCCGCTGCTGACCCAGGAAAGCCCCATTTCCGACGCGTGGAAGCAGCGCCTGCTGACCCTGAAGAAGGGCGACGTCTATCTCAACCACTTCTCCCCCACCGGCTTCTATTCCTCGGCCGTCAGCAACCCCTTCCTGGAAGAGTTGAAGGGCCGGGCGGAACGCCAGGTGGCCTTCTCGGTGGAACCGGTGGGCGATCTGACGGCGGAGTTCATGGTGGGGCCGCGCGGCCGCCCGATCTATCTGACCGAACACGACCGCGAACGGGCCCAGGGCTGGGTGGGTGCCGGTTTCAGCACGGCGCTGAAGACCCCGGACACCACGCTGATCTTCGTGACCCCGCAGGAGTCCGATGTCATCCGCCAGGACCAGATCGACTGCATGGGTTGCCTGTCGGCCTGCAACTTCTCCAACTGGGCGCAGAACGAGGAAGGCACCACCGGTCGCCGGGCCGACCCCCGGTCCTTCTGCATTCAGAAGACCCTGCAGAACATCAGCCACTCCGAGGATGTGGAACACCAGCTGATGTTCGCCGGCCACAACGCCTACCGTTTCGCCAGCGACCCCTGGTACAAGGACGGCTTCGTGCCGACGGTGAAGCAGCTGGTGGAACGCATCGCCAGCGGTTACTGAGCGGGGTTTTAGCAGGGGGCCGGTTTCGGCCCCCTTCGCTTATCCGGATACCGACGTCCTGCAGCCCAGGCCGGCGCCTTTAAATCTGGATTCATTCCAAATTTCATGGCTGAATAGCGGGAACGCTGAGGATCGGGGCTTTTCCCGGTTCGAAACCCTGCCCATATGTCAGATATGACCGCTCATCACACCCACCCCCACGACACCGGCATCCAGGCCACCGATCGCCTGGCGCGTGCCGGTCTGCGCCCCACCCGCCAGCGCGTGGCCCTGGCCCGGCTGCTGTTCGACGGGCTCGACCGCCACGTGACGGCGGAACAGTTGCATGGTGAGGCGTCCGGCGCCGACATGCGGGTGTCGCTGGCCACCGTCTACAACACCCTGCACCAGTTCACCGAGGCGGGCCTGCTGCGCGAGGTGGTGGTGGAGGCCGGGCGGTCCTATTTCGACACCAACGTGTCCGATCACCATCACTTCTTCTTCGAAGGCAACGGCCACCTGATCGACATCCCGGGTGACGCCTTGGCGGTCAGTGGCCTGCCCGAGGCGCCGGCCGGTACCCGCGTCGCCCGCGTGGACGTCATCATCCGCCTCAGCGGCGAGTGACCATGTAAGGTGGGGCCCCCGCCGCGCGCGGGCCTGCCATCCCCAGCTTCCGCTTTGGCGCCGTCGCCTGAACGGTTCTTATGACCGGCCGAAGGCACCGGCTGGGAGCTGTCCATGTTTTCCGCCGGCGCCGTTGCAAACCAGATGTTGGAGCACGGGCCCCATGCCGCTCAAGGGCAGCAAGACCGAAAGCAACCTGAAGGCGGCGTTCTCGGCCGAAAGCCAGGCCAACCGCCGCTATCTCTATTTCGCCCGCAAGGCCGACGATGAGGGCTACCACGACGTGGCCGGCGTCTTCCGCTCCACCGCGGAAGGGGAGACGGGGCATGCCCACGGCCATCTGGAATTCCTGGAGGAAGTGGGCGATCCTGTCACCGGCGCCCCCATCGGCGATACGCAAGCCAACCTGAAGGCCGCCATCGCGGGTGAGACCTTTGAGTCCACGGACATGTATCCGGGCATGGCGCGCACCGCCCGGGATGAAGGTTTTGACGAGATCGCCGACTGGTTCGAAACCCTGGCCAAGGCGGAAAGAACCCACGCCGGCCGTTTCCAGAAGGCGTTGGACCGGCTCTGATCTCTCCTTGAAGGGAACCCGCTCCCGTGACCCAGGATCGTCACCAGATCGGCCGCGACGACATCATGCCCATGGCGGATTACGCCCGGGTGCGGGCGGAGCGGCGCCGCGCCCTGGTGGCGATGAAGCGCCATCGCCGCCTGGCCGTCGGCCCCAACGCCACCGTCCATTTTGAGAATTATGAGACGATGTGGGCCCAGGTGCATGAGATGCTGTTCATCGAGGGCGGTGGCGATGCGCAGGTCGATGATGAGTTGCGTGCCTTCAATCCCCTGATTCCCCAGGGCCGCGAGTTGGTGGCCACCCTGATGTTCGAGATCGACGACCCCGCGCGCCGCGCTGCCCTGCTGGGCCGCCTGGGCGGGGTGGGCAATACGCTGTGGCTGGAATTCGCCGACCAAAAGGTGGCCGGTGCGCCGGCGGACGCCCCGGACCGCGACGGCCGGGCGTCGGCCGTGCAGTTCATCCATTTCCCGTTCGCCGACGCGCAGGCGGATTTGTTCCGCCGGCCCGGGATGCGGGTCGTGCTGGGCATCAGCCACCCGCAATACCCGCACATGACCATGGTGCCGGAGATGGTGCGCGCCGCCCTGGCCGCGGACTTCGACTGATCCACGCTGGTGCCCGGGGGGATGCCGGACGTCAGCCCGGATGGCTGAACGGGTGGGCCGTTTCCACCGGGAAGGTGGTGGAACGGGCCGATGCCTCCACCGGACGCGGGATCGCGCGGGTGGCGGCGGGCAGGGGCCCTCGCGGCGGCGCTTGGGCGACGTTCGGGGGCGCCATCCTGTCGCCTGCCTTGCGCAGACGCACCTGCAGGATGGCGTACAGCGCGGCCAGGCCCATCAGGGGCCCCATCAGGGTAAGGCCGACGCCCCAGGCCAGCAGGGTGGCATCGACGCCCAGGTCCAGCAGGGGCAGGGTCTGAACCAGCACGGCATAGACCGCCAGCTCAGCACCGCCCAGCACAGCCGCCAGACCCAATGGACCGAAGGCCGGCGCATCGACGCCCAGGGCATTCGCCATGGAGGACGCCACGACACCCGGCCCAACGGCCGGCCCGGTCATCGCCTCACCCACGATTTGAACGCCCTCACGCATCGGAACCCGCACCTCCAGATTGGATAATTAATACACATTTCCCTGGCGGAACACGACTATTAAGGGTGGGCGTTACAACCGGTGGGCGTCCTGATGGGGTAGGATGGTGGTGCCGCCGTAGGCGCGGTGGTGGCAGGCGGCCAACGAAAAAGGCCGGCACAAACGCGCCGGCCTTTTGACTTTGGGATTGCCCGGATAGCGGAGGGGACGCTGTCCCGTCACATCGCTTCCAGGGGCCGTCTTTCCCTTTCGGGCGGCGCCTTCTGCAGGGCGGGATAGGGGCTGTCCAGGTCGAACAGTCCGATGGTGTCGGGATCATAGGGGAACCAGTTCGGCCGACGCCCTTGGGGCGGCGTGCCGTCCGGCTTGCCATCCGATCCGGGCCGGCTTGGCGGCACAGGCGCCAGGCCGAAGCCCGACGGTTTGCCCGGCCGGTGGCCGGTGGCCGCCTGGTGCAGCCCATACATCGCCGCCAGGCCCAGGCTGGGCCCCAGCAACATGAGGCTGGCGCCCCAGGCCAGGATGGCCACGTCTATCTTAAGGTCCAGGGTGGGGATCAAGACATTGGCGCCGGCATACACGGCCAGTTCGGACAAACCGAAAACCAGCCCAAGGCCGACAGCGTTGAAAGCAGGCACATCCTGAAGGATCTGATTGTCCTTTTTCATCGTAGCCTCCCGATTTATTACAGGAATGATGCGCCCACTTTTCGAATTGCGCCACTACCCTTATGGACGCCAGTGCACGGGACGGCGGGGGGACGCCGGGCTTGGCGGGGCGATCCCGCCAGCGCCCGTGAGCCCCTGCCTCTTCCCTTAACGCCCAGGTTCCGTGTTAAGGTCCCGGCGATTTGCGGTTCCGGACTTGGGGTTTCGGGGCCAGGGATTGAAGGGACGGCAGGGGTCATGGAACAGGCGTCGGGTTTGCGGGTGCTGCTGGCGGGTGGAACCGGTCTGGTGGGTGGATACGCCCTGTCCATGCTGCTGGACTCGCCCACCGTGGCGCAGGTGTTCAGCCTGGTGCGCCGCCCCACCGGACGCCAGCACCCCAAGCTGACGGAACTGGTGGTGGACTTCGCCACCCTGGGCGACCTGCCGCCGGAGGTGAAGGTGGACGCCGTGCTGTCCGCGCTGGGCACCACCCGGAAGGAGGCCGGCAGCGATGCCGCCTTCCAGGACGTGGACTTCAAGTATGTGGTGGCCGTGGGCCGGGCCGGCCGGCGGGCGGGCGCCACCTATTTCGGCGCCGTCTCCTCCGTCGGTGCCGATTCCACCTCGCGGCACCTGTACCTGAAGACCAAGGGCATGATGGAGGATTACGTGGGCTCGCTGGGCTTCACCTCCCAGCATTACCTGCGCCCCTCGCTGCTGCTGGGCCAGCGTAGGCAGGATCGGCCGCTGGAACGCTACGCCCAGATGCTGGCGCCGGTGATCGGCCCCTTCCTCAGCGGCCGGCTGGAGAAGTACCGCCCCATCCCGGCCAAGGTGGTGGCCGCCGCCCTGGTGAAGACGGCCAGCCAGCCCGCCATCGGCGGCATCCGCACCCACGAATACAGCGCTATCCGCTCGCTGGCCGGGAAGTAATCGCCCGTCAGCCCACCAACTCACCCGCCTCCAGCCAGTGGATGCGGCCGAAGCCCGCCACCAGGTGGGCGCGGGCGATGTCCAGCCGCCAGAAGCGGAAGTCGGGGAAGTCGGCGTAGAGGGCGGCCGAGGGGTGGCGTTCCAGGTAGGCGGCCCGCGCCGCCTCGGCCTCCGCCCCCGCCAGCTGGACCATCTGGCCCAGCACCGACAGGCGCGGGCCGGTCAGCGGGTTTTCCAGGCCCTGCGTCTCCTCGAACAGCAGGGCGGCGCGGCCGTCCTGGCGCAGGTCGCGGGTGTGCAGCGCCAGTTCCGACAGCAGCAGCAGGGGTCGGCCCAACCCGTCCGTCGCCACCATGACCAGCGAGGGGTAGGGCCAGCCGGTCAGGGGGCCGGCATCCTCCGCCGTGGCCGCCACCAGGGTGGCCAGGGTCGCCTGCGGCCGGCCACGCAGCAGGGCGCGGGCGGTATCCACCGCCTCAGGCGGCGCTGAAGGGCCGGGAATGTCGTCCTGGGGTTCGGTTTGGTCGTCGCCGGGCATTGCCACTTGGCCGTCTCCACCCATTTCTTTGGGAAATCAGCCCTACCCTCTGCGGAATATTTCCTTGGGGGCAGGGCGGCTGCATATTCCGCCGTAATCATGCCATAGTGCGCGGCATTCTGGTGGAATGGGGTTCCTGGTCGGCGTCCTTGGGGGCTACCGCCGGGGTTGGTTAGAGAAGAGGGGAAAACTCCGTGGTTCAGACCATCGCGCTGGTTGACGACGATCGCAACATCCTGACATCCGTCTCCATCGCCCTGGAGGCGGAGGGGTACGAGGTCCGCACCTATTCCGACGGGGATGAGGCGCACCGGGCCCTCAGCGCGCGGCCGGTGGATTTGGCCGTGCTGGACATCAAGATGCCGCGCATGGACGGCATGGAACTGTTGCAGCGCATCCGCCAGAACTCCGCCATGCCGGTCATTTTCCTGACCTCCAAGGATGATGAGATCGATGAGTTGCAGGGCCTGCGCATGGGGGCCGACGACTACATCAAGAAGCCCTTCTCCCAGCGCCTGCTGATCGAACGCATCAAGGCCCTGCTGCGGCGCGAGGCGTTGAACGCGGGCGGCGGCAAGGGCGGCCCGGTGGACCCCAGCACCGTCATGGTGCGTGGGGAGCTGGTGCTGGACAACGCCCGCCATTCCTGCACCTGGAAGGGGCAGGAGATCGACCTGACCGTCACGGAATTCCTGCTGGTCAAGGCGCTGGCGCAGCGGCCGGGCCACGTGAAAAGCCGCGACCAGCTGATGGACGCGGCCTATGGCGAGCACATCTATGTCGACGACCGCACCATCGACAGCCACGTGAAGCGCCTGCGCAAGAAGTTCAAGGTGGCCGACACCGACTTCGCCCAGATCGAGACGCTGTACGGCGTTGGCTACAAGTACCGCGACGCCTGAGGGAACACTGTTAGGTAAAGCCATGCTGAAGGACATGCTGGCCTGGCGCGGGGCCGCTGGCGGCGGCGACGCCTCGGCCGAGGGACCGATCCCGGCCCAGGCCCGCAGCCCGGGCCGGGGGACCGCGAAAGCGGGCGCCGCCGACCCGGAAGGCAGGACGGTGGCGCCCCGGCGTCGGCGTCGGTCCTATGGCGTCATCTCGCCCCTGACGCGCCACATCCTGACCGTCAACCTGCTGGCGCTGGCCCTGCTGCTGTCCGGCCTGCTGTATCTTGAGCGCTATCAGGACTGGCTGGTGCAGCGCCAGCTGGACATCCTGACGACCGAGGCGCGCATCTTCGCCGGCGCCCTGGGCGAAGGGGCGATGGAGCCCAGCGCGGATGAGTTCAACGAACCGGCGGGCACCCTGTCCTGGACCTTGGCGGCCCAGATGGTGCGTCGCCTGGGCGACACCACCGACACCCGCTTCCGCCTGTTCGACCCCAAGGGCGTCCTGCAGGCCGACAGCCGGGTGCTGAGCCTGGCCAAGGGCACCCGCGTCCAGATCGAGGAGCTGGCGCCCCTGCCCGACGGCAACCAGCTGACCCAGTTCGGCATCGACCTGTACAACGCCATCGTCCGCGCCTTGCCGACCCGCGACCATCTGCCGGTCTATCCGGAGAACCGGATGGGCGACGGGACCCATTTCCCCGATGTGCAGAAGGCGCTGAACGGCGAACCCGCCACCCACGTCTGGCGCGTGGCGGGTGACGCCGGGCGGCAGGACATGGTGCTGACGGTGGCGGTACCCATCCAGCGCTACAAGCAGGTGCTGGGCGCGGTACTGATCAGCCGGGGCGGGTCGGAAATCGATACCGAGGTGCGGGAATTTCGCGTCAATATCCTGAAGGTGTTCGGCGGCGTCATCGTGCTGACCGTGCTGATGTCGATCTACCTGGCCAGCACCATCGTGCGTCCCATCCGCCGGCTGGCGGCGGCGGCGGACGAGGTGCGGTACGGCCACGGCCGCCAGGCGGTGCTGCCCGACTTCTCCGGCCGGCATGATGAGATCGGCGACCTGTCGCAGTCCCTGCGCGCCATGACGTCCGCCCTGTGGGACCGCATGGATGCCATCGAACGGTTCGCCGCCGACGTGGCGCATGAGATCAAGAACCCCCTGACCTCCATGCGCAGTGCGGTGGAGACGGTGCAACTGGTGAAGGATGAGACACGGCTGCGCAAGCTGCTGGCCATCATCGCCGACGATGTCGGCCGCCTGGATCGCCTGATCAGCGACATCTCCAACGCCAGCCGGCTGGACGCGGAACTCAGCCGGGCGGAGGCCAACTCCGTCGATCTGCGGCGCATGCTGACCATGCTGCACGACATCCACGACGCCACCCTGGGCCAGGACGTCGAGGATGGGGCGCCCGCGCCGGTGAAGGTGGAGGTGCAATTGCCGCCGGCCAACCGCAACCTGGTGGTGCCGGGCATCGAGGGCCGCCTGACCCAGGTGTTCCAGAACCTGATCTCCAACGCCCTGTCCTTCTCGCCGCCCGGCGGCAAGGTGGTGCTGGCGGCCAAGGTGGCGGGCGACAGGGTGGAGATCACCTGCACCGACGACGGCCCCGGCATCCCCGCCGGCAAGACGGAGGCGATCTTCGACCGCTTCTATACCGAACGGCCGGCGGGCGAGAAGTTCGGGACCCATTCCGGCCTGGGCCTGTCCATCTCCAAACAGATCGTCGATGCCCATAACGGCAAGATCTTCGCTGTCAACCGCACGGACGCCAACGGCAAGGTGCTGGGGGCGGTGTTCACGGTTCAGTTGCCGCGGGCCTGATCCGAGCAATTAAATTTCACCGGTGGCACCGTGTACGCATGGCGGGCATCCGGACGTCCGCGCGCGTGCCGGCCTTGAATTCGCCGCCAGGGCCGTTATCGTCGGCGGCCTGCGGCACCTCGAGTCCAACCAGGTGCCGCCCAGACGATGACGTGAGAGCGCCCCCATGAGCTTGAACACCTACCGCGCCGGTCCAGACGAGCACGGACATTTCGGAATCTTCGGGGGGCGCTTCGTCGCCGAAACCCTGATGCCGCTGATCCTGGACTTGGAAAAGGCGTATGACGCCGCCAAGGACGATCCGGCCTTCAAGGCGGAATTCGACTACTACCTGGCCCAGTATGTCGGCCGGCCCAGCCCGCTGTACTTCGCGGAACGGCTGACGGCCCAACTGGGCGGCGCCAAGATCTACCTGAAGCGCGAGGAGCTGAACCACACCGGCGCGCACAAGATCAACAACTGCGTCGGCCAGATCCTGCTGGCCAAGCGCATGGGCAAGACCCGCATCATCGCGGAAACCGGCGCCGGCCAGCATGGCGTGGCCACCGCCACCGTCTGCGCCCTGTTCGGCCTGCCCTGCACCATCTACATGGGCGAGGTCGACATCGCCCGCCAGCAGCCCAACGTCTTCCGCATGAAGCTGCTGGGGGCGGAGGTGAAGTCCGTCACCTCCGGCTCGCGCACGCTGAAGGACGCGATGAACGAGGCGCTGCGCGACTGGGTCACCAACGTCACCGACACCTTCTACATCATCGGCACCACCGCCGGCCCGCACCCCTATCCCGCATTGGTGCGCGACTTCCAGTCCATCATCGGGCGCGAGACGCGCGAGCAGATGCTGGCGGCGGAAGGCCGCCTGCCCGACACCCTGGTGGCATGCATCGGCGGCGGGTCCAACGCGCTGGGCCTGTTCCACCCCTTCCTGGATGACCTAAGCGTCGCCATGACGGCGGTGGAGGCCGCGGGCCACGGTATCGAGACGGGGGCGCACGCCGCCTCCCTCACCGGCGGGCGTCCCGGCGTGCTGCACGGCAACCGCACCTATCTGTTGCAGGATGAAGACGGGCAGATCCTGGAAGGCCACTCCATCTCCGCCGGGCTGGACTATCCCGGCATCGGGCCGGAGCATTCGTGGCTGCACGACGTGGGCCGCGTGACCTACGTCAGCGCCACGGATCAGGAGGCGCTGGCCGCCTTCCAGCGCCTGTCGCGGGTGGAGGGCATCATCCCCGCCCTGGAATCCTCCCACGCTCTCGCTGAAGTCATTCGCAGCGCGCCCAGCCTGCCCAAGGATCACCTGATGGTCGTCAACCTCAGCGGCCGGGGCGACAAGGACATTTTCACCGTCGCCGCCGAACTGGGGGTCAGCCTGTGAGCGCCACTTCTTCTCGTATCGACCGCCGTTTCGCCGCCTTGAAGGCTGAGGGCCGCGCCGGCCTGGTCGCCTTCATCACCGCCGGCGACCCGGACCATGAGACCTGCCTGGCCCTGCTGAAGGGGCTGCCGGCCGCCGGTGCCGACCTGATCGAGTTGGGCATGCCCTTCACCGATCCCATGGCGGACGGCCCGGCCATCCAGGCCTCCACCCTGCGGGCGCTGGCCGCCGGCGCCCGCATGACCCGGACGCTGGACTTGGTACGGGCGTTCCGGGAGACGGACGCCGACACGCCCATCATCCTCATGGGCTATTACAACCCCGTCTACGCCTATGGCGTGGACCGCTTCCTGGTGGACGCCAAGGTGGCCGGGGTGGACGGCCTGATCGTCGTCGACCTGCCGCCGGAAGAGGATGGCGAGTTGTGCCTGCCGGCCCAGGCCGCCGGATTGAACTTCATCCGCCTGGCGACGCCGACCACGGACAAGGCGCGCCTGCCGGCGGTGTTGGCCAACACTTCGGGCTTCATCTACTACGTCTCCATCGCCGGCATCACCGGTGCGGGTTCCGCCACCAGCGACGCCATCGCCACGGCGGTGGCGCATCTGCGGTCCGGCACGCCGCTGCCGGTGGCCGTGGGCTTCGGCATCACCACGCCGGAAGGGGCGGCCGACGTGGCCCGCGTGGCCGACGCTGCCGTGGTGGGCAGCGCCATCGTCCGCCGCCTGGAAGCCAACCTGGATGGCGAGGGCCGGCCACAGCCGGGCCTGGTGCCCGACGTGCTGGGTTTCGTGGGACAGTTGGCGGCCGGGGTGCGCGGCGCGCGGAAATAGGCTACAAGATCGGCTTTCGCCTATCGGGGGCGCACCGCATGGTGCCGCCCCCGCTGGTGTTTGTCAGCGCCGGTCCCGGTCCGGCGAATGTCTTTCCAAGGTTAAGCACATGAACTGGCTCACTAATTTCGTCCGCCCCAAGCTTCAGGCCCTGGTGTCCAAGAAAGAGGTGCCGGACAACCTCTGGCACAAGTGCCCGTCCTGCGGCGCGATGATCTTCCACCGCGACCTGGAAGAGAACCTGCACGTCTGCCAGCATTGCGGCTTCCACATGCGCCTGGACCCGATGCAGCGCCTGCGCATGACCCTGGACCCCGGCTTCCAGACCATTGAGCTGCCCAAGCCGGTGGTGGATCCGCTGAAGTTCCGCGACCAGAAGCGCTATACCGACCGCCTGAAGGACGCGCAGTCCAAGACCGGCCGGCCGGACGCCATCGTCGTGGCGCATGGCCGCATCGACGGGCGCGCCGCCGTGGTTGCCGCCTTCGACTTCACCTTCATGGGCGGTTCCATGGGCATGGCGGTGGGCGAGGGCCTGCTGGCCGCCGCCAAGCTGGCCGTGCTGCAGCAGGCGCCGCTGATCGTGGTGCCGGCCTCCGGTGGGGCGCGCATGCAGGAAGGCATCCTGTCGCTGATGCAGATGCCGCGCACCATCATCGCGGCCGAGATGGTGAAAGAGGCGGGCCTGCCCTATCTGGTCATCCTGACCGACCCGACCACGGGTGGCGTGACCGCCAGTTTCGCCATGCTGGGCGACATCCACCTGGCCGAACCCGGCGCCCAGATCGGCTTCGCCGGCGCCCGCGTGATCGAAAGCACCATCCGCGAGACCCTGCCGGAAGGCTTCCAGCGGTCGGAATACCTGCTGGAACACGGCATGGTGGACATGGTGGTGCACCGTCGTGAGATGCGCGGCATGCTGGCCCGCCTGATCGACCTGCTGCGCAGCCCCGGCCCCGGCGCCGACGTGGTGCGTATCCCCACCGAAGGCCGCCCGCGTCCCGTGGCCGTCGGTAAAAACCGTTAAGACCTAAAACAAAACCAGCGGCATGAGACTTTGACTCATGCCGCTTAGGCTGCGACCGCAGCCGCCGGAGTGAGCACCGCAGGGCGCAACGAGGACAAGCCAAGCCGGCGGATGCCGGCGCCCGGCGATTGAGGGGGCCTTAGATCGGTCACGATCAAAGGCCGCGCGTATTAGGCCACGACCGGCGATTGAGGGGGAAATGGTAAGCGATCTGGACCAGGTGTTGGCCCGGTTGGGCCAATTGCATCCCAAGGTCATCGACCTGTCGCTACAGCGGGTACAGCGGCTGCTGGACCGGCTGGGGCGGCCGCAGGATCATCTGCCCCCCGTGGTGCACGTCGCCGGCACCAACGGCAAGGGCAGCACCATCGCCTTCCTGCGCGCCATGCTGGAGGCGGCGGGCCACAAGGTCCACGTCTACACCAGTCCCCACCTGGTGCGCTTCAATGAGCGTGTCCGCCTGGCGGGAAAGCTGGTGGACGATGCCCAGCTGATCGACCTGCTGGAACGGTGCGAGGCCGCCAACCAGGGCGAACCCATCACCATCTTCGAGATCATCACCGTCGCCGCCTTCCTGGCGTATTCCGAGGTGCCGGCCGACGTGCTGCTGCTGGAAACCGGCCTGGGCGGGCGGCTGGACGCCACCAACCTGGTGGACGCGCCGGCCGTGTCGGTGGTCACCCGCATCTCCTTCGACCACACCCAGTTCCTGGGCGAGACCCTGTTTGAGATCGCGGGCGAGAAGGCCGGCATCTTCAAGGCCGGCCGGCCGGCGGTGGTGGGCCCGCAGGCGCCCGACGTGCCGCTGTCCGTCTTCCGTGAGCGTGCTGCCGTGCTGGGGGCGTCGCTGTTCCTGGCCGGCGCCGAATGGTCGGCCCTGCCCACGGCCGTGGGTTTCCGTTTCGAAGGTTATGGCCGGGTGCTGGATCTGCCCATGCCCGGCCTGTTGGGCGCCCACCAGATCGGCAACGCCGGCACCGCTATCGCCGCATTGCACCACGTGCCGTTGACGGTGCAGGACGCCGACATCGTCAGGGGCCTGGCCACGGTGGAATGGCCGGGCCGGTTGCAGCGTCTGACCCAGGGGCCCTTGGCCGCCCTGCTGCCGTCCACCGAGCTGTGGCTGGACGGCGGCCATAACGACTCGGCGGGTGAGGTGCTGGGCCACCAGGCCGCCAGCTGGACCGAAGGCGACCAATCGCTGGACCTGGTGGTCGGCATGATAACCAGCAAGGTGCCGGCCGACTTCCTGGCGCCCATCGCCCCCCATGTCCGCCGCCTGGTGGCCATTGCCATCCCGGGGGAGGAGGCGACACGCCCCGCTGCCGACATCGCCGAGGCCGCCCGCACCGTGGGCATCGGCCAGGTGAGCGAGGCCGCCAGCCCGGCCGACGCCGTGGCCCAGTTGGCCCAGGACGCGGCGACCCGCACGCTGATCTGCGGGTCGCTGTACCTGGCGGGCGCCATCCTGGCCGACAACGGTTAGCCCACCCCTCAGTCGCCGGGCGCCACCATCCGGCGGCTTGGCTATCCTCGTTTTGCAGTCCGCCTTCGGCTCCCCACAAAACTCCGGTGGCCGCAGTCGCGGCCTAGAGCATTTTGAAATAAGGCTGAATCGGTAAGGGGGATTCCCATTTATTTGGGCCTCTGATTCACTGCGTCTGTCTTGAGATGGAGGCAGTGGCGATGGGTCGTCCGTATTCAATGGATCTTCGTGAACGGGTAGTGGCCGCAGTTCAGGGGGGCCTGTCGCGGCGTCAGGCGGCGGCTCGGTTCGGTGTGAGCGACAGCGCGGCGATCAGGTGGATGAAGCGCCTGAACGAGACGGGTGACGTCGCCCCTGGTCAGATGGGCGGTCACAAGCCCAAGAAGATATCCGGTGACCATCACACCTGGCTTGTTGCGCGCTGCCAGGAGCGGCCCTTCACCCTGGCCGTCCTGATCGCGGAACTGGGGGAACGCGGCCTGAAGGTCGACTACCGTTCGGTCTGGGAGTTCGTCCGTGGCCAGGGGCTGACTTATAAAAAAAGACGCTGGTCGCCAGCGAGCAGGACCGCCCCGACGTTGCCCACCGACGAGCGCAATGGGTGAAGCACCGGGCGTCGGTCGATCCGTCCCGCCTGGTGTTCATCGACGAAACCTGGACCAAAACCAACATGGCGCCACTCCGAGGATGGGGGCCGCGCAGTGAGCGCCTTGTCGGCAAGGCGCCCTTTGGCCATTGGAACACCATGACCTTCCTGGCCGCCCTGCGCCATGACCGCATCGAGGCTCCTTGGCTCTTGAACAAGCCCGTCAACGGCCAGCGCTTCCAGGTCTATGTCGAGGAGGTTCTCGCTCCGACCTTGAGCAAGGGCGATGTCGTCATCATGGACAACCTTCCCTCCCACAAGGCCAAGCCCGTTCGCAAGGCCATCCGCGACGCCGGCGCTAAGTTAATCTTCTTACCAAAATACTCCCCGGACATGAACCCCATCGAGAAGTTCTTCTCCAAGCTCAAGCATTCTTTGCGTGAGGCCCAGCCACGATCTATCGAGGCCCTCTGCAAGAGCATCGTAAAGACCATGGATACTGTTACGCCAGCGGAATGCTCAAACTACTTCAAAAGTTGCGGGTATGGACCAACCTAAAATCATAATGCTCTAGAGCAAGATGCGATCACGTGTGATCGCATCTTGCTCTTAAGCTGTTCATGATAGAGCGGATTTACACGATCAGGTGATTCCACCTGATCGCGTTCCGCTCTAGGGGCATGAGTCAAATCTCATGCCCCGGGGCATGCTTTACCAGTGCACCTCCAGCGTGCCGCCGATGGTGCGCGGGGCGCCCAGGATGGCGCGGTTCTGGGCGGCGTAGACGTACTGCTCGTACTTCTCGTCCAGCAGGTTGGCGACGAACAGATAGGCGCCCCAATGGTCGGTCTCGTACCCGACGCGGGTGTTGACCACCGTGCGCGCGTCCACCCGGTACTGTGACTGGTTGGTGCCGACGGAGGTGTAGACGGCGTCGCGCCAGTTGGCGTTCAGGTTGCCGACGAAGCCGCCGCCGAAATGCAGGTTCACGCCGCCGGCCAGGGTCCAGTGCGGGGCGTAGGGGAATTCCGACCCCGCCAGGCTGACGGTGGTGGTGGACCCCGCCGGCAGGTTCAGCTCATCGAACTTGGTGCGCACGTAACCGGCGGAGGCGTACCAGTCCACCACCGGGCTGATCTTGTGCGTGGCCTCCAGCTCGAACCCGTACAGGTGCGACTTGCCGGCGTTGACGGTGTTGTAGTCGTAGGTGTTGTCGCTGAGGAAGACGGTGACCTGCTGGTCGCTCCAGTCCGTGTAGAAGGCGTTGGCGTTCAGGCCCAGCGTGCCGTCCAGCCAGCTTGAGCGGATCGATCCCTCATAGTTCCAGCTGTATTCCGGATCGTAGGGCACCAGGGTGGCGTGGGCCGCGTTCTGGCTGGACCCGCCGGAACGATAGCCGCGCTGCACCGTGAAGGCGGTGGTCAGGTCCGGCGTCCATTCCATGGAAACGCCCAGCTTGGGCAGGAAGGCGTCGAAGGTCCGCTCATTGGACCCGGCGGCCGACGCGGCTTGCGCCACGATGCCGGCGACACCGCTGTTGATGGCCCGGATGGCGCTGTTCAGCGCCGTGCCGGCGGCGCCGAAGGCGGCGGGGTCGGGATAGGTGCCGGTGAAGCGGGTGGTGGTGCCGGCGCCATAGCGGTTCTGCTCATGGTCATAACGGAAGCCCGCCAGCAGCGACAGCTGGTCGGTCAGGCGATAGCGGCCGTCGGCGAACAGGGCGGCGGTCTGCACGCTTTCCGGCTGCTGGGACTGGTAGGCCACGGGGATGACCGGCAAGGCCGCGGCATAGCTGGCGGTGATGGCGTTGGCCGTGGCGGTGGGAAAACCGGCGGAGCGCAGCAGGCTGGCGATGGTGGCGGTGGGCGTGGTGACGTTGATCTGGTTGGCGGCGTCCAGCGTCAGGTCGCGGTTGTAGTACCAGCCGCCGATCAGGCCGCTCAGCCGTTCGCCTTGGTAATTCAGGCGCAATTCCTCGGTATAGGTGGTCGCCTTGGTGCGGTTGTCGATGTACTGGGAATCCACCGCCGTGCCGTCGCCGTCCTGGCTGGCGCGCTGCTTCAACTGGTTCCACGACGCGACGTTGGTCAGCGTCAGGGTGTCGGACAGCTTGTAGGATAGGTTCAGGGTGGCGATGTCGGTATCGACGTCGCCGATGTTGGGCCGGTTGGAGGCCGAGGTGCGGTTGTCGTAGAAGTCCGGCACGTCGGTGCGGACATATTCGTACAGGTAACCGCCGTCACGCCGGGTGCGGTTGTAGCTCAACACCGCCGTCAGGTCGGGGATGGCCTTGGGCGTCCATTTCAGCTTGCCGCGCAGATCGGTGGATTGCAGCGCGTCGTCATAGCCGCCCAGCGTCGTGTTTTTGATCAGGCCCTGGTCGTCGCGCCGTTCGGCCGACAGGCGGAAGGCCAGCTCATCCTGGATCAGCGGGCCGCCGACGGCGGCGGAGAAGGTGCGTTCGTCCTGGTCGGTCCATTTGATGCGGGCGTCGGCGGTCCAATGGTCGGTGGGCTCGCGCGTCGTGATGACCACCGACCCGGCCATGGCGTTCAGGCCCTGGATGGTGGACTGCGGGCCGCGCAGCACCTCCACCTGGGCGACGTCCCACATGTCGGTGGGGCCGCCGAACAGGGCGGCGCTGGGGATGGGCGCGCCATCGATGTAGACGGTGGCCGCGTCCGCCTTGCCCGCCCCCGACACGCCGGCGTTGCCGATGCCGCGGATGGTGAAGCCGGCGGCGCCATAGGTCTGTGAGACGTTGGCCGTCCGGTCATAGATGTCCTGGATGGACTGGATGTTCTCCTGCTCGATCCGGGCGGGCGTGGTGACCGCGACGCTGGTGGTGGTTTCCTTCAGGGTGCGGCCGGCCTTCTCACCGGTGATGATGATTTCCTCGATCGGCGCCTCCGCCGGCGCCGCGTTCGACGCGTCCGCCGCCAGGGCCGCTCCGGCCGGCGCCAGCAGGGTCGCCACCATCAAGGCCAGGTATGAAATCTCTGATTTTGTTATCATTTTTTATCTTCCCCTTCATCAAGCGGGGAAAATTAACGAAAAAGTTAATGCGAATCAATATTAGTCGCAAAGTTAGGTTGGAATTCCGGGCCGCGTCCTTTCGTGACACGGGCGCAAGAAAAAGGCGGGCTGCCACCGGGGGCGCCCGCCTTTTCCTTCAAACACCGCAGACGTCACCGCCCGCGGATCATCTTTCATACCAGCGGCACGAGGTCCCACCTTGTGCCGCCGTAGGCTGCGACCGCAGCCGCCGGACCTTTCCGGGGAGCCGTAGGCGGACCGGAAAGGGAGGATAAGCCCAGCCAGCGGATGCTGGCGCCCGGCGCCTGAGGGGGGCGTTTGATCGTGGCCGATCAAACGCCGCGCGGTATCAGAGAACCGACTTGATCCAATCGGCCAGGGCCTGCTTGGGCAGGGCGCCGACCTTGGTGGCCGCGACCTGGCCGTCCTTGAACAGCATCAGGGTGGGCACGCCGCGCACGCCGTACTTGCCGGGGGTGTTGGGGTTGCTGTCGATGTCCAGCTTGGCCACGGTCACCTGGCCGCTCAGCTCACCGGCGATGGCGTCCAGCGACGGGGCGATCATCTTGCAGGGGCCGCACCATTCCGCCCAGAAATCCACCAGCACCGGGCCCGGGGCCTTCAGCACGTCGGTGTCAAAGCTGGTGTCCGTCACCTTCACCGTATTCTCGCTCATCACTTCTATCCTTCTATAGGGCCCCGTTGGGTGGGCACCCTGTTCCCGTGGCCCTACCCTGGTACCGGTAGGTGGACGTGGGGGGCCCACGTCCGTCGTCCCGCTAAATGTAGGGGGGCAGGGTCGGTACGGTCAAGGCGGGCCCAAGCGGGGGTCTGGGGATGGGCTGGCCCCTCTTGAATTCCGGTCAACATTTCCTTCGCCCGCTGTTGGCCCCGGCCTATAGTCGAAACGGGGCGGATCCGTGGCACGGGTCCGGTCCCGGGCGGGACGAAACGGTGCGCGGGAGCCGGGATGAGTCAGGCGAGAAAGCTGGATACGGCGCCAGGCACCTTCGTGGACCGCGGCATCGCGATCCCCTTCACCACCCCGATGCTCAGCCAGGCGCGCATGCGGCCGACGCGGCAGGGCGACCCGGAATTCCTGGTCCAGGGTTTCAAGGGCGGCCGCGAACTCTACATCATGCCCTGGCGCTCGCTGCCGGCGGTCATGACCGTCACCCTGCACGACCGCCTGCTGTACGACGCGCTGCTGGCCGTGGATCGCCACACGCCGGAAGCGGTGCGCGGCGCGGTACTGATGGTGCAGTCCACCGGCGTCGCCGGCGGCGACGCGTCGACCGCGGCGGAACGGGCCCTGGCGCTGGACCAGGGTTACCAGGCGCTGACCCAGTTCACCCTGGTGACGGAACTGCTGCGCCTGGCGCGCATGGATCCGGGTGATTTGCTGGCCACCGGCATGACGGGGTCGGAAAGTCGCCGGCTGGTGCGCGCCGCCCTGACCCAGCTGGCGCAGCGCGTCGGCCTGCCGCCGGATGAGATGGTGACGCGGGTGGATGCGCTCAGCACCGTCGCAGCACCCCTGGGCCTGCCGCAATGCGGGCAGTTGGGCCGCCTGCGTGTGCAGGTGACGGAGTTGGAGACCCTGGTCAAAGTATTGGCACAGTGGGCCCGGTCCGACCTGTCCGAAGTGGCGCGTCTGGCGGAATTCGTCGGCACCGCCGCCCAGGCCACGCTGGCGCTGGCGCGCGACCGCGTGGCGCGGGCGGATACGCGCTGCCGCGACCTGGCCGCCATCGCCCGGGACTTCCCCGCCATGCGCGCCGCCGTGGCGGAGGAGGTGGAGCGCCTGGCTTGGCTGCTGGATGGCTGGCCCTTCCTGGGCCGCCTGTGGGACAGCGTGTCCGACCGCCCGCAGGAAGCCCAGCAATCCACCATGGGGGAGATGTTCCGCCTGGTTCCCCTGGTGCCCAAGGGTGAAGGCGGGCGGGAGCCGTCGTTCGCCGAGATGGACGCCTTGGCCAAGATCCAGGCCCGTTGGCATCGACCGGGCGACGACGCCCGGGGGGGCGGGCTGGACATGAACGCCGTGATGCGGATCGAGGCGCTTAAGGCGGTGATGACATGAGTGATCCCGCCGCCGTGGCGCAGTGGGAAAACCTGGCCCGCGACGCCACGAAACTCAGCGACGTCAAGTTCCTGCAAATCTACACCCTGCTGGAACAGCTGGGCGACAAGCCCGGCATCGCCGGCGCGTTCGAGGCCATGCGCCCCCGCCTGACGCAGCTGCGCCCGCCCCGGCGGCCCACGGTGTCGCGCCTGTTCTTTCGCCCGGCGGAGGATCTGTTCGATGATCCCATGGCCTACAGCCGCCGGCTGCAACGGGTGTCGCGCAGCACGCTGGCACCCTGCTGGAACGTGGTCGTCACCCGGCTGGATCCCGCCCTGGTGGCGGATGCGGGCCAGGCCATCCTCAAGACCGATCCCCGCGATCCCCGCGCGCTCAGCCGCATCGCCACCCCCTTGTGGGAGGCCGGGTCCCAGGCCATGGTGGACATCGTGGCCGAGGCGGAGGCCAATCTGCGCTTCATGGCCGAGCATTTCGGCCGCGACGACGACGTGCTGCGCCAGCTGCAAATCCTGCGCGACGTCCTGAAGCTGGGTGCGGAGATCGAGGAACTGAAGCTGCGTCTGCCGGAACGGCCCATCGGCGACCTGGCGGAATTCCATGTCGAGGCCATCCGCGGCGTGCTGGCCCGCCTGGGCACGGAAAGCCCCAAGGCGGCCGCCCCGGTGCTGCTGGTGCTGACGGCGCGCATGCTGCGGCCCGGCGTGGCGCTGAAGATGCTGGCCGACCTGCGGGTCAGCGGCGCCGGCGTGGTGGAACGCGACCAGCTGACCCGCGACCTGTCGGGCGTGGTGGTGGGCAACCTGCTGCGCCAGACCGGCGTCGTCAGCAACCCGCCGCCGACGGACCCGGGGCTGGCACCACCTGACCCGGTACAGAAGCTGGGCAGCCTGGCGGTGGCGGCCGAACGGCTGACCGACGGCCTCACCTCCATCAACGACACGGTCGCCCTGCTGCGCGACAAGAAGATCACCGACCGCGTGGCGGCGGCACGGGGGGAGATCGGCGGCTTCGTGCTGACCACCGTGCTGGGCGACGTGGGCCAGACCCTGAACGACCTGATGTTCCCGGCCGAAGGCGGCATCACCACCGCACCCGACAGTCTGAAGCGGGCCGAATCCACCGCGCTGGCCCTGAAGCGCACCGCCAAGCTGGCCGGCAGCCTGGGCATCCAGCGCGAGGTCGGCACCAAGATCACCGACATCCGGCGCGAGATCGACCGCCAGACCGACCGCATGCTGTCGGCCCCGGACTCCCGCACCAACCCCGAGGTCAAGCGCCAGATGTTCAACAATCTGCGCCTGATCGAAATCCTGGTGGGGCCGGACGAGGCGGAACGGCTGTACCGCGAATGGAACCGGCGGTTGAGTTAGAGCCTGTTGCGTTTAATCGGAAACGTAACAGGCTCTAAGCCTTTGTTTGGCGAGCAGATTCACGCTTCAAGGCGATTCCGCCTTTACGCGATCTGCTCCAGCGTGGGTCAGGTGTTGGCGACCTTCTTCAGCGATTTCTCGATCTGCCCGGCGCAATAGCTGTCGCCATAGAGCCTGACGGATTCCCTGTCCCAGGCGGCCAGGGCCGGTGTCGTCCAGACGCGGCGGCTAAGGTTCGCCACCAGCGGTGCCTCGGCGTCCAGCAGCGTGCCGGTGCCGGGCAACACGCGGCGCAGGGTGGACCACAGGGTGGCCGTGATGATGTCGGCCACGCCGATGGCGCCGCCGTCCAGCAGGAAGCCGCCATCCTTGGTCACGCCGTGCGCCAGGGCGCCGGCTTCCCAGATGGCCATCCAGCGTTTCAGCCGGGGCTGGAACTTGGCCCAGCTTTCCGGCGTCCACATCTCCCGCCCGCCATCCAGGGTGATCTCATCGATCACGTCGTTGGCGTCGGCCGTGATCTTCACGGTCATGGCCCGGCCCTCCGCCGTGTCCGGCACCAGGCTCAGCGTCTCGCCCAGGTACAGGGCGATGGCCGGCATCTCCGACACGGTGAAGCCGTTGGCCCGGTCGACCAGCACCGGCGGTCCCATGAAGGGCACCGGCTGGTCGGTGGGTGCGGCCTCCATCGCCTGGGTCAGGGCGTCCACGTCGGGTTCGTCCCAGCGTTTCCCGGCGTGGGCCAGGATGGCGCGGATGAATTCGCCGCGGAACGGCACGGGCCAGTAATACAGGGTGTAGTCGGACATCCTCGTCATCTCCCGTCGGTTGACAGGGCAATCAACCCGGCGACGGCCGAGAGGTTGCATCAATTCAGCGCGATGGCGTCCATGCGGGCGGGATCGACCTCGGTGGTGTGGGGACCGTCCGTCCACAGCAGCAGGCAGCGGATCTCCAGGCCGGGATAGATCTGGCGCAGGGCCGCGCGGTAGGCCGCCATCTGCTGCACGTACAGCGTCGGGATCTCGTCCGGGGTCAGGGGCGGCGGGCGGTTGGTCTTGAAATCGACGATCCGTACTTCCGTGTCCGTCACCACCAGCCGGTCGATCTGGGCGGCCAGGGGCCGCGTGCCCACCGTGCCCACCAGCGGCACTTCCGCCCGGCTGGCAGGCCCGAACAGGTCGGCGAACAGCGGGTCGGTCAGCACGCGCAGGGTTTCGGCCAGGATCTCCGCGCGGTCCGCCGGGGCCAGGCCGTGGCCGGGCCGGGCCAGCCAGCGCCTTGCCGCGTGCGCCCGCCCTTCCACCGGCATTTCGGGCAGCAGCTGCAACAGCTTGTGGATCAGAGTGCCGCGCTTGAAGCGCCGCGCCTCCCGCGCCTCGCCCTGGCCCAGGGGGGATCGCACCGCCGGCTCCTCCGCGTCGGGCCGCGACGGCGCCAGGGGGCGCGACGGCGTGGGCTCGGCCGGGGGTGGGGCCGACAGCCAGGTGGGGGGTGGCGGTGTGTCCTCCGTCCCCTCCCGCGTCGCCGCCCTGGTGACCGGTGGCCTGGTCTGCGGCTGCGACAGCACGCGGCCATCGCCGCTCCACCCCTGGCGCGACACCAGGGTCAGGTCGAAGGGCTGGCTGGGCGCCACCGTGGCCAGGGCCTTTTCCGTCAGGCGGAACCAGGTGTCGTCGCCCGTGGCGGTCTTGCCCTCGTAACCGCAGACGTGCAGGCGGTCCTCCGCCCGGGTCAGGGCCACGTACAGCAGGCGGCGGTATTCCTGGTCGCGCCGGCGGTCTGCGTCCGCCCGGGCTATCCGGCTGGCCTTGTCCTCCTGTTCCCGCCTCGGGGCGTAGAGCGGCACGCCGCCGTCCTGTCCTTGCGGCCACAGGATGCGGGGGCTGGCCACCGGCTTGCGCGTGGTGTCGGGCAGGATGACCACGGGGGCCTGCAGGCCCTTGGATCCGTGCACCGTCATGATGCGTACCTGGCCGCCCGGCGGCCCGCCCTGCTTGGCGCCCACGTCCAGCTCGCGCTTCACCTCCGTCTGCCCGGCCGCCAGCCAGTGCAGGAAGGTCTGCAGCGACGGCGGATGGGTGCGGTCGAAGGCCAGGCTGAGGCTCAGGAACTCATCCACCGGGTCGATCGCCTCCGCCCCCAACCGGCCCAGCAGGGCGCGGCGCCCACTGGCCCCATCCGCCGGGCAGGCCCGGGTCAGCAATCCGGCGAACAGCTCATAGGGCGCGGTGTAGTCCACGGCCCCCAGCAGGCCGCGCAGCCACAGATAGGCGGGGCGAAAGCGGTCGTCCGTCTCCGCCCGCTTGACCAGCGCCGGCCACAGATGGCCGCGCCGGCCGTGGGCGATGGTGAACAGGTCGTCCTCACCCAGGCCGACGAAGGGCCCCTTCAGCACGGTGGCCAGGGTCAAATCATCCTCGGGCATCAGCAGGAACTGGCCCACCGCCATCAGATCCATCACCGCCAGCTGTTCGGTCAGCACCATGCGGTCCACACCGGCCACCGGCACGCCCCGGTCCTTCAGCGCGCGCACCAACTGCTGCACGAAGGCGTTGCGGCGGCGGACCAGCACCAGGATGTCGCCGGCGGTCAGCGGCCGGCCGCGCGCCTCCAGCACCTCCCCCTTCGCCAGCCAGTGGGCGATCTGGTCGGCGATGACGGTGGCCAGGCGGGCTGCGGGCTTGTCCTCCGGCTCATGGTGCAGGGGCGGGGCCCAGGCCGGGCTTTCCAGGCTGTCGCCCGGCCGCACCAGGGGCCACAGCTCCACCTTGCCCGCCATGCCCTGGCGGAAGGGGCGGTGCAGGATGTCGCCGCCGGACACGCCATCACGCGCCTCGCGTTGCGCGAACACCGTGTCCACCGCCTGTAATACCGCACCCACCGACCGGAACGAGGTTTCCAGGTCCACCGTGGCCCAAGGCTGTTCCGCCGCCTCCACCCGCGCCTGGAAGGTGCGGCGCATGTGGGCGAATTCGGCCGGGTCGGCGCCCTGGAAACTGAAGATAGACTGCTTCTCGTCGCCCACCACGAACAGGGTGCGGTTGGTTTCCGCCTGGCCCTGGCCGGCGAAGAATTCCTCCGCCAGGGCGCTGACCACGCGCCATTGCTCCGGGTTGGTGTCCTGCGCCTCATCGATCAGGATATGGTCCAGGCCGCCGTCCAGCTTGTACAGCACCCAGGCGCAGGCCTGGGCGTCGCCGGTCAGCAGGGCGCTGGCCGCCAGGATCAGGTCGTCGAAGTCCAGCAGGGCGCGCCCCGCCTTCCAGCGCTGGTACCCCTCCAGCATGCTTTCCGCCAGGGTCAGCAGGGCGGATGTGGAATGGGCCACGGTGACGGCGCGCAGCTTTTCCTGCAAGTCGATCAGGCGCTGACCCTCGGCCGCCAGGATGTCCGGCGCGCGGGCGTTGGCGGCCGTGGCGTCCTTGCCGGCCAGTTTGGCCCGCACCGTGCCTTCCGCCGTCAGGAACAGGCGGCGGTAGGCGTCCAGGTCGGCGACGCGCCGGTCGATCTGGTCCAGCCACAGCTGGATGCCGATGCCCCGCTCCACATCCGTCTTGGTGCCCTCGGCCAGGGCGGCGCAGGCGGCGCGCAGGCCCGCCACGTCCAGCACGTCGTCGCGGCAGCCGGCGGCCAGCACGCCCCCCTCGCTCTCCCCCGGTGCCACGCCCAAATGGCGGAACAGGGCCGCGATGGTGGCGTCCAGGCCACCATGGCTTTCCAGGATGCGGCGGATGCGGCCGCGCTGGGCTACCAGGTCGCCCAAAAGGTCGCCGAAGCTCTCCTCATTCAGGGCGCCGGCCAGGCGGGCCAGCGCCCGGCCCAGGGCCGTGTCCGGGCGTTCCTGGGCCGAGGCCAGCATGTGGGCCTGCGCCTCCGCCAGGGCTTCGGCCGCCGTGCGGTCGTCCATCACCTCGAAATTCGGTGGCAGCCGGGCTTCCAGGGGGAAGCGGCGCAGCAGCGATTGGCAGAAGGCGTGGATGGTCTGGATCTTCATGCCGCCGGCGGTGTCCAGAACCCGGGCGAACAGGCGGCGGGCGGTCAGCACCTCATCCCGTGTCGGCGGCCGGCCGTTCAGCTCATCCAGCGCCAGGGTCAGGTCGCCGTCCGGCATCACCGCCCAGCCGGCCAGGCGCTCGGCGATGCGGTTGGCCATTTCCGCCGCCGCCGCCTTGGTGAAGGTCAGGCACAACACGCGGCCGGGCAGGGTGCCGGCCAGCATCAGCCGCACCACCCGGTCGGTCAGCACCTTGGTCTTGCCGGTTCCCGCCGATGCCCCCACCCAGACGGACGTCCGGGGGTCCGACGCCTGGCGCTGCTTCACCGTCGGGTCGATCGGGCGCTCGCGCACATCGTTCATGCCTCACCCCCATCACCCACCGACCATTCCGCCACCCGCGCCAGGTGCAGGTAATCGGAATAGCGCGGCGCCATGCCCGGCCGGGGCTGCGATCGGTAGGGGGTGGATGGCTGGTCGAACAGGTCGATCAACTGGCGCAAGCCCTCCACCGCTTCGGCCGCCAACTGGCCGGGGTCCAGCTTCAACGCCACCACCTGGCCGGCGGGTTCCCCGCCCGTCAGGCGCCAGAACGCCAGTTGCTCCACCGCCTCGGCGCGGAAACCGAAACCGCTGCCCAGGGCGATGGCGGTTTCCAGCGGCAATTGCGGGGCAAAACCCAGCTCCACTTCTTTCGCACGCGGCGGCATGCCGGTCTTGTAGTCGATCAGGGCGATGGATCCGTCGGGCAGGCGGTCGATGCGGTCGGCCTTGGCGATGACCTCGAACGGCTTGTACGCCGCCTCCACCATCAGGCTGCCCCGCGCCTCGGTCGCCAGGGGTTGGATGCCGCCGGCCCGGCGGTCGCGCTCCAGGGCGATGAACCAGGCGGCGATGCGCTCGAACCGGGGCCACCAGAAGGTTTCCAGGGTGGGCTGGCCGCTGTACTTCGCGAAGAACTGGCGGCCGAAGCGGGTCAGCTGCGCCAGCGCGTCCTCCGGCAGCAGTGTGCCGGGATAGGCCTTCACGAAAGCGTCCAGGGCATCGTGGATCAGGGTGCCGCGCTCGGCCGCGCCCGGATCGGCGTCCAGCGGTTCCAGCGCGTCCAGCTTCAGGACATGGCGGGCGTATAGCGCGTACGGGTCACGCATCCAGGTCTCCACCTGGGTGACCGACAGGCGGCGGGGGCGCGCCTCCACCGGCGGGCGCGGTTCGGGGGCAGCACAGGGACGCACGGCGGCGGGCGTGTCCATGCCGTCGGCCCAGGCGGTCCAGCGACCCATGCCGGCGTTGAGCGCGCGGGGGCGGCCCAGCGCCTTCAGCACCGTGTCCAGCCGCAACAGCCAGCGCGACGGCACGGTGGGCGTGCCCTCCACCCGTTCCGACCGGGTCAGGATGACGGTGGGGGCGCCGGCGGCCTGGGCGAAGTCGTGCGCCGTCTGGCCCAGATGGCGTTCCGGGGTGGGCAGGCCGAAACGCTCCCGCATGGGACGGGACAGCCAGGGGTCGGCCTTGGCCTGGGGCGGCCAGGTGCCCTCGTTCAGTCCCCCCAGGATCATGACGTCGAACTGCTGTAGCCGCGCCTCCAGCAGGCCCAGGATGTACAGGCGCGGGTGCAGGCCATAGCGCGGGCGCACGGCGCGGCCCACCATCAGGGCGCTGATCACGCCGGCATAGTCGGGGCCGCCCAATTCGGGGAAGTCGTGGCCGGCGTCCATCACCTCATCCACGAAAGCGGCGGCCGCCTCACCATCGTCCTGGCGCCACAGGCGGTCGGCGCCCTTGACCTCATCGCTGGCGGCCAGGGCCTCGGCCGTGCGCATGTGCAGGTCCAGCCAGTCGGTCAGGGGACGGGCGGCTCCCATCATGGCGGCCAGCAGGGGACGCAGCAGCCCTTCCAGATGGTCCACGAACTGCGTCAGGCGGGCGCGATGGGAATCCGGATCGCCATAGGCGTCGAAGCGCCGGGGCTCGGCCTGCGACAAGGCCAGGCGCAGGCCGTCGAAGCCGTCGGCCGGCCGGGGGCCACGCAGCACGGCGCGTTCCAGGTCGCGCACCTGGGTGCGGAAGTGGATGGCGTTCTGCCTGCCGGCCGCCAGCGGGTGCTTCAGCAGGGCCAGCAGGGCCAGCGGCGTGGCGTCGGCCGCCCAGTCGGCCAGCAGGCGCAGATAGCTGCCCACCGGGCTTTGCGTCAGCGGCCGGCCGGCGCTGTCGTTGACCGCGATGTCCCAGCGCTTCAGGGCTAGGGCCACGCGGCGGGCCAGGTCGCGGTCGGCCGTCACCAGCGCCGCCGTGCGCCCGTCGGTCTCCAGCACCTCCCGCATCATCAGGGCGATGGCGGACGCTTCCTCCTGCGGGGTGGCGGCGTCCAGGCGGGACAGGCCGGCCAGGGCCTCGGTCGCCTGGGTGGCCAGGGGACCACCAGGCAGATCCTGCCAGGCCTCGGTGGTGCCGGCGGGGCGCAGGGCCTCGGCGATCAGGCGGGCGCGGGCGGGGTGGCTGCGCCGCCCCGCGTCCAGCGAGGCCGGCAATTCGGCGGGCAGGGGCCAGGGGCGCACATCGGCCCGCTCCACCTTCAGCCGGTCCAGCAGTCGCTTCAGTCCGGATTGCGGATGGGCCTCGTCCAGTTCCTGCCAGGTGGCGGCGTCGCACTCCAGGTCCAGGCCGGGCAGGACCACTGCGCCCTGGGGCAGGCGGGCCACCACGGCCAGCAGGTCGGCGGTGGCGGGGATGCTGCCGGTGGAACCGGCAGCGATGACGGGGCCGGGGGGCGGCTTGGCCGTCCAGGTCTCGGCCAGGGCCTTCAGGCGCTGTTCCCGTTCCCGCGCCGGGTCCACGCCGCCCTCGTCGGCCAGCAGGGCCGGCCAATGCTGGGTGATGATCTCCAGGAACTTCAGCGTCACCTGCCAGTGCTGGGCATAGTCGTCCGGCACCAGGCGGGCCAGATCGCCGAAGGAACACCCCTCCGTCTGCACCTCGTCCAGCAGGCTGGCCAGTTCGGCCGCCAGGCGCGTGGCCTGGGCCGCCGTGGCCGCCAGGTCGGGGGCCCGCATCACCAGGCGGGCCAGCAGCAATTGCCGGCGCAGCGCCGGCACCGCCTGGTCCAGATCGGCGCCGCCTTGCGTGAACACCACCTCATCCGTGTCCACGTCACCCAGCGGCGACAGGCGGGGCAGCAGGATGGACCGGCCGCGCGACAGGCGCAGGAACGCCTCGCGCAGCGCCCGCACGGCGCGCACCGTGGGCAGCAGTACCGTCACCCGTGACAGGGCCAGCGGATCCTCGCCCACCTGGGCCAGGATGCCGGCCGCCAGCGCGTCCACGAAGGGCAGGCCCGGGGCGATGGTGTAGACGGTGCCGCTGGCAGCACTCATGGGCTCAGGGCTCCGCCTTGCGCGGCTGGCTCAGCTTGGCGTCGTGCAGGATGGGATGGCCCAGCAGGGTGTCGACCTCCTCCACCGCCTCGGGCGTGCCGACGTGGAACCACACGCCGTCATGGCGCATGCCGTACAGGCGTCCCGCTTCCTCCGCCTGCTGCCAGAGCTTCAGGTTGGAAAAACGGTTCTCGGTGATGGCGTGGTACAGGTCCGGCTTCACGATGTGGACGCCGGCGAAGACGAAGGGCGCCAGTTCGCCCTCGGCCCGATAATGCAGGCGGCCGTCGGCGTCCATGTGATAGTCGCCGGCGCCGTCATAGCCCACGGCGGCCACCGTCGGCATCATCAGCAACAGCACGTCCATGATGGCCGGGTCCCAGGTGGCGGCCAGGCGCTTCAGCGCCGGAATGGGGCCGTCCAGCCACAGGATGTCGGCGTTCACCACATAGATGGGGTCACTGCCCAGATGGGGCAGGGCGTGGCGCACGCCGCCGCCGGTTTCCAGCAGGTCGGCCTCGGGCGACAGGGTGATGGCGGGCGCCTGCCGGTCGGACAGGTGGCTTTCGATCATGGCGCCCAGGTGATGGGTGTTGACCACCGCACGGGCCACGCCGCTTTCCGCCAGCCGGTCCAGCGCGTGGTCCAGCAGGGGGGCGCCGCCCACCGACACCAGGGGCTTGGGCCGCGTCAGGGTCAGGGGCCGCATGCGCAGGCCTAGGCCGGCGGCCAGCACCATGGCGGTATGGGGTACGGAATAGGCGGGGGCGGTCATCGCGTCAGAAACTCCGGACGATGGTGTCGGTGATCAGATCGGAAGGCGGCAGGTGGATTTCCACCCAATGGGCGACAGGCGCCAGTGCCGGGTGGCGGATGGCGTCGGCGAACTGCCTCCAGACCCGGGGCAGGAAGGACAGTTGCGGCGCGCCGGCCGTGGCCTGGGCCAATTGCGCCACCCGGCCCAGGATACGGGCGTGGCGCTGGGCCGCCAGGATGGACGCCGATGCCGCGAAGGCTTGGGCATCAATGCCGGGGAAGGCCGCCAGGTAGCGCGCCGTCATCGCGGCGGCGATGTCCGCCGGCACATCGCGCCGCGCGTCCTGCAACAGGGACACCAGGTCATAGGCGCGCGGGCCAAGGCCGCCGTCCTGGAAATCCAGCAGGCCGCAGGCATTGACGCCGTCGCGGCCGGCCAGGCGCATCAGGTTGCCGGGATGGTAGTCGCGCAGCAACAGGGTATCCGGCAGGCTGAGTGCCGCCGGCAATACTTCGTCCCACGCTGCCGCCAGCTCATCCCAGGCGCTGGTGGGCAGCGCGCCACCGCGCACGGCTGGGGCGAAGGCGTCGGCGAACAGCATCACCTGGTCGCGGAACAGGCGGGCGTCATAGCGCGGCACATCGGGCGCCGTGGCGGGGTCGAAACGCCGGTGCAGGGTGATCAGCACATCGGTCGCGGCCTCATACAGCGGCAGCCAGGGCTCGACACCGGCATCCAGCAGGCGGGCGTAGTCCTCGCCCCCGAAATCCTCGATCAGCAGCAGGCCATGCCCCGGCTCACCGGCCAGGATGGCGGGTGCCGACAGGTCGGCATCCCGCAGCAGTTTGGCGATGCGCACGAAGGGCGGTACCTGGGCCGCGGCGGCAGGGTCCGCGCAGTCCATCAGGATGGCGCTGTCGCCGTCCCGGGAGAGCCGTTCATAGCGGCGGGCGGACCAATCGGCGCCCATGGGCCGGCGGGTGGCGTCGGCCCAGCCGGCCTTTTCCAGGAAGGCGATGATCAGCGCGTCCCGCATCACAGGTCCTTCAGGCGCAGGGCCCAGCCGCTATGGCCGGTCAGGGTGGCGCGGCGGCTGTCGGGTCCGGTGACGGCCAATTCCACGTCCAGCCGCTCGGTGGGCAGCAGATATCCCAGGCGCACCGGCCATTCCACCAGGGCCACGCCCCCGTGCCGCACCTCCTCCCATCCCAGTTCCAGCACCTCGTCCGGTTCGGTCAGGCGATACAGGTCGAAGTGCCACAGGGGAAAGCCGGGCAGGTCATAGGTCTGCACCAGGGTGAAGGTGGGGCTGGGGACCTCTTCATCCGCGTCGCCCAGGCTGCGGATCAGGAAACGGGCGAAGGCGGACTTGCCGGCACCCAGATCGCCGCCCAGCGCCACCACGTCGCCCGGCGCCAGCAGGTGGCCCAGGCGGGCGGCCAGGGCGGCTGTCGCCGCCTCGTCATCCAGGGTGAAGATCAGGGGCTGGGACATCGGTATCCTGGCGAAGGTCGGTGCGGGATTCTGCTTCGCCGGACGGGCGCCGGGCAAGCATCGTCGGGCGGCGTCTGCGAATTGGGCTGTTGATTAGCGCATCAAATCGCGTGATGAAAGCAACCCGAAACGGCCATCGGCCCCGCGTTCAGGAGTTCGCACCCATCATGTCCACCGCTTCGCAGTCCATCGCCCCCGGCGGCACCCACCGCACCGACGTCTGCATCATCGGCGCCGGCCCCGTGGGTCTGTTCGCCATCTTCGAATGCGGCATGCTGAAGCTGGACTGCCACGTGGTGGACGCCCTGGACATGGTGGGCGGCCAGTGCACGGCGCTGTACCCGGAAAAGCCCATCTACGACATCCCCGGCTATCCCGCGATCGAGGCCGCCACCCTGATCGACCGGCTGGCCGAACAGGCCGCCCCCTTCAACCCCAACTATCACCTGGGCCAGCAGGTCACCACCCTGACCCAGAGTGACGATGGGCGCTGGCTGGTGGGCACATCCAAGGGCACCACCATCGATGCCCGCGCCGTCATCGTGGCCGCCGGCTGTGGCGCCTTCGGCCCCAACAAGCCGCCGCTGGACGGGCTTGAGGACTATGAGGGCAAGTCGGTGCACTACCTAGTGCGCCGCCGCCAGGATTTCGCCGGCAAGCGCGTGGTCATCGCCGGCGGTGGCGACAGCGCCGTCGATTGGGCCATCTCCCTGGCCGAGGTGGCGGCCCGGGTGCAGGTGGTGCACCGCCGCGCCAAGTTCCGCGCCGCCCCCGAAAGTGCCGCCCGCCTGGACCAACTGGCCAAGGACGGCGCCATCGACATGGTCGTGCCCTACCAGCTGGCGGGGCTTGAGGGCGCCGACGGCCAGTTGACCGGCGTGAAGGTCGCGACCCTGGACGGCGTGGAAAAGACCCTGCCGGCCGACGCTTTGCTGGCCTTCTTCGGCCTGGCGATGGACCTCGGCCCCATCGCCGAATGGGGCCTGAACGTGGAACACCACCACGTGGCGGTGACCCCCGCCACCATGGCCACCAACGTGCCCGGCATCTTCGCCATCGGCGATATCGCCACGTACCCGGGTAAAGTGAAGCTGATCCTGTGCGGCTTCGCCGAGGCCGCCATGGCCGTGCACGCCATCCACCCCCTGGTCCACCCGGGCGAAGCGCTGCACTTCGAATACTCCACCAGCCGCGGCGTGCCGGGGGCGTAGGGGAACGTCGGCGCTGGCCTCACTTCACCTTGAGTGAGGCCAGCATCTCCCGCCGCAGGATGGCGTTGATGCGGGACTGGTACCCTTTGCCTTCCGACCGCAGCCAAGCCAGCACATCGGAATCGATGCGCACGGTCGTCGATGTCTTGGTCGGCTTGTAGAAGCGGCCCCGCACGGCGTTCTTCCAGAACGCTTCCGTCAATTCAGGGATGTCGCTGAAATCGATCTCGCTGTCCGGCCGCTCCGCCAGGGCTTTGAGCTGGGCCTTTTCCTCCTCGGTTAACGGGGGAAGGTTTTCCAAATCGATATCCATCCTAACGAGCTTCGTATTCATAGCGACGCCTTTCCTTGGGGGTGGCGGATCGGGCCGAAATGACGCGGATGATTTCTATCGTCTCGCCATTTTCATCAATGTCCCGGATGGTGTGCACCACCATCAGCAGCAGATGATCTCTAACCACGCCTAGGCTCTGCCAGCGTTGTTCACCGCCTTCGATACGGTCCTGAATGGTGAGTACGAATGGTCAGCGAACACACGCAGAGCGAAGCTGAAGGCGACGCCATGCTTGCGGACATTGCTGGTCGCCTTATCCGGATCCCATTCGAACCGCATTCTCATACGGAAATGTTACTACAATTCCGTATGGCGCAAAAGCCTCACTCCTCCCGCAGCAACGGTGCGGCCGGCTGGCCCAGGGCGCGCCAGGTGGCGACCAGGCCCAGGGCCAGGGTGATGGCGGTGCTGATCAATGAGGTCAGCACCAGGGTTTCCGGCAGGAACACCCACTTCATGTGCATCACCTGGGTCAGGACGGCCCAGGCGGTCAGGGTGCCCAGGGCGCCGGCGATCAGGGCGGTGACCAGGCCCAGGGCGCCGTATTCCACCAGGAAGGTGCGCAGGATGGTGGACCGGGTGGCGCCCAGCACCTTCAGCACCACGGCGTCATAGACACGGCGGCGGTGGCCGGCGGCGATGGCCCCGGCCAGCACCAGGGTGCCCGCCACCAGCGACACGGCCGCCACCACCCGCACCGCCATGCCGATGTTGGCGATGATGACGGCGACGGTGGACAGCGCCTCCTTCACCCGGATGGCGGTGACGTTGGGGAAGGCCTTGACGACGGCGCGCTGGATGGTGGCCTCGGATGCCGCCGGCGCCCGCACGGTGGCCAAGTAGGTCTGCGGCGCGTGTTCCAGCACGCCGGGGCTCAGCACCAGGGTGAAGTTGATGCCCAGGGTGGTGAAGTCCAGGTCGCGGACCACCGCCACCTCGGCCTCGATCTCCCGCCCCAGGATGGACAGGGTGATGTGGGCGCCGGGGCCGATGCCGAAGGCCTGCGCCACATCCTTGGAAATGGCCAGCTTCGGCGGACCGCTGTAGTCGGCTGGCCACCAGGCGCCGGCCATCACCTTGTCGCCGGCGGGGGCGACCGCCTGGTAGGTGACGCCGCGGTCGCCGTTCACCACCCATTTCTTGTCGGGGTCGTGCACCATGTCCTGCGCCGGCTTGCCGTCCACCCGCACGACGGTGCCGCGCAAGGACGGGGTGGTTTCCAGGTCGCTGGCGCCCGGCACCGCCATCACCGTCTGGCGGAAGGCGTCCAGCTGGTCGGGCTGGATATCGACGAAGAAGAAGCTGGGGGCGTTGGCGGGCAGGGACTCACCCACCTCGCGGCGGAAGTTGCCCTCGATCAGGGCCACGGCCACCAGCACGGTGAGCCCCAAGCCCAGGGACAGCACCACCATGCCCGACAAATTGCCCGGCCGGTGCAGGTTGGTCAGCGCCAGGCGCAGCGCCGGCCGGCGCGGGCGGGGCAGCAGGCGGGCCAGCCGCGTCAGGCCGGTGCCCGCACCCAGGAACAACAGCAGGGTGGCCGCGGCACCCACCACGAAGAACGCCGCCAGCTTCTGGTCGACGGAGGTCAACACCGCCAAGGCACCCAGGGCCAATGCCAGCCACACCAGGAAGGCCAGCAGGAAGGCGGGGGGGCGGCCCCGACGCCCGGCCGACCCCTCCCGGAACAGGCGGGCGGCCGGCACGCCCTGCGCCTGGCCCAAGGGCCAGAGCGAGAACAGCAGCGCCGTCATCAGGCCGAACAGGCCGGCCAGCGCCAGCCGGCCGGGGTAGACCCCGATCTCCGCCGTGATGGGCAGCAGGCCGGCCAGCAGATGCCCCGCCGTCAGCGGCAGCACGGTGCCCAGCACCAGCCCGGCCACGATGCCCAGGCCCGCCAGCGCCAGGATTTGCAGCAGGTACAGCTGGAAGATCAGGCGGGCGGGGGCGCCCAAACACTTCAGCGTGGCGATGGAGGCGGTGCTGGCGTCCATGTGGCTGCGCACGGCGTTGCCCACGCCCACCCCGCCCACCAGCAGGGCGGTCAGCCCCACCAACGTCAGGAACTGCGCCAGCCGGTCGATGAAACGGGTCAGCTGCGGGGCGGCGTTATGGAAGTCGCGCACCCGCCAGCCGGCGTCGGGGAAGGCCTTGTCCGCCGTCTTGACCCAGGCGGTCGAGTCCGTGTCCGGCGGCAGGCGCAGCTGGTAGGACCAGTTGATCAGGCTGCCCGGCCGCACCAGGCCGCTGGCCGGCAGGGCGTCCAGCGATACCATCAGGCGCGGGCCGATGGCGAAGCCGCCGGAACCGGCCTTGTCCGGTTCATGATCGATGATGCCGCGTACCTCCGCCGCGATGTCGCCCACCGCCACCCGGTCGCCCGGCTTCAAGGACAGGCGGGCGGCCAGCGTGTCGTCGATCAGGGCGCCATAGACGCCGTCACGCGGCGCCAGGCGGGCTTGCCCGTTGGTGGCGCCGTCGGTCAGGGTCAATTGGCCGTACAGGGGATAACGCCCGTCCACCGCCTTCAATTCCACCAGGCCGGAGGCGCCCAGGTCGGCGTCGGCATTGGCCGCGTCGCCGGAGACCTTGTGCGTCATGGCGCGCATGTCGGCCGTCACCGCCACCGTACCCTGGCCGTCCAGCCACTGCCGCTGTTCCGGCGTCGCTTCCCGGTACAGCACACGGACGGAGGCGTCGCCGCCCAGGATGGCGCGGCCGTCCTGGGTCAGGGACCGCTGGATGCCGCCCGCCACCGACTGCACGGTGGCGATGGCGCCCACGCCCAGGGCCAGGCACAGCAGGAAGATGCGAAAGCCCCGGATGCCGCCGCGCAGTTCGCGCCGCGCCAGCCGCGCCGCCAGTTTCAGGTCGTCGATCATGGTCATCGCCCGCGGCCTCAATCGGCGCTGTTCAACGCGTCGGGCACGCCACGCGCCACCGTGTCCTCCACCACCCGGCCGTCGGCCAGGCGGATGGTGCGGTCGCAGCGGGCGGCCAGGCTGGGGTCGTGGGTCACCAGGATCAGGGTGGTGCCGTGGCGGCGCGACTGGTCGAACATCAGGCGGATGATCTGCTCACCCGTTTCCTGGTCCAGATTGCCGGTGGGCTCATCCGCCAGCACCAGGCGCGGCCGGGGGGCGAAGGCGCGGGCCAGGGCCACGCGCTGCTGTTCGCCGCCCGACAACTGGCCGGGATAATGGTCCAGGCGATGGGCCAGGCCCACGGCGGCCAGGCCGTCGCGGGCACGGTCGAAGGCATCCTCCTCCCCCGCCAGTTCCAGGGGCAGGGCCACATTCTCCAGCGCCGTCATCGCCCCCATGAGGTGGAAGGATTGGAAGACGATCCCCACATGATCCCGGCGGAAGCGGGCCAACGCATCCTCCGACAGGGTGTTCAGCGTGCGGCCCGCCACCGTGACCGTGCCGCCGGTGGGCCGTTCCAGCCCGCCGATCACCATCATCAGCGATGACTTGCCCGACCCGCTGGGGCCCACGATGCTGATCCGCTCACCGGCGCCGATGGAAAGGTCGATGCCTTTCAGGATGTTGACGCGCCCGGCCGTGCTTCCCAATGTCAGGGTCAGGCCGTCCAGCGTCAGCGCGGGTTCCGAATTGGGCATGGGGGCGAAACTTTCCGGCGGCTACAGGTCTTCACGCGATATGGCCCGGCCCCCCGGGTTTTCAACAGGCGGCAGGTGAGCGGCATGCGACTTTATCTATCCCGCGTTTTCAAGCCTTTGGCGGCGGTGATGTTCCTGGTGTTCGCGGTCGGGTCCGGTGCGGCACAGGCGCGCACCTTGACGGTGGCGGTGCTGGGCGACAGCCTGTCGGCCGGCTACAACCTGCCGCCGGGCCAGGGCCTGACCCGCCAGCTTGAGGCGGCGCTGCGCCAGGACGGGCTGGACGCGAAGGTGGCGGACACGGCCGTTTCCGGCCAGACCTCGGCCGGCGGCCTGGCCGGGCTGGACTGGTTCCTGGGCGACAAGCCGGATCTGGTGGTGGTGGAACTGGGCGCCAACGACATGCTGCGCGGCATCGACCCCAAATCCACCCGCGCCAATTTGGACAAGATTCTGGCCACGCTGAAGGACCGGCACATCCCCGCCATCCTGGCCGGTATGAGGGCCCAGCCCAATTTGGGTGCGGACTACGTCGCCGCCTTCGACCGGATCTATCCCGACCTGGCGGCACAGTACGCCGTACCCTTCTATCCCTTCATCCTGGACGGGGTGGCGCTGGACCCGAAGCTGACCATTGCTGACCGCATGCACCCCAACGCCGATGGCGTCGCCGTCATGGTGAAGGGGCTGAAACCCCTGGTGGCCAAGGCCTTGGCCGGCCTCAATGCAGGGGCGACCGCGGCCAAATAAGCCCCTGTTCCCCGTCCGTCCGTCCCGCTATGACGGACCATCCCGCAAGTTATGCAAGTGAGCCTTCCCATGGAATACCGCCGTCTCGGCCGTACCGACGTCACCGTCAGCGCCATCTGCCTGGGCACCATGACCTGGGGCCGCCAGAATACCGAGGCCGAGGGCCACGCCCAGATGGACCACGCCTTTGACCGGGGCGTGACCTTCTTCGACACCGCCGAAATGTACGCCATCCCGCCGACGGCAGAGACCTATGGCCGCACGGAAGAGATCATCGGCACCTGGTTCAAGGCCAGCGGCCGGCGCGACCGGGTGTTCCTGGCCAGCAAGGTCATCGGCCCCACGCCGGCCCCCTGGGTGCGTGACGGCCGGCATCGGCTGGACCGCGCCAACATCCAGGCCGCGGTGGATGCCAGCCTGAAGCGTTTGCAGACCGACTACCTCGACCTGTACCAGGTGCACTGGCCGCAGCGCCCGCTCGCCCTGTTCGGCCGCCCCGCCCCGACCGACCAGCCCATCGACGGCGGCGTGCCCATCGAGGAAACGTTGGCGGCCCTGGGTGAACTGGTCACGGCCGGCAAGGTCCGCCACATCGGCGTTTCCAATGAGACGGCCTGGGGCGTCATGGCCTATCTGCGGGCGGCGGAACAACAGGGCCTGCCGCGCATCGCCAGCATCCAGAACGTCTACAACCTGCTGTCCCGTGAGTTCGATGGTGATCTGGCGGAGGTGGCGGTGCGCGAGGATGTGGGCCTGCTGGCCTATTCGCCGCTGGGGGCCGGCACCTTGAGCGGCAAGTACCTGGACGGCGCCATGCCGGCGGGCAGCCGCCGGTCCATCGACGGGCGTGGCTCGCGCTACGACCGGCCGGGGGCGGATGCCGCCACGGCGGCCTATCTGGACATTGCCCGCCGCCACGGCCTGGATCCGGCGCAGATGGCCATCGCCTACGTCCACCGCCGGCCGTTCGTCACCTCCACCATCATCGGCGCCACCAGCATGGCCAACCTTGAAAGCAACTTGGCCGCCTTTGATCTGACGCTGGGGGATGAGGTGGTGGCCGCCATCGAGGCCGTGCACCGTCTCAACCCCACGCCCTGTCCCTGAGGGATGGTCGGGAGGGCCGCCGCCATGATCCGCCTGTTCGTGGGCCTGGAAATGCCGGAAGGGGTGCGTGATGCCCTCGCGCGCCTGTCCGGCGGCCTGCCCGGCGCCCGCTGGGTGGCGCCGGAGAACCACCACCTCACCCTGCGTTTCATCGGTGAGGTGGACGAGGGGGTGGCCCAGGATGTGGATGAGGCGCTGGATCTGGTGGTGGCCCCCGCCTTCACCCTGGCGCTGGACGGGCTGGGCCAGTTCGGTGCCGGCGACAAGGCGCGCGCCGTGTGGGCCGGCGTGCGCCCCGAACCGGCCCTGGACCACCTGCGGGCCAAGGTGGAAAGTGCGGTGGTGCGGGCGGGGCTGGCCGCCGAGCCGCGCAAGTTCACCCCCCACGTGACCCTGGCCTGGCTGTCCGGCCGCGAGACGCCGGCGTCCAGGCTGGGCCGCTTCCTGGAGGATTACGGGCTGTTCCAGGCGGGGCCGTTCCCGGTGGATCGCTTCGTCCTTTATGAAAGCGTGCTGGGCCGGCAGGGCAGCACCTACCACGCCCTGCGGCATTACCCCCTGGGTGGATGGCGGCCGGACGCTGATGGGGCCTGATGCGCGGGGCCCCCCGCCCATAAATGCGCATGCGTGGTGGCGATAAATCCCGTATTTCCTCTAAAAACCCCCTTTAAATAGCCGGAGCAGCCTTCCGCCATGATCCCGCCCGCCCGCCGCACCTTCGTCGCCCTGGATATGCCCGAGCCGCCGGCCGCCCGCGCCTTGGCGCAGCGTCTGGCCGGCCATGTCGGCGGCGTGAAGCTGGGGCTGGAGTTCTTCTGCGCCACGGGGCCGGACGGCGTGCGCGCCGTGACCGAGGGGCTGGACCTGCCGCTGTTCCTGGACCTGAAACTGCACGACATCCCCAACACGGTGGCGGGCGCCATCCGGTCCGTCATGCCCCTGGCACCAGCCTTCATCACCCTGCACACCTTGGGCGGGGCCGCAATGATGCGGGCGGCGGCCGATGCCGCCAACGACGCGGCGGCCAAGCTGGGGGTGCCGCGCCCGGCCCTGCTGGGCGTCACCGTGCTGACCAGCATGAGCCTGCTGGACCTGGCGTCGGTGGGCGTGGACCGGCCGGTGGCCGACCAGGTGGCCCTGCTGGCTGACCTGGCCCATGTCTCCGGACTGGACGGCATCGTCTGTTCGCCCAACGAATGCCCGGTGCTGCGTCGGCAGATGGGCCCGAACTTCACCCTGATGGTGCCGGGTATCCGCCCCGTCTGGGCGTCGGCCAACGACCAGAAGCGCATCATGACCCCGTCGGCGGCGGTCGCGGCCGGCGCCACCTATTTGGTCATCGGCCGGCCCATCACCGATGCCGCCGACCCCGTCCAGGCCGCCCAGCGCATCGTCACCGAACTGGCCGCCTGAGGAACACGGACCATGCCCGTCAAGGCGAAGATCTGCGGCATCACCCACCCTGAGGCGCTGGACGCCGCCGTGACCGGTGGCGCGCGCTACATCGGGCTGGTGTTCTTCGCCAAGTCGCCGCGCAACATCAGCCCGCCCATGGCGGCGGAACTGGCGCGCATGGTGCCGACCGGCGTGCGCACCGTGGGCCTGTTCGTCGATCCGGATGATGCCTTCCTGGACCACGTGCTGGGCCAGGTGCCCTTGGACATGGTGCAGTTGCATGGGAATGAGACGCCGGAACGGGTGGCCGCCATCCGCGCCCGCCATGGCCTGCCGGTCATCAAGGCGCTGAAGGTGGAAACGGCGACCGACCTGGACGCTGCTGCGGCTTATGAGCCGGTGGTGGACATGCTGTTGTTCGATGCCAAGCCGCCCAGGGATTCCGTGCTGCCGGGCGGCAACGGTGTCGCCTTCGACTGGACCCTGCTGACCGGCCGGTCCTGGGCCAAGCCCTGGATGCTGTCCGGCGGCCTGACGCCCGACACGGTGGCCGAGGCCGTCCGTATCAGCGGTGCCACGGCGGTGGACGTGTCCTCCGGCGTGGAGGACAGGCCGGGCCACAAGGACCCGGCCCTCATCCGCGCCTTCCTGGATGCCGTGCGTAACGCCTGATCATTTCCGCCCTCAAGCGCCGGGCGGGCGCATCCGCGCCCTTGGCTTGTCCTCGCTTTTCAGTCCGCTGACGCTCCCCAAAAAGCTCCGGCGCCCGCCGTCGCGGGCTACGGCGGCATGGGACTTCCCATGCCGCCGATATACCCCTACCCAACTAAAACCGATCCAACTCCATGGTCTTGGCCCAGGCGGCCACGAAGTCCCGCACGAACTTCTCCTTGGCGTCGTCGCTGGCGTAGACCTCCGCCACCGCCCGCAGTTCCGAGTTGGAGCCGAAGATCAGGTCGACGGGCGAGGCGGTCCATTTCAGGGCGCCGCTGGCCCGGTCGTGCCCTTCATAAAGGCCCTGGCCCTTGGCGGACGGCGTCCAGGTCGTGCCCATGTCCAGCAGGTTGACGAAGAAGGCGTTGTCCAGCGTGCCGGGATGGCTGGTCAGGACGCCCGTGGCCGACTGCCCCTCATTGGCGTTCAGGGCGCGCAAGCCCCCCACCAGCACCGTCATCTCCGGCACCGTCAGAGTCAGGGTGTTGGCCTTGTCCACCAGCATCTCCGCCGGGGACAGGCGGCTGCCCTTGCCGTAGTAGTTGCGGAAGCCGTCGGCCGCCGGTTCCAGATAGGCGAAGGAGGCGGTGTCGGTCTGCGCCTGGGTGGCATCGGTGCGGCCCGGCTTGAACGGCACCTCGACGGTGTAACCCGCCTGTTTGGCCGCCTGCTCCACGCCCACGCCGCCGGCCAGCACGACCAGGTCGGCCAGCGACACCTTTTTGCCGCCCTTCTGGGCGCGGTTGAAATCGGCCTGGATGCCCTCCAGCTTGGCCAGCACCTTCTTCAGTTCCGCCGGGTCGTTGACGGCCCAGTCCTTCTCCGGCGCCAGGCGGATGCGGCCGCCGTTGGCACCACCACGCATGTCGGTACCGCGGAAGCTGGACGCCGCCGCCCAGGCGGTGCGCACCAGTTCGGGTACGCTCAACCCCGATGCCTGGACCTTGCCCTTCAATGACGCCACGTCCTGGGCGTCGATCACGGCGTAGTCGGCCGCCGGCACCGGGTCCTGCCAGGAGAACACCTCCTTCGGCACCTCATTGCCCAGATAGCGGGCGCGCGGGCCCATGTCGCGGTGGGTCAGCTTGAACCAGGCGCGGGCGAAGGCGGCGGCGAATTCATCCGGGTTCTTCTGGAAGCGCAAGGCGATGGCGCGGAACGCCGGATCCATCTTCACCGACAGATCGGTCGTGAACATCATGGGCGGGTGATGCTTGTTCGGGTCGTGCGCGTCGGGCACCAGTTCGCCCGCGTTCTTGTCGCTGGGCTCCCACTGGATGGCGCCGGCGGGGCTCCGGGTCTGGACCCAGTCGAAGCCGAACAGATTGTCCAGGTACTGGGTGGTGAAGGCGATGGGGTTGGCGGACCAGGCGCCCTCCAGCCCGCTGCCCACGGTGTCGGCGCCGTTGCCGGTGCCGCACTTGTTCTCCCAGCCCAGGCCCTGCTTCTCCACGCTGGAACTGGCGGGATCGCCGCCTAAGCACTTGGCCTCATGCGCGCCGTGGGCCTTGCCGAAGGTGTGGCCGCCGGCGATCAGGGCCACCGTCTCCTCATCATCCATGGCCATGCGGCCGAAGGCCTGGCGGATGTCCTTGGCGGCGGCGATGGGGTCGGGGTTGCCGTTCGGCCCTTCCGGGTTCACGTAGATCAGGCCCATCTGTGTGGCGGCCAGGGGGCCCTTCAGCTGGTGCTGGGCGTCGAAGCGCTGCTCATCCCCCAGCCACTTCTTCTCCGGCCCCCAGAACACCAGGTCCGGCTCCCATTCATCGACGCGGCCGCCGGCGAAGCCCAGGGTCTTGAAGCCCATGTTCTCCAAGGCGACGTTGCCGGCCAGGACCATCAGGTCGCCCCAGGAAATCTTGCGCCCATATTTCTGCTTGATGGGCCACAGCAGGCGCCGCGCCTTGTCCAGGTTCACGTTGTCCGGCCAGCTGTTCAGCGGTTCGAACCGCTGCTCGCCGCCGCCGGAACCACCACGCCCGTCACCCACGCGATAGGTACCGGCGCTGTGCCAGGCCATGCGGATGAAGAAGGGGCCGTAATTGCCGTAGTCCGCCGGCCACCACGCCTGGGGTGTGGTCAGGGCCTTATCGATGTCCTTCTTCACCGCCTGAAGGTCCAGGGTCTTGAACTCGGCCGCATAGTCGAACTTGTCGCCATAGGGATTGGATGCCGCCTCGTTCTGGCGCAGCGGGCTGAGGTCCAGCCGGTTGGGCCACCAATCCTGGCTGGACATGGGCTTGTCTTCGGTGGCGCCGGTGGCGGCCAGGGCCAGCGGCGACAGGGTGGCCGACAGCAGCAGGGCGAATGATAGGGCGCGCTTGTGCATCGAAGTTTCTCCCTTTCTGGGAAAATCGCAACTCAGGATGCGTCAGCAGCTATCACGCTGAAAAAAAGGGAACAAACTAATTAAACCTATGATCGTCATAGGGAAAATCTATAGTATTAATATTTGTGCGGCACATCTCAGATAATTGGCTTGCGGTTGTCGCATCAACATTTAGTGTGCCAATTAATTTGTTTGGTGAACAGGCATTATCGCGCTGATATCCGTCATATTTATTAATGTCCGGCTTCACGAATAGCCTGGGCCAGACGTCCATAGGTGTCGGTCAGCGCGGCACCACTGCGCCAGGCCAGCACGATGCGGCGCTTGGCGTCCGGGTCCGGCAGGGCCCGTGTTTCCACATGCAGGCCGTTCAGGATGCCGGCCCGCACCGCCATTTCCGGCAGCAGGGTGACACCCAGGCGGTTGTCCACCAGATGCACCAGGGTTTGCAGGGTGGAGGCCGCCATGGCCTGGCGCTGCAGGTCCGCGCGGCCGCACAGCGACAGGGTGTGGTCGCGCAGGCAATGCCCGTCCGGCAGCAGCAGCAGGCGTTCCGTCCAATCCTCCTCAGTCAGGATCGGTTGCCGGCCCACCGGGTCCTCCTGGTGGAAGGCCAGCATCAGCGGGTCATCGAACAGCGCGTCATAGTTCAGCGTGGCGCAGGGATAGGGCAGGGCCAGGATGGCGCAGTCCAGGTCGCCCCGGCCCAGGGCGGTGCACAGGCCGGCGCTGAACTCCTCCCGCACGTGAAGCTCCAGCATGGGATAGCAGCTGGCGAACTTGGGCAGCAGGCGGGGCAGCAGGAAAGGGCCGATGGTGGGGATGATGCCCAGCCGCAGGACGCCTGTCAGCGGCCCCTCGGCATGGCCGATGTTGCCCAGATCCTGCGCCACCCGCAGCATTTCCCGGGCCTTCTCCACCACCTGCTCACCGACCTTGGTGAAGGCCACCATGCGGCGTGTCCGATCCACCAGGCGCAGACGCAACAACGCCTCCAGTTCCTGGATGCTGGACGACAGGGCGGCCTGGGTGACGTTGCACGCCTCGGCCGCCCGGCTGAAGTTCCGGTGCTCATGCAGGTGCACCAGATAGCGGAGTTGCTTGAGGCTGGGGAGGGTCATCGGGGCGGCGGCGTCTTCGAGGGGACGGTGACGCCGCCATCCTAGACCCAAACCGGTTCAATTGGAATTATTCTAATTACAAAAGTTGCCCAAACGTGTGGCGCCGGAATGACCCGTTGCCGGGGCTTCTCAAGTGGCGCAGCGAATGCCGTCCGGAAACGTCAGAGAAGCACGTCCAGGAACATGCCCCGGCGATAACGCAGGGGCAGGGTCAGGATGCCGTTGACCATCAGGCTGGCCAGCTCACGCGCGCTGGGCCAGCGGTTGCCCGGCTTGGCCTTCTGCACGGCCCGCACGGGGGCGGGTGGCGGCACCACGATGGATTGCCGGTCCGAACCGTCAGGGATCAATCCGCCGAGGCGGGACGTGGTGGGGCGTGTCTCGACCATGGTTCCATCATATAGCCGGCCAGGCCCGCAGGCCAAGGGGCCTTATGGGTGCCTCATGAGGCTAAACGGTCACGGGCGAAGCCCCTAGGCCGCGACCGCGGCCGCCGGAGTTTTGTGGGGAGCCGAAGGCGGACTGCAAAACGAGGATAGCCCCAAGCGGCCGGATGACTGCGCCCGGCGCTTGAGGGCCATCAAAAAACCGCCCGGCGCCTGGGGGACGCCTCACAAATAATCCCGCACAATGTCGATGCTGGTCTCCACGCCGACCTTGTCGAAGTTGGCGGCCAGCCAGCAGTCCGCCGTCTCCCGCCCCTTGGCGAACAGGTATTGCAGGAACTCCGGCTCGGCGTTCAGCTTGCTGGAGGCGTGCATGTCGGACAGTGCCTCGTCGTTCTCGATGACGTGCATGCGCAGGGCCTTGTAATGGTCGGACTTCAGTTCCCCGGATTCGATCATGCGCGAGACGAAGCGGATGGACCGCATCTCACGCATCAGCGAGGCGTTGAAGGTGATCTCGTTCACCCGGTCGGCGATTTCATACGGGGTCTTGGGCACACCCTTGCGCATCAGCGGGTTGATCTGGATGACGATGATGTCGTGGCTTTCGTTCTCATAGGCGATGGGCCACAGCGACGGGTTGCCCATGAAGCCGCCGTCCCAGTAATGCTCGCCATCGATCTCCACCGCCTGGAACATCTGCGGCAGGCAGGCCGACGCCAGCACGGCGTCCACCGTGATGTCGCGGTTGCGGAAGATCTTGACCTTGCCGGTTTCCACATTCGTGGCCGACAGGTACAGGTCGATGCCGGCGGCGTAGCGCACCTGGTCGAAATCGATGAGGTCCTCCAGGATGCCGCGCAGGGGGTTGATGCCCATCGGATTGCTCTGATAGGGCGAGACCAGCATGTTCATGAAATTGATCCAGGCGTAGCCTGGGCTGTCATCCACCCGCCAGCTGCCCCGCAGCCGCGACAGCCAGCTGCGTTGCAGCGGCGATCCGCGCCCCGCCTGTCCCACCCGGGTCCAGAAGTCGCGCAACGCCTTGCGGGCGCCGTCGCGCCCATCCTTGCCATAGCCATCGGCCAGGACCACCGCGTTCATGGCCCCGGCGCTGGTGCCGGAGATGGCCTCCACCTCCAGCCGTCCGTCCTCCAGCAGGCGGTCCAGCACGCCCCAGGTGAAGGCGCCGTGCGATCCGCCGCCTTGAAGGCCGAAGTTCACGCGCTTGTGCGGCTGGCCGGGCCGGCGGCTCTGGGTCGGCGGGTTGATGGGGGACGTGGCGTCGGGCATCGGGATACCTTGTTCGCTGTCTTGGGGGGATATCGTCTCGGGCGGCCCTGCTGGCGCGCTGGCGTCGCTGTTCCATGCGGCGGCGCACCAAAGTGGCGGTCCGTGGCGGTGAAAAGATAGGGGTATGTGGGCCTGGGGCCAAGGGTGGTGCGTCATCCGCTTATCTGTTGCGTTGCCGAAGGAACGGTTGTCCCCGGCTTTGCGCCACCCGCCGCATCTGCTAAAACTGCCGCGGGAGAGTGGATTCCGTATCCGTCATCGGGGGATGAAGGGATGGGAAGCCCGCGGACCTGAAGGCGGTCCGGTTGAAATCAAGGGGGGATGATGGGAATGGGGGCCGGGTCCGGGGGGACCCCGCATGCGCTGCACGGCATTGACAGGGGGGGCCATCGGTCGCACCTTCGCTCGACCATGATCCGCGTCCATGCCACTTGCGTCAGTGTTAGCGGTGCCGGCCTCCTGTTGCGGGGACCGTCGGGGTCGGGCAAGTCCGACCTGGCCTTGCGCCTGATCGATGCGGGTGCCCGGCTGGTGGCGGACGACCAAGTTATGCTGCAATCCGCTGACGGGGTGCTGACGGCCATGGCACCACAACGACTGGCCGGCCTGATTGAGGTGCGCGGCCTGGGCATCCTGCCCGCCCCCGCCGTGGACAGCGCGCCCTTGCGCCTGGTGGTCGATCTGATGGCTGATCCCGCCTCCGTGCCCCGCCTGCCCGAACCCGCCGCCGTCGTTCTGGAAGGGGTCACCCTGCCGCGCGTGGCCTTGTGGTCCTTCGCGCCTTCCGCCCCCGCCGCCTTGCGCCTGGCGCTGTCGGCACTTTTGGCCGGCCGGCCGCTGGTGCCGGCGGATTTCGAACAGGTGGCGGCATGAGCACCGAGTTGCCCCCCGTCGTCGTCGTCACCGGCCTGTCCGGCGGTGGCCTGTCCACGGCGCTGAAGGCGCTGGAGGATCTGGGGTATGAGGCGGTGGACAATCTGCGCCTCACCCTGCTGACCCATCTGGTGGAGCAGGCGCGCGACCGGCCGCTGGCCATCGGTATCGACAGCCGCACCCGCGATTTTTCCGCCGACGCCGTGCTGGCCGAACTGGACCGCCTGCGCCAGGCGGCCGGCCGCTCCGTCAGCCTGCTGTTCATGGAGGCCTCGGACGAGGTGCTGCAGCGGCGCTATACGGAAACGCGGCGGCCCCATCCGCTGGCCATCGACCGGCCGGTGGCGGACGGCATCGCGCGGGAACGCACCCTGCTGTGGTCCTTGCGTGACAATGCCGACGTGGTCATCGACACCACCCAGCTTTCCATCCACGATGTCCGTCGTTTGCTGGGCGGGCACTTCCGGTTGGACACGGCGCCGTCGCTGCATGTCTTCGTGACCAGCTTCTCGTTCCGCCACGGCGTCCCGCGTGAGGCCGATCTGGTGTTCGACGTCCGTTTCCTCGACAACCCCCATTGGAATGCCGACCTGCGTCCCCTGACGGGCAATGACGCGGCGGTGGGCGCCTTCATCGAGAAGGATGGGGATTACGCGGGCTTCTTCGACAATCTGACCCGGCTTCTGGCCCCCCTGCTGCCCCGCTACAGCGGCGAGGGCAAACGTTACCTCACCATCGCGGTGGGGTGCACGGGCGGGCGGCATCGTTCCGTTTTCGTCGCCAACCGGCTGGCGGCGTGGTTGCAAACCCAGGGCTTCCGGGTGGGTGTCACCCACCGGGAATTGGACCGGTCCGGCGTGTCCCCGGAGCCCGCAATCGTCACCAATAGGGAGATACGATGATCGGCATGGTCCTCGTGACCCACGGCCGCCTGGCCGAGGAGTTCATTCTGGCCCTCCAGCACGTCGTGGGGGAATTGCCGCAGGTGCGCGCCGTCTGCATCGGGCCCGAAGACGACATGGAGGAACGGCGGGAGGATATCCTGGCCAAGGTCGCGGAATGCGACAGTGGTGACGGGGTGGTCGTCCTGACCGACATGTTCGGCGGCACGCCGTCTAACCTGGCGATCAGCACCATGGACCGCGCCAAGGTCGAGGTCATCGCCGGCGTCAACCTGCCCCTGCTGATCAAGCTGGCCAGCGTGCGCAAGACCGACACGCTGGAAAGTGCGGTCCAGGCCGCGCGCGACGCTGGCCGCAAGTACATCAACGTCGCGTCGTCGCTGCTGGCGGATGGTGGCTGAGATCATGACCGGGGACGGGACGGGGGATGCGGGCCCCTTCGGGCCTGCGCGCACGGCGCTGATCCAGAACCGCCGGGGGCTGCATGCCCGCGCGGCGGCCAAGTTCGTGAAGCTGGCGGCGGAGTTCGACGCCGAGGTGGAGGTCGAGCGGGGCGACACCCAGGTCAACGGGCAATCGATCATGGGCCTGATGATGCTGGCGGCCGCCATCGGCACCTCCATCACCCTGCGGGCGCGGGGGCCGCAGGGGGAACAGGCGTTGGACGCCCTGGTTGCCCTGGTCGACCGCAAGTTCGATGAAGACTGACCGTTCCATGGCTGAACGTCCGGCGGGCCGGGCGCGCCCGGGCAAGGCGGTGGGGGGCCGCCTGCTGCGTGGCGTCGGCGTGTCGTCCGGCATCGCCATCGGTCCGGCCCACGTGGTCGACGCCGGCGCCTTGCAGGCCCCGGAGTACCTGGTGCCCGAGGACGGGGTGGAGGCCGAGGTCCAGCGCTTCGCCGGTGCCGCCGACAAGGCGCGCCGCCAGGTGCGCAAGCTGAAGGCCAAGGCCGCGGCGCTGCCCGACTCGGCAGCGGAGGAGGTCGGCTTCCTGCTGGATGCCCACTTCGCCATGCTGTCCGGCTCCCGCCTCATCCGCGGGGTGGAACGGCGCGTGCGCCAGGATCGCCTGAACGCCGAGGCGGCGGTGCAGGCGGAAATCACCAGCATCGCCCAGACCTTCGCGGATATGGAGGACGCCTACCTGGCGGCCCGCGTCGCCGACGTGCGCGAGGTGGGGCAGCGCCTGCTGCGCAACCTGATGCAGCACAAGTACCAGGCCTTCTCCTTCCTGCCCGAAGGCTGCATCGTCCTGGCGGAGGAGTTGAGCCCCGCCGACACCGCCCTGATGGATCCGCGCCGCATCGCCGGCTTCGCCACCATGCTGGGCGGGGCGGAAGGCCATACCGCCATCATGGCGCGCTCCCTGGGCCTGCCGGCGGTGCTGGGCACGCTGGGCCTGCTGCAGGGGGTGCACAATGGCGACACCGTGGTGGTGGATGGCATCGCCGGCCAGGTTTGCGTCAACCCCAGTCCCGAGGTGCTGGCCGAATACCGCCGCCGCCGCGCGGAACTGCTGGCGGAACGCGCGCAGCTGAAAAGCCTGCGCAAGCTGCCCAGCGTCACCCGCGACGGCACGGCCGTGACGCTGAACGCCAACCTGGAACTGCCGCGCGAGTTGGATGGTGCCATCGACGTGGGGGCGGCCGGCATCGGCCTGCTGCGCACCGAATTCCTGTTCATGAACCGGGACGACCTGCCCGATGAGGATGAACAGACCGAGGTGATGACCCGCATCGTGGAAAGCATGGACGGCAAGCCCGTCACCGCCCGCACCCTGGACATCGGGGGCGAGAAGATCGCCACCGCCCTGCGCGGCTATTTCAGCGAACCCACCAACCCCGCCCTGGGCCTGCGCGCCATCCGCCTGTCGCTGAAGGAGCCCAAGCTGCTGGAAACCCAGCTGGCGGCCATGCTGCGGGCCGGCGCCCATGGCAACCTGCGCATCCTGCTGCCCATGATCAGTTCGGTGGCGGAGGTGCGGCGGGTGCGCGAGATCATGGCCAACGTGGTGCGCCGCCTGCGTCGCCGGGGGGTGAAGATCGCCAACCCCCTGCCCAAGCTGGGCATCATGATCGAAATCCCGGGGGCCGCCCTGTCGGCCGACGGGCTGGCGCCGTTCTGCGATTTCTTCGCCATTGGCACCAACGACCTGATCCAGTACACCCTGGCCATCGACCGGGGTGACGAGCAGGTGGCGGACCTCTATGACCCGCTGCACCCGGCCGTGCTGCGCCTGGTGCAGTTCACCACCGAGGCGGCGTTGCGCGCCCGCATCCCCGTGTCCATCTGTGGCGAGATGGCGGGTGATCCCCGCTACACCGCCCTGCTGCTGGGCCTGGGCATCCGTGAGCTGTCCATGGCGCCCAACAACCTGCTGCTGGTGAAGCGCCGCCTGCGCGGCCTGGATTTGGTGGAGGCAACGCGCCGCGCCCGCACCATCATGGACCAGACCGACCAGGGCCGCATCGCGGCGCTGCTGGACGATTTCAACGACGCCGCGGCTTGATGCGCCCTCAAACGCCGGGCGCCGGCATCCGCCGGCTTGGCTTCCTCGGTTTCCAGTCCGCCTTTGGCTCCCCAGAAACCTGCGGCGGACGCGGTCGCGTCCTACAGGGGCATGAAGGATGCTTTCATGGCCCTGACAGACGGGTGAAACCCACCGCTTGACGGGATTCGGGGGCTATCGCACCTTGGGGCGGCTGCCAGCACTGCTGGCATTGCCGGGAGAATGCCTATGCCCACCGCCTTGACCGTTCGTGGCCTGGATGAGGAACTGGTGCGCCGCCTGAAGCTGCGCGCCGCCCGCCACGGCCGATCCATGGAGGCCGAGTGCCGCGACATCCTGCGCCAGGCGCTGGCCAACGAGCCGCAGGATTTTCGCGCCCTGGCGTCCTCGCTGCGCCAATCCCTGGCCGACCGGCCCCATCGTCCCGCCGGCGACGTCCTGGCCGGCGTCCGCACCGAAACCTGGGCGGCCCTGCCGGAGAGCGTGCTGCCGGAAACGGGGGACGGGGAATGAGCCTGCAATTCGTCATCGACGCCTCCGTCGCCCTGCAATGGGTGGTGCCGGAAGCGACCAGCGCGGTGGCCCAGACCTGCTGCTGGGCCACCGCCTGATGGCGCCTGACGTGCTGATGGGCGATCTGGCCCAGGTGCTGGGCGCCAAGGTGGCCCTGGGCGACCTGACGGCGACGGAGGCCGCCACCGCCGCCATGGCCTTGCAGGGGGCGGAGGTGGAACTGATGCCCTCGCGTCCGCTGTTGGCCGACGCCGTGCGCCTGGCGGCCCAACTGACCCATCCGGCGCAGGATTGCCTGTACCTGGCCCTGGCCCAGGGCATGCAACTGGTCTACGTCACCGCCAACGCGAACCTGGTCCGGGCGGTGCGCGGCCCCCTGGGCGGGCGCCTGGCCGGCCGGGTGGTGCTGGTGCACGAGGTGGAGCGGTTCCTGAAGTAAGGTTTTTTTGCCCTCAATCGTCGGGTGCGGCCATCCGGTCGCAGTCGCGGCCTAACATTCGTCCCTTGGGGCTGGTCGGTGCAAACGGCTATCCCACCAACAAATGCACACATAAAGATATCTTTATGCTTGCTGGCGAGCGGACCCACTGATACACCCAGCCATCATCCAGCCTGGGAAGGCCGGGGCGGCATCGTCTGCGCCATCGGCTGCTTCCATGGGCGTTAGAGGAGCATTGATCCCCATGACCGCCTTCACCGACTACAAAGTCCAGGACATCGGCCTTGCCGGCTGGGGTCGCAAGGAAATCACCATCGCCGAGACCGAGATGCCGGGCCTGATGGCCCTGCGCACGGAATACGCGGGCAAGAAGCCGCTGGACGGCGCCCGCATCATCGGCTGCCTGCACATGACCATCCAGACCGCCGTGCTGATTGAGACGCTGGTGGACCTGGGCGCCACCGTGCGCTGGTCCTCGTGCAACATCTTCTCGACCCAGGACCACGCCGCCGCGGCCATCGCCGCCGCCAACATCCCGGTTTTCGCCTGGAAGGGCGAGACGGAGGAGGAGTTCTGGTGGTGCATTGAGCAGACGCTGCGCGGCCCGGCCGAGGGTCCCAATGCCGGCTGGGCCCCGAACATGATCCTGGACGACGGCGGCGACGTCACCCAGATCCTGCATGACAAGTACCCCGAGATTCTGGCCGGCATCCGCGGCCTGTCGGAAGAGACCACCACGGGCGTGCATCGCCTGTATGAGATGATGAAGAAGGGCACGCTGAAGGTTCCGGCCATCAACGTGAACGACAGCGTCACCAAGTCGAAGTTCGACAACCTCTATGGCTGCCGCGAAAGCCTGGTGGACGGCATCAAGCGCGCCACCGACGTGATGATGGCCGGCAAGGTCGCCGTGGTCTGCGGCTACGGCGACGTGGGCAAGGGCTCCGCCGCCTCGCTGCGCAGCCAGGGCGCCCGCGTCCTGGTGACCGAGATCGATCCCATCAACGCCCTGCAGGCCGCCATGGAAGGCTACCAGGTCGTCACGATGGAGCAGGCCGCCGCCCAGGGCGACATTTTCGTCACCGCCACCGGCAATGTCGACGTCATCACGCTGGACCACATGCGGGAGATGAAGGACCGGGCCATCGTCTGCAACATCGGCCACTTCGACAGCGAAATCCAGATCGACGCCCTGCGCAACTACGTGTGGGAAGAAGTGAAGCCGCAGGTGGACGAAGTGGTGTTCCCTGACGGCAAGCGCCTGATCGTCCTGGCCCAGGGCCGCCTGGTGAACCTGGGCTGCGCCACCGGCCACCCCAGCTTCGTCATGTCCGCCAGCTTCACCAACCAGGTGCTGGCCCAGATCGAGCTGTGGAACAACCACGGCAAGTACGAGCGTAAGGTCTATGTGCTGCCCAAGCACCTGGACGAGAAGGTGGCCCGCCTGCACCTGGACAAGGTCGGCGCCACCCTGACCACCCTGTCGCAGAAGCAGGCTGACTACATCGCCGTAAGCCCGCAGGGCCCGTTCAAGCCGGACCACTATCGCTACTAATAAAGGACCATCGTCCCGATCAGGCTTTCCCGGCCGGGACGATGGTGGTAAGCGGTTTTTCTAGCACAGTCGTAAAGGCCGGGCGTCACTGCCCGGCCTTTATTCATTTGTTCGGCGAACTATTTGCCATGAAAACGTAGCCTTCCGTTCGCTTGGCACCCGGGGCGTCATTAACTAAGATTTCCAACGTCATGCCGAGAAACGCCGCCTTCCTGCCCATAACGTTGATGATCGCCGCCCTGGCGGTGTCGGGCGTCCCTTGCCTGCGCCTGGCTTTCCCCGCTCTGCCGTGGCCGGTGGTGGTGGTGGGCATGGTGGTCAGCCTGGTGGCGGCGGGGATATGCCTGGCCCGCCTGACCCGTGTGCATAACCGCGCCGATGCGGAAAAGACCCAGCTACAGGCGCTGCTGGCCGGTTGCCCCGACGATTGGATCGCCTGGGCTGGCCCCCGCGTGCTGTCGGCGTCCGCCGGTGCCGGCACTTGCCTTGGGCTGGCCGGCGGGCTGATCGGTGGCCGGCCGGAGGATGTGGTCGCCGCTTTCGCCCCCGGTGATGCCGCCCAGCTGCGCCAGGCCATCCAGGATCTGGATGCCCGCGACATCGTCTTCACCCGATCCTTCCTGTGCCGCGACGATGGCCGCGTCCTGTCCGTCACCGGACGCCGCGTGGTGCCGCCGGTGGCGCCCGGCGATGGCGCCGATGCGCCCGGGCCGCTCAGCATCCTGTGGCTGCGCGACATCAGCGACATGGCGGAGGAACGCCGTGACCTGACCGACCGGGGTGCGGCGGCTGAGGCCGGTTTGGCCCGCTATCGCGCCGCCCTGGACCTGCTGCCGTTTCCCCTGTGGGTGCGCCGGGCCGATTACAGCCTGCTGTGGTGCAACGCCGCCTACGCCCGGGCGGTGGGGGCCACGGTGGAGGACGCGGTGTCCGGCGGCATCGAACTGGTCACCGGACCCGGCACCGGCCAGTCGCTGGCCGCCCGCGCCCTGGCCGCCCGGGCACCCGCTTCGGAAAGCCGCCACGTGGTGGTGGGGGGGGAGCGCCGGCTGCTGCACCTGACGGAAACGCCCTTGGCGAGCGTGATCTCGGGCGATGCTTCGGGCGTGGGTCCCGGCTGGGATGCCGTCCTGATGGGCCATGCCCTGGACATCACGCGCGAACATGACCTGGCGGGGGAACTGCAACGCCACATCGCCGGCCACGCCGACGTGCTGGAACATCTGGGCTCCGCCATCGCCATCTACGGCGCCGATACCAAGCTGAAGTTCCACAACCGCTCCTACGCCCGCCTGTGGGGGCTGGAAGAGGCGTGGCTGGCGACGGAACCCACCTATGGCGAGGTGCTGGAGGATTTGCGCACCCGCCGGCGCCTGCAGGAGGAGGCGGACTTCCCCCGGTGGAAACGCGGCCTGATGGCGCAGTTCACCAACCTGACGGAACCGCGCGAGGACCTGACCCACCTGCCGGACGGTACCACTCTGCGCAACATCACCGTGCCCCACCCCTTCGGCGGCCTGATGTTCGTGCTGGAGGACGTGACCAACACCCTGGCGCTGGAATCCTCATACAACACGCTGATGGCGGTGCAGCAGGAGACGCTGGACAATCTGGCGGAGGGGGTGGCTGTTTTCGGCGGCGATGGCCGGTTGAAGCTGTGGAACCCGTCCTTCGCCCGCATCTGGCGTCTGAAGCCCGCCGACCTGAACGGTGAGCCGCACATCACCCAGGTGATCGATCGGCTGCAGCCCCTGCTGGACCATGACGGCGACTGGCCAGCCCGCCGCCGCACCATGATCGCCGATCTGCTGGAACGCTCCATCTACGCCGGCCGGATGGAACGCACGGACCGCAGCATTGTCAACGTCTCCAACGTGCCGCTGCCCGATGGCGCCGTGCTGATCAGCGTGCTGGACATCACCGACAGCGTGCGGGTGGAAGAGGCCTTGCGCGCCAGCAATGAGGCGCTGGCCACCGCCGACCGGCTGAAGTCGGAATTCATCGCCAACGTGTCCTATCAGCTGCGCACGCCGCTGAACGCCATCATGGGCTTCGCGGAGATCCTGAATAATCAGTATTTCGGCGCGCTGAACGAACGCCAGGCCGACTACACCAAGGGTGTGCTGGAGGCCAGCCGGCGGCTGCTGGCGCTGATCAACGACATCCTGGATCTGGCCACCATCGAAGCCGGGTTCATGACGCTGGACTGCTCCCCCGTCGACATCGCCCAGATGCTGGACGGCGTTTCCAACCTGACGCTGGATTGGGCCCGCAAGCAGGAGGTGACGCTGGTGGTGCAGCACAGCCCCGACATCGGCGTGGTCGAGGCGGACGAGCGGCGGCTGAAGCAGGCGCTCTACAATCTGGTCAGCAATGCCGTGAAGTTCACCCCGCCCGGCGGCCAGGTGACCCTGGCGGCCCAGCGCCAGATGGCGGAGGGCGGGCCGGAGATGGTGCTGTCGGTCAGCGACACCGGCATCGGCATCCCCGCCGCCGACCGCCAGCGCGTGTTCAACAAGTTCGAACGCGGCGACGTGCAGAACCACCCCGCCGGCGCCGGCCTGGGCCTGTCGCTGGTCAAGAGCTTCATGGAACTGCACGGCGGCTGGGTGGAGATCAGCGACAGCGACCACGGCACGCTGATCCAGTGCCATCTGCCATTACGGCAGAATGCGGTGATGGTGGTTTAGTCTAGTTCCTGTTCCTCAGGCGCCGGCAGGGCCATCCGGCCCTTTGGCTTGTCCTCAGTTTCCAGTCCACTTCGTTCCCCGGAAACTTCCGGCGCCCGCGGTCGCGGGCTCGTCGCTTCGCTCCATGGGAGTGTGAGGCGCATTGGAGCGAAGCGACTAGGCCACGACTGTGGCCGCCGGAGCGTTTTGGGGAGCGCAGCGGACTAAAACGTGAGGAAGCCAAGCCGACGGATGTCGGCGCCCGGCGCCTGAGGCGGGCTTTGATCGGTCACGATCAAAGCCCGCGCGTACTACGCGCTGGTATCGACCTTGGTGTTGTTGGGGCCGGCCTTGGCGACGCAGACCATGGCCTCGCGCAGCAGGCGGCCCTGGATGGTGTAGCCGGGCTGCAGGATGGTGACGACGGTGCCGGCGGGCTTGTCGGTGCCATCGACCTCGGCCACCACCTGGTGGAAGTTGGGATCGAAGGGCTGGCCCAACGGGTCCAGCTTCACGATGCCGGCGCGGTCGAAGGCGGCGTTCAGCTGGCGCTCGGTCGCCTCGACGCCGGTCAGCAGGTTGTTCACCTGGTCGTTACCGGAACGGGCGTCCTCCGGCACGGCCTCGATGGCGCGGCGCAGGTTGTCGGCCACGGACACCAGCTCCTTGGCGAAGCCGGACACTGCGTACTTGGCGGTGTCCTCACGCTCTTTCTGGGCGCGGCGGCGGACGTTCTCCACCTCGGCCATGGCGCGCAGCAGCTGGTCCTTCAGGGACGCGACTTCGGCTTCCAGCGCGGCGGTGCCTTCCTTGGCGGCCGGCGCTTCCTGCGTCACGGCGGCGTCGATGTCGGGGGCGGTCGTCTCGTTGCTATCGGTCATGTCGCTCGGTCTCAAAAGAAGGGCAAATGGAACGCACGGAAGATAGGCATGGCCGGGCCGCGGCGCCAGAGGGGATGCGGCCCATACCGGGCAATAATACCACCGGCATGGCATTGGACCGGTTGCGCACCCCCAATAGACCCCGACCGGGGCCGCCGGACTTTTCCGGGTAGCCGAAGGCGGACTGGAAAAGGAGGACAGCCAAGGGCTGTATGGCCTGCCGGCGCCTGAGGAACACGAAAACTATCCAATCATGCGGCTGATGACCTTGGCGGTGTAGTCCACCATGGGAATGATGCGGGCATAGTTGATGCGGGTGGGGCCGATCACGCCGATGGCGCCCACGATCTGGTCCTTGCCGTTGGTGTAGGGCGAGACGATCAGGGAACAGCCGGTATGGCTGAACAGATTGTTCTCCGCCCCGATGAAGATTTGCACGCCGTCGGCGGTGCCCGCCGCCTCCAGCAGGCGCATCATGGCGTCGCGGGTTTCCAGCGCCTCGAACAGGGTGCGGATGCGTTCCAGGTCCGACAGGGCGCTGACGTCGTCCAGCAGCTTGGCCTGGCCGCGCACGATCAGCACGCCGTTGTTGCGGCTGCCGGCCCAGGTCGCCATGCCGGTGTCCACCACCCGGCGGGTCAGTTCGTCCAGCTGGGTGCGCTGCTCGTCCGCCTCCACCTGCAAACGGCCCCGCGCCTCCGCCAGGGTGCTGCCCACCACCCGGGCGTTCAGATAGTTGCTGGCCATCTGCAGGACGGAGGCGGGGATGCCCACCGGCACGTCCACCACCCGGTTCTCCACCAGGCCATCCTCCGTCACCAGCACCACCAGGGCGCGGCCGGGCGACAGGTTCACGAACTCGATATGCTTCAACGGCCGGTCGGTCTTGGGCGCCAGCACCAGCCCGGCGCAGGACGACAGGCCCGACAGCATGGTCGTCGCCTCCTCCAGCGCCTCGGGCAGGGATCGGCCGGAGGCGGCGCACTGCGCGTCGATGCTGACCCGCTCATCCTCCGACAGGTCGCCCACCTCCAGCAGGCCGTTGACGAACAGGCGCAGGCCCACCTCGGTCGGGATGCGCCCGGCGGAGGTGTGGGGCGCCTTCAGCAGGCCCAGTTCCTCCAGATCCGCCATGACGTTGCGGATGGTGGCCGGCGACAGGGTGATGCCCAGGCGGCGCGACAGGGTGCGGCTGCCCACCGGTTCCCCGGTTTCGACATAGGCTTCCACGATCTGACGGAAGATGTCGCGGGAACGCTGGTTCAGCTCTGTGATCATGCGGGGGCGGGTCATCCAAGCGGGACGGCGCGGGGCGCGCATCCCTTCACCCGGAAATCTAATGGTGACAGCGGCACTTATCAATCACCCGGGGGGTGGCGCCCAAGACGGTGCCCACTGGGACGGATCCGCCACACCCGCCGCCTCGCGGATCGCACCCCGGCCATGCCGGGCATATCCAGGGTGGACAGGGCGGGTCATCCATCGCTAGGTAAGGCCCATCCTCCAATACAGCAACGGGACCGCCCCGCCATGACCCGCCCTTCCGGCCGTGCCTTCGATCAGCTTCGCGCCGTCTCGCTTGAGACCGGCTTCGCCAAATATGCCGAGGGCTCCTGCCTGGTGCGGTTCGGCGACACCCATGTGCTGTGCACCGCCAGTGTCGAGGAAAAGGTGCCGCCCTTCCTGCGCAACCAGGGCCTGGGCTGGGTGACGGCCGAATACGGCATGCTGCCCCGCTCCACCCACACCCGCACGGATCGTGAGGCCGCGAAAGGCAAGCAGTCGGGCCGCACCCAGGAAATCCAGCGCCTGATCGGCCGCGCGCTGCGCGCCATCACCGACCGCAAGGCCATGGGCGAGATCCAGGTGAAGGTGGACTGCGATGTCATCCAGGCCGACGGCGGCACCCGCACCGCCGCCATCACCGGCAGCTATGTCGCCCTGCACCAGGCGTTCAGCCACCTGATGCGCATCGGCGCGTGCAAGCAGATGCCCCTGATCGACAGCGTGGCCGCCGTTTCTTGCGGCATCTACAACGGCCAGCCGGTGCTGGACCTGGACTATGCCGAGGACAGCAACGCCCAGGCCGATGCCAACTTCGTGCTGACCGGCGCCGGCGGCATCGTGGAAATCCAGGGCACGGCCGAGGAACGCCCGTTCGACGAGAGCCAGTTCAACGAACTGCTGCGCCTGGCCCGCCACGGCATCACCCAGCTGACCGACCTGCAGAAGGCGGCCCTGGCCGTTTGAGCAGGCGCGCCCATATTCAGGGCGACGATGATAGGCGCCACGGGGCTTGGGCAAACCCAAGCCCCTAGCCCGCGACTGCGGGCGCCGGAGATTTCCGGGGAGCGTCAGCGGACTGGAAGTCGAGGATAAGCCAAGCCGACGGATGTCGGCGCCCGGCGCCTGAGGGAACTGAACATGACCACTCCCAGACAATTCACCGGCGACACCCTGATCATCGCCACCCACAACAAGGGCAAGGTGAAGGAGATCGCCGCCTTGCTGGGCGATCATGTCGCCAACTTCCCCACGGCGGGCGAACTGGGCTTGCCGGAACCGGAAGAGACCGGCCTGACCTTCGTGGCGAACGCGGAGCTGAAGGCCCTGGCGGCGGCCAAGGCGGCGGGCATCCCGGCGCTGGCGGACGACAGCGGCATGGCGGTGAAGGCGCTGGACGGCGCGCCGGGCATCTATTCCGCCCGCTGGGCCGGGCCGGAGAAGGATTTCAAGGCCGCCATGGCGCGGGTGGAGCGGGAATTGCCGGCCGGCGCCGACCGGGACGCCAGCTTCATCTGCGCCCTGACCATCGCCTGGCCCGACGGCCATGTGGAAACGGTGCAGGGTGAGGTGCGCGGGGCACTGGTCAACCCGCCGCGCGGCGACAAGGGCTTCGGCTACGACCCCATCTTCGTCCAGGACGGTTACGACCGCACCTATGGTGAGATGGCGCCGGATGAGAAGCACGCCATCAGCCACCGGGCCGACGCCTTCCGCCAGCTGGTGGAGCGATGCTTCCGTTGACGGACAACACGGCCGCGGCCGTCCCCGGCGGCTTCGGCCTGTACGTCCACTGGCCGTTCTGCGCCAGCAAGTGCCCCTATTGCGACTTCAACAGCCATGTGCGCGAAGGCGTGGACCAGGCCCGCTGGCGGGCGGCCATGCTGTGCGAACTGGACACCATGGCCGCCCGCCTGGCCGAGGCACCACCCCGCCGGCTGGACAGCGTGTTCTTCGGCGGCGGCACGCCCTCCTTGATGCCGCCGGAAACGGTGGCGGCCATCCTGGAACGCGCCGACCACCATTGGGGCATCGGCGCCGGTGTCGAGGTGACGCTGGAGGCCAACCCGACCTCATCGGAAGCCGCGCGCTTCACCGGCTTCCGCGCCGCCGGCGTCAACCGCCTGTCCATGGGCATCCAGGCGCTGAACGACGCCGATCTCAAGACACTGGGCCGCAAGCATTCCGCCTCCGAAGCGATGGCCGCCATCGCCATGGCCAAGGGCGTGTTTGATCGTTTCAGTTTCGATCTGATCTATGCCCGCCCGGATCAGACGGTGGCCGCCTGGCAGGATGAACTCTCCCGCGCCCTGGACATGGCGGTGGGCCACCTGTCGCTCTACCAGCTGACCATCGAGGAAGGCACCCAGTTCCACACCCTGCACCAGCGCGGCGCCCTGGTGGTGCCGGATGAGGAGGTGGCGGGCGATCTGTATGAGGCGACGCAAGCGCTGCTTAACCAGGCCGGCATGCCGGCGTATGAGGTGTCGAACCACGCCCGCCCGGGACAGGAAAGCCGGCACAACCTGGTCTATTGGCGCTATGGCGACTATGTCGGCATCGGCCCCGGCGCCCACGGCCGCCTGACCCTGGCCGACGGCGCCAAGATCGCCACCCGCACCCACCGCGCGCCCGAAATCTGGCTGGACCGGGTGGAACAGGGCGGCACCGGCGCCCACGCCGATGAGGTGGTGACCCCCGACCACCGCGCCCGCGAGGCCCTGATGATGGGTCTGCGCCTGGCCGAGGGCGTCAGCCTGTCGCGCCTGGCGGCCGAGGGCGGCGGCGTGTCGCCGGTGAATGCCGCCGCCGTGGAACGCCTGACCCGCCACGGCTTCGTCACCCAGGATGGCGACCGCCTGGCCGCGACGGCGGGGGGGCGCCAGCGCCTGAACGGCGTGCTGGCGGCGCTGCTGGACTGATCAGGCCAGGGCGCTCAACACCGCCTCCGTCGTTGCCACGGTTGCGTACTCGCCCGCCATGTTGGCCAGCGACAGGGCGTGCACATCTTCCGCCTTCCACACCCGCCCCCGGCCGTCCCGCTTGGCGAAGGTGAAAGTGGCGTCGCTGACCACAGTGGTGGCGTAGCCCAGGTTGCCGGCCATGCGCACCGTGGCCTCCACCGAATTGTTGGTGATGACGCCCACCACCACCAGGGCGGTGATGCCCTGTCCCCGCAGCAGATCATCCAGGCCCGTGCCGATGAAGGCACTGTTGGTGCGCTTGGCCACCACCGTTTCGCCGGGCAGGGGCGTGGCCTCTTCCTTGAAGGCGTGGTCCGGCTGGCCGGGGCGGTAGGTGGAATTGGGCTCTACGGAATCGTGGCGCACGTGAATGATGGGCCATCCCACTTCGCGCCAGGCGGCCAGCAATCGCGCCACGTTGGCTTCGGCATGCGGATTGTTGCGCGGTCCCTCTGCTGTCCAGCGCGGATCGTCGATGGCGCGTTGCAGGTCGATGAGGAGTAGGGCCGCGATCAAGGATGTCAGGCGGCGTTGGGGGCTGGATGGCTCATGTCGCCCCGGCCTTCCAGCAGGCCGGCGACGGAAATGTCCTCATCCAACGCGTCCCAATGCAGGCCCCGGCCGCTGGCGCTGATGCGATAGGCCTGGCGCTGCTCCGGCGTGGCGCGCAGCAGGCGCGGGAACCAGGCCAGGGGAACGCCGATGGTTCGGCCGTCATCCAGGTCCACCCAGAGTGTATGGTCATCAAAGCGCAGTGCCTTAGCGGAAGTGCCCATTCCATGCCCTCTCGATCTCTTGGCGCCGTGCTTCCACAATCCGCAGCAATTCGGCCTGGGCTGATCGGTTGAACCCAATGCAGTCCGCGATGCGAACGTCGGGATACAGCCAGAATTTGGCTTCGCCGCCGTCGCGCTCGACGTGGATATGGACCGGCTCGCGCGGGTTGCCCTCGTTGGAAAAGAAAAAGAACCGATAGCCGTTCCAACGAAAAACGGTCGGCATAGGATCAAGCCTCCAACGCCCTGTTGGAAGGAAAGCCTATCATAGGAGCGGCGGCCAGAGTTTCCCTCACCGCACCGCCACCCGACGATAACTTAGCGCCTCGGCGATGTGCACGCGGCGCACGGTGTCGGCCGCTTCCATGTCGGCCAGGGTGCGGGCCACGCGCAGGACGCGGTGATATCCCCGCGCCGACAGGCGCAGGCGGTCGGCGGCTTCGGTCAGCAGGGCGCGGCCGGCGGTGTCGGGGGCGGCCACCTTTTCCAGCAGTTCGCCATCGGCCTCGGCATTGGTGCGGATGGTCGGTTGGCCGGGCTTGGAAAGGGCGGCGTAGCGCGCCGCCTGGATGCCCCGGGCCAGGGCCACGCGGGCGGCCACGGTGGCGCTGGTCTCGCGTGGCGGGGGCAGGGACAGGTCGGCGGCGCTGACGGCTGGCACGTCCACGTGCAGGTCGATGCGGTCGAACAGCGGGCCGGAGATTTTGGACTGATAGTCGGCAGCACACTTGGGCGCCCGGCCGCAGGCTTGCGCCTCATCCCCCAGATGGCCGCAGCGGCAGGGGTTCATGGCTGCCACCAATTGCACCCGCGCGGGATAGGTGACATGGCCGTTGGCCCGCGCCACCGTGGCCCGGCCGGTCTCCAGCGGCTGGCGCAGGGCCTCCAGCGTGGCGCGGGCGAATTCCGGCAATTCATCCAGGAACAGCACGCCCTGGTGGGCCAGGCTGATCTCCCCCGGCTTGGCCTTCATGCCCCCACCCACCAGGGCCGGCAGGCTGGCGCTGTGGTGAGGATCCCTGAACGGTCGGCGACGCATCAGGCGCCCGCCGTCCAGCTTGCCCGCCACGGAATGGATCATGGACAGGTCCAGCGCCTCCGCCGGTTCCAGCGGGGGCAGTAATCCCGCCAGGCGCGCCGCCAGCATGGACTTGCCCGATCCCGGCGGCCCCACCATCAGCAGATGGTGGGCGCCACAGGCGGCAATCTCGATTGCCCGCTTTGCCGTCTCCTGGCCTTTAATATCCGCCATATCAAGGACTTGGCCGCCATCGTCCTCTTCCATCCTGGGCTCGGGCCGCGACAGCAGCTGGGTGCCCTTGAAATGGTTGATCAGCTCCAGCAGGGTGCGGGGCGCCAGCACCTCCAGCTCCCCGGCCCAGGCGGCCTCACCCCCACAGGCCGCCGGGCAGATCAGGCCCCGGTCGGTGGCGACGGCATGGATGGCGGCGGGCAGGGTGCCGGCCACGGCCGTCAGGGCGCCATCCAGTGCCAATTCGCCCAGGGCGCAGAATTCGCGGATGTCCTCATCGGGCAGGATGCCCATGACGGTCAGCAGGGCAATGGCGATGGGCAGGTCGTAATGCGACCCTTCCTTCTGCACATCGGCCGGCGCCAGGTTCACGGTGATGCGCTTGGGCGGCAGGGCCAGGCCCAGGGCGTGCAGCGCCGCCCGCACCCGCTCCCGGCTTTCGGCCACCGCCTTGTCCGGCAGGCCGACGATGGTGAACGCCACCTGCCCACCCGACATCTGCACCTGGACGTCGATGTCCAAGACGTCCACGCCTTGGAAGGCCACCGTCGAGACCCGCGCTACCACCCGCCCCACCCATCATATTGTGCACGTGGGGGTAGTGTATGGGCGGGTGGATGAATGCGCCAGGGGAGACGTCAGGCGATCAACGCCGCTTCGCGCTTGGCGATGGGCGGGCGCGAAGGGTGCAGGACGATGCCGTCGTCGGCGATTTCCACCTTCGCTTCCGGGTAGACGGCGGTGGCCAGGGCCAGCGCGTCCAGGAACACGGGCTTGAAGTGGCTGAGCTTGGCGTAATGCTCGCCGAACTGGCGGCGGAGCGCCGCCCAGCGCACCGGCGTGGTCTGGTTCAGCACGTGCAGGCGATAGGCCAGCCAGATGTAGACGTCGATGGCGGTGCTGCTGGCGCTGATGTGGCGCAAGGCCGCCTCCGACACCGGCACGGCGTGCTGCTTCAGGCTGTCGTAGAAGCTTTCGTTCAACTCGATCACGTCCTGGAACAGGGCCACGTGGCGCTGGTCGGGGCTGGCCTTGAACAGGATGGAGTTGTTGACGAAGCCGGCGTTCTGCCGGGTGACCGACGCGTCCGTCTCCCACAGGAATTGCAGGCTGCAGGCGGTGATGCGCTGCGCCTGTTCCATGACCAGGCGATAGGTCTTGCCGCCGGGGCTTTCGCCCATGGCCTTCAGCCAGGAATGCCAGCTCTTGCCCAGTTCCACTTGGCGGGAATTGGTCTTCAAGGCCTCGGTCTGCAGATACAGCAGGATCATGCGCGCCTTGGCGCCATAGGGCACGCCCACCAGGCTGCCGTCGGCGTGCCGGCCGCTCTGCACGATCAGGGTGCAGCGACCGGTTTCCTTACGGTGGTATTCCGGCTCCGCCGCCTTGTCGATGGACCGGTGGGGCAGGCTGGTCAGGGCGAAGCCGGCATGGGTGATGCCCATGCTGTCCTCTTCCTGGGCCAGCATGGCGGCGGCCACGTCCACCAGGTTGCGCCCGCTCTTGCTGGTCGCCATCTCACGCGCCCGGTCCACGCCGTGTTCCAGGATCAAACGATGAATGTCGGCCATAGCCCGTGCCCTCCGCCGGTTCGGTTCGTCTTTTCGATGGGGCGGAGTGTTCCAAAGCCAATCCACTAAATCTAGGTCGGACTTTACCGGCCGCCGCTATTTGTGGGGTATTTGGAGTCTGTTATTTGATGTGCCGGTCAGGTCCGGGAAATAAAGCCGAGTCGGGCCGGTAGAGTCCGGATCAGGGCCGGTAAAATCCGTGGGACAAGTCGTCTTTGTATGCGCCGGTGTGGCGTCCCCTCATTTCATGGCCGGTAGAGTCCGTGGGGAAACCGGCCCCGCTTGTGGGTAAGTCGACTGTGGCCGGTAAAGTCCGTGCCGAATCGTGACGAATCGACTCTTGCGGGATCCCGCCGGCGACTCCACGGGACTCGAAACCGGGCTCGACTCGCGGATCGGGCACGGACTTTACCGGCCCTGGCACGACAAAGCCGGACTTTCCCGGCCTTCGGTTCGCCCGGCGGCCTGATCGATGGGCGCGCTGGTGGGTGTCGGCGCGGCCCAGATTGGGGCGGGGCGGATCCACACGGACTTTACCGGCCCTGCCGTGGACGGGGGGCTGTCCCGCCGGCCGACTTTTTCCTGGACTCGGACTTTACCGGCCTTGGATCAGGCCGCCCCCGCGATGCCAGGAAAACCGGGGCATCGGTGATGCCGGCACCGGCGACTCGAAAGGGTTGCATGAGAGTGGGCCGGAACGGGACTCGGACTTTACCGGCCTTGCCCGCGGCCTTCCTTGGAAGCACCAAACGAAACGGGCGCCCTTCCGTCCCAGGAAAGGGCGCCCGTCCCACGGAAGGTGCCGCCGATGATGATGGGAGAACCGGCGGCACCCTCTTTTGAAGGCGATGGATCAGTGCCAGCAGGCCGCCGGCACTGCCTTGCGCACCAGGGCGGCGAAATCCGCCACCGTGCAGCGGTCGCCGCCGCAGGCGGGCAAGGACAGGACCACCTTACCCGCCGGGTGGTCCGGCGTCAGGGCGGCCCCTTGCCGCAGGTCGTCCAGCGTCTGGTAATAGAGGACGACCTGGACATAGCGTTTGCCCGTGGCGGGCTCACGGCTGACCTCGAACGCCAGGGTGGTGTCGGGGGCGGTCTTGTCCGGCTGGTTGGGGAGGGTCCAGTCCACGCCCAGGATGCCGGCCACATTGGACAGGTTGGTGTCGTGCCCCAGGATGGAGACCAGCTTGGCCGCTGCCGGCACCGGTGCCAAATGGCTGTCCGTGGGCGTCTGCCCCGTCACCGCCGCCACGATCTGCCGGGCCAGCAGGGCGCCATTGTGGCTGGCGATGTAGGGCGTGCGGCGGGTCAGGTCAGCCTGGTAGTCGTGCACCGGCATGATGGCGGCCAGGACCGACGGCGTCGCCGCCCGGCCCCAGCCCACCTGGGATGCCGGGAAGCCCTGGACGTATTCCAGGAACAGGCTTTCGGCCAGCATGGCGCCGCGCGCCAGGGGGCCGTCCATCTTCACCTCACCACCCTTGTCCACCACCTTGGCGGGGCCGGCGGCGAAGCAGGGGCCGGACGCACCGGGCTTGCAGGCCTCCGGCGCCACCACCTGGACCAGGGCGGCCAGGGCCGCGGCCACGGCGGCGGGGATGGCGCTGATGTCGCCGCCGTTGGCCGCCGCCAGGGCGCGGGTGGCCTCCGCCCCGTCCATGGGGCAGGCGCCGCTGCTGGCCGCGTCGAACAACGGGTCCTTGGCATCCGGCGTCCGGCCCTGGGCCATCAGGCCGCAGTCCGGCACCAGGCCGTCCAGCAGGGCCTGGGCGCTGGCGCGGGTGCGCTGGTCGCCGCTGTCACCCCAGGCGAAGACGGCGCCAGTGGCCGGGCAGCGGTCACCGCCCAGCAGGCCGCGCCGGCGGTAGGCATCGCCCAGATAGGTGCCCAACTGACGGATGGTGTCGGCGCCATGGGGGGTGAGGATGCCCCGCCCCACCGGCCAGGTCGGCCAATCCTGGTCGGACAGGCGGCGCAGTTCCGCCGGTCCCTTGGTGGGGGACCGCACGCCGTGGCGGGTCAGCATAACCACCCGCTCCAGAACCGGTTTGTCGGGATTGGCGGACATGGCGGCCCCGGCGGTACCGGCCATCAGGCCGGCCGCCAGGGCCAGGATCAAGGCGGCCCGCCCCATCACCACACCGAAACCGACAGGTTGAAGAACACGCTGCGGCCCGGCGTCGTCCAGTACAGCCCGGCGCCGTCGGCGTTGGTGCCGGCGAAGCCGTTGACGCGATGGCTGTCGAAGATGTTGCCGATCTTGATGCTGGGGGTGACGTCGGTCAGGTGATAGCCCAGGTCCTTCAGGCGCCAACCCATCGACACGTCGGCGGTGAAGGCCGAATGGATGCGGAAATCATTGGCGAAGTCCGGCTTGCCGGTGGTGGCGTCGGTGGTGTTGTCCTGGCCCCAGAACGGGCCCACCACCTTGCCGATGGCGGAGAAGTAGAGGCCGTTGGCGCTGTCGTACATGACGCCGCCGGTGGCCATCCATTGCGGGGTGTCCGCCACCTCCACGCTGGTGTTCTTGTAGGCGGCGCGGTTGGCGCTGGCGTTGGCATACAGCGACAGCGACGGGGTCAGGGCGTACTGCGCCTCGATCTCCACACCCTTGTAGATGGCGCCGGAGCCGTTGATGTAGGTGCTGTCGGTCGTGCCCGGCACCTGGCTGGTGGAGATGTAGTTGGAGAAGTCGATGTAATAGGCGTCGGCGCCCACCATCCAGTGGCCGCGCTGGAAGGACGTGCCGACCTGGTAGTTCCAGGTCTCTTCCGGCTTGATGCTGGCGATGGTGGTGACCTGGAAGACATCGATGGGCGGCGCCAGGAAGCCCTTGGCCACCTGGGCATAGGCGGTCCAGCCCTCATCCAGGGTGTAGTGGGCGGCGATGGAGGGCTGGGTGGCGGTGTAGCTTTCGCTGTAGTCCAGCGGCGCCGGCGGCTTGGTCTTGTTGTACAGGGCGTCCACGTCGCGGGTGAAGGACGTGAACTTGACGCCCGGCATCACGGTCAGGTCGGGCGTGACCTTCCAGTCGAACTCGGCATAGGGCTGCCAGGTGGTGTTCAGGTCGCGGTATTTATAGCTGTAGATCGTGCCGTACTTGCCGGTGACGACGGTGTCCTGGGTCCAGTCGTAGGATTCGGAATGGCGGTTGTCCAACTGCCGATCGTACCAGACGCCGGCCTTGATCTCGCCGAAGGGCAGGTCCTGGTCCAGGCGGAAGGTGTCGCCGAAGGTGCGGTAGTTGGCGTTGACCTGCTTGCCCGGGATGTCGTTGGCGTAAGTCTTCACCTTCTTGCCGGCGGAATTATAGAAGGTGACGCCGTTGTCCGCCGGGTCGCTGTCGGTGGCGTCCGACGACTCCTCGTAATGATGACCGAAGGAATTGGTGTAGGCGGTGTTGTCCAGCTTCAGGCTGTCGGTCAGTTCCGACTTCACGTTGATGTATTCGAAGTCAGAGCTGTAGCGGCTGGGCTGGTACTTGTAATAGGACTGGACGTTGGGGTTGGTGCCCAGGCCGTAGTTGGCGCCGTACTTGGCGATGTCGGCCAGGGTGGCGCCCTGCGTCGTGTACTCGAACGCGTGGTTCTTGCTGGCGGCCAGGGTCACCACCGTGCGCTCGCCGATATCCAGCACGTCCTTGAAGAAATAGTTGGTGCGCTCTTCCGAGGCGTTGGTCAGGTAGCCGTCGGACGATTCATGCTGCACGTCGAAGAACATGCTGCCCAGCACGGTCCGGCCGGTGTCCAGCTCACCACCGATGGCCTTGGTGTTCCAACTGCCGTAGGTGCCGTAGGCGGTGACGGACGGGTCGTCCGACGGGGTCCGGGACCGGAAGCCCATGGTGCCGCCGAAGGTGGCCTTGCCCATGGTGGACGCCGTACCCGGGCCGCGGTCGATCTCGGCCTCCGCCATGTCGTGGGCGATGAACAGGGCGGAACTGGTGTGGCCCATGTCGGTGGCGTCGCCGAAGGGGATGCCGTCGAAGGTGACGTTGTACTGCCCGTCCTGGAAGCCGCGCAGGGCCACCGTCTCCGCCTTGCCCAGGCCGGGGCCGTTGGGGCTTTGCGCGAAGACGCTGGGCTGGAACTTCACCATGTCGTCATAGCTGGACAGCGGCACGATGTTGTCGCGCAGGAAACCTTCCGGAACGATGGAGGTGGGCTGGGCGGCGTCCAGCGGCACGTTGGACGGCGACACGCGCATGGCCGGGGCGATGACGTCGACCTCGGTGATGTCGCCGCCGGTGGTGGCGGCATCGGCCGGCGCTTCAGCGGCGCGGGCGGGGGCGAAGGCGCCCAGGGCCAGGGCGGCCGCGGCCACCCCCATCATCAACCGTGTGCGCGTCATGTCCTGCTTCGTCGTCATCATCGTCCCCCTTCGCTGCTGGCGGTGCAGCACCTTGTCCGGCGCTGGCGCTTTGCAAATTCGCTCACCGCGCTGGTACAGTCGGGACGGGATGCGGATCTTGACGGCAGCCTGACGGGAATTTCAGGTATTGCCGATCAGGCGGCCGCCATAAGGCCTTAAGGTCCACCGCTTTTCTTGTGAATTTCATTTGACTGATACATGACGGGACGATGACAGGCCGCCTTGCCCTGACCGCGATCGATTGGGATGCGGCCGATTTGTCCCAGGCTTTGACCGTGATGGGTTGGGACCTGTCCGCCGAGGCGGCGCCCGACGTGCGGCTGCTGGCCGCCGCCGATGGTCGCGTGCTGGTGGCGCTGCTGGCCGACGGGGATGTTCCCACCCTGTGCCTGGCCAACGTGGATGCCGTGGACGAGGGGGCGTTGCTGCGCGCCGGCGCCCACCTGGTGCTGCCCCTGGCCACGGCGCCGGAAGATTTGGGCACGGCGCTGGCGACCCTGCTGCGTCTGGCTGACCCGGCTTCCCGCGCCTTGCGCGTGGGCGATCTGGCGCTGCATGTGGACCGGCGCGTGGCCCTGTGCCGGGGCCGGCCGCTGGCCTTGCCGCCGCTGGAATTCGACCTGCTGCTGATGTTGGCCAGCCGGGCGGGACAGGTGGTGCCGGCGGCGGAACTGCGCGCCCGGCTGTGGCCCGACGCGGTGGATGCCGCCGATAGGCTGGCGGCCCACATCCACCGCCTGCGCCGCGCCCTGGGCGCCGCCGTGCCGCTGCACACACGGGGGCATCGCGGCTATGTGCTGGGCGGCAGTAGGTAGAATCCCGGATATCGGCGCTGACGGTGTTCCGCCTAGGGTGGCCAACATGGTTCCACCACCCACGGGTGCCCCATGCGTGCCCTTCTGATCGGCAAGGCTTTCCCGGCGGCGGCGCGGCTGTCGCGGGTGTTGCGTGAGCGCGGCTGGCAGGTGGATGCCCTGGCGGCCCTGCCCGGTGTGCCGCGATCCGTCGACGTGGTGGTGCTGCCGGCCGAGGGCCGCACCTTGCGGGACCGCGTGGTCCAGGCACGGGCGCTTTTGCCGGGCACCCTGGTGGTGACCCTGGCCGCTGAAGGTGCCGCCGACCGGGTCGGCGCCATGGCGCTGGGTGCCGACGACCAGGTGGATGCCGGCCTGGCCGGGGACCTGGTGGCGGACCGGCTGCTGGCCCTGCTGCGGCTGAAGCGGCAGGGGCCGCGCCTGGCTTATGCCCTGGATGACATGGCGGTGGATGTGCGCCAGCGTCGCGTGCGGCGGGCGGGGCGTGACGTCCTGCTGTCGGCGCGTGAATTCCAGCTACTGGTCCTGCTGTTGCAGGCCGACGGGGCGGTGGTGCCGCGCAGCGCCATTCTGGAACGGCTGTGGGCCGGCGATCTTGAGGTGGCGGACAATGCCGTGGATGCCCTGGCCTCACGCCTGCGCCGCCGGCTGGACGGGGCGGGCCAGTCCCGGCTGCTGCACACCCTGCGGGGCGTGGGCTACCGCCTGGCCTCGGCCGAGCCCGAGACGGCCATGGCGGCCTGAGGCGGCGGAACGCCAGCCTCCATTTCAAGCGCCAGGTGGATCAGGGCGCTGACATTGTCGCAGCCGGTCTTTTCCATGACCTTGGCGCGGTGGTTTTCCACCGTGCGGGCGCTGATGCCCAGCTTCCAGGCGATGACCTTGTTGGGGTGGCCGGCCACCAGCAGGGCCATGACCTCACGTTCACGGGCGCTCAGCTGTTCCACCCGGCCATGCGCGGCCTCGGTCGCGGCCTGATGGCGCAGGGTGTGGCCGCTGCGGTCCATGGCCGTCTCCACCGCGCGCACCAGGGCGTCCACGGCGAAGGGCTTTTCGATGAAGTCCACCGCCCCGGCCTTCAGGGCGGCCACCGCCTTGGGCACGTCGCCCTGGCCGGTCAGGATGATCATGGGCAGGGCGCAGCCGCGCCGGGCCAGTTCCGCCTGCAATTCCAGGCCGGTCATGCCCGGCATGTGGATGTCGGCGACGACGCAGCCGGGCACCGCGTCGGCCCCCGCCGCCAGGAATTCCAGGGCGGAGGCGTAGCTGGCCACCGGATACCCCTCCGCCTGGAACAGGGCGCCCAGGGCGTCGCGCACGGCCTCGTCATCATCGACGATGGCCAGGGTCAGGCCGTCAGGCGGCGGCATGGGGCAATTCCTCCTGTGGCGTGGCATCCGCCTGGGCCAGCGGCAAGGTGAAACGGAAGACGGCGCCGTGCAGGGGCGCCTCCGCCGGCAGGGCCTGCAAACGGCCGCCGTGCGCCTCGACGATGCCGCGGCTGATGGTCAGGCCCAGACCCATGCCGCTGCGCCGGGTGGTGGTGAAGGGGGCGAACAGGCGGGGTGCGACCTCCGCCGCGATGCCGGGGCCGGTGTCGGCCACACGGATGTCGGCATGGGCACCATCGTCGGTGGCGCGCGCCTGGATCAGGACGCGGCGGTCGCCGGCCGGACGGTCGGCCAGGGCATCCAGGGCGTTGCGCACCAGGTTGATCAGCACCTGTTCCACCTGCAGCCGGTCGGCCGACAGCATCAAGTCCGGCGCCACGTCCAAATCCAGCCGGGCGGCGGCGCTGGCCACCTCATCCGCCAGCAGGCGGGCGACACCCGCCGCCAGATCCTGGGCCGGCACGGGGCCTGCGTCCACCTGGCCGGTGCGGAAGAATTCGCGCATGTGGCGGATGATGGCGCCGGCCCGTTCCGCCTGTGCGGCCGCCTTGGCCATCAGTTCCAGCGCCTTGGCGGGCGCGTCGGCGCCGTCCAGGACGCGCTGGCAGGCGCCGGTGTAGCTGACGATGGCCGACAGCGGCTGGTTCAGCTCATGCGCCAGGGCCGCCGCCAGTTCCCCCGACAGATGGCTGCGGCCGGCCTGCTCCACCGCCGCGCGGTGCTGGCCCAGCGCCACGGCGGCGCGCTTGCGGGCGCTGATGTCGCGGATGGTCAGCACGCCGGTGCGTCCGCCTGCCTCATCCACCAGCGACAGCGACGATTCCACCGGCAGCGGGGCGCCGTCGGCCGCCACCAGCCATTCATCCGAAACCTCGCGCCGCAGCAGGCTGTCCAGTGGCTGGCCGCGCAAGCTGTCGGCCGGGCGGCCGGTCAGGTCGGCCACCAGGCGGTTCACCTGGTCCACCCGGCCCTGGGCGTCCAGGATGACGATGCCGTCGGGCGCCAGCTCGATCAGGGTTTTCAGCCGCGCCTCACCCTTGGCCGCCGCCGCCCGCACGCGTTCGCGTTCCGTGATGACGGCCCCCAGCAGCAGGCCGGTCATGGCCAGCGACAGCATCAGGATTTGCAGCTTCAGCGCCTGGTAGGGCTGGATGTCGAACAAGGCACCCCCCAGGCTGAGACTGGCTTCCAGCGCCGCCAGCGCCAGCACGACGCCCGGCAGGCCGCTGCGCGCCGCCACCCAAACCAGGGGAATGAACACGGGATAGAAACGCGACCCCACCACCCGGGGGAAGATCACGGCCACGGATAACGCCATGCCCGCTACCTGGGCCAGTACCTCGACCCGCAGCAGGCGTCCGGGCCGAAGGTGGCGCACCAGCCTGGGGGCCACCAGCGCCAGGGACGTGGCGACGGCGATGCCGGCCATGTCGCTGATCCAGTGCTGCAGGGCCATGGTCACCGGATCGGCCGCGATGGCCCGTCCATCCCAACCGGTCAGCATGCCCCCCGCCAGCGGCCAAGCCGGCAGGCCCCAGGCCAGGGCCCGCAGCAGGGCGCTTTGCGCCAGCGCGCCGCCCATGGCCAGGACCAACAGGCGCATCACACCCTCCGCATCCTCCAGCACGAAGGCGGCGCCATCGCGGGGCAGGCGGCGGGCCAGCAGCACGGCCGGCAGGGCGAAGACCAAGGGTTCGGCCAGGGTGGGGAGGACGATGGACGGCACCCACACCGTGCCGGGGAACAACAGCCCGCGCAAGGCCAGCCCCGCCACGGCTGCCGCCATCAGCAGGGGCAGGCGGCGGGGGCCCCACAGCATCACCAGGGCCAGGCCGATGCCGGCGCGGACATTCCACGGGGCCCAGCCGGGCACGGCCGAAACCAGGGTGGAATCCAGCAATCCCGCCAGCGGGTACAGCGCCAGCAGCATCCAGGGCCAACGGCCCCTATCGGTCGTAGGTGCGGACAGCAAAAGGCCCCATCACGGATGAGACGAAGGCGGTGCCTTCATTCCCCCTGTGATAGGGCCCTTGCGTTACGGTCTTGTGACGACGGCCGGCGTGCCGGCGCGACGCTGTTTTGTCTTATCGATATGCCATCAATCGCCGGGCGGGCGCATCCGCGCCCTGGGCTTCCTCGGTACCCGCCCTGCGGTGCTCACTCCGGGGCCGGCCGTCGCCGGCCTCCAAGGGCGCGAACGCCCGTGCCCCTTGGTTTATCGCGAGGCGGTTTTCGACGGCGGGGCCCACTTGGCCAGCCAATCGACCACGGCCTGCGGTTCCATGTGGCGGGCGTCGGTCAGGTCGAAACTGGCGTCGCCGTTCACCAGTTTGCCGTCGGCCTCCACCACCAGCACGGTGGGCACGCCCTTGAACTTGGGCACGCCGAAGCGGGCGGGCACGTCCATGTTCTTGGTGTAGCGGCCCACGTCCACCGTCACCATGACGTAGTTCTTGTCCAGGAAGGCGTGAACCTCGGGCAATTCCACCAGGCCGGCCAGCACGCGGCAATCACCGCACCAGTTGCCGCCGAAATCCAGCAGCACCCGCTTGTGTTCCTTCTTCGCCTTGGCCAGGGCCGCGTCCACCTGGGCGTTGACCGCCTGGTTGTCGATGGCCTCATCATAGGGGTAGGGCAGGGGCTGCTTCAGTTCCACATTGCCCACCTGCGGGGCGGCGACCTGGGCATGGGCGCCGGCGGAAACGGCCAGCAGGGCGGTGACGCCCAGGGCGGAAAGCGTGGTGCGAACGGTCATCGGGCAACTCCCGGCCAAAGGGTCATGTCGCGTTTTTGCAAGCGCGGATGGGATCATTATGCCTGATATGGGGGTTAGGGAAAGCCCTGGCAGCAGGCATTTCCCAACGAAGAACACATGGCGGAACGGCATTTGCCGAATAATACAGAAAACGCGGGGATGATTTCACGAATGGACGACGTGAATAATAAGGTCATGTCCCGGGCGGCGTTGAACCGGGCCCTGCTGGCGCGCCAGATGTTGCTGTCCCGCCATGCCGCCACCCCGGTCGCGGCGGTGGAGGCCGTGGCCGGTTTGCAGGCCCAGGAACCCCGCCCGCCCTTCGTGGGGCTGTGGTCACGCCTGCTGGGCTTCCGGCGCGCGGACCTGCTGGCCCCGCTGCACGACCGGCACCTGGTGCGGGGGACCCTGCTGCGCGGGACCCAACATCTGGTCAGCGCCCGCGACTACGCCGCCTGGCGACCCCTGCTGCAACCGGTGTTGAGCGCGGGATTCTTGGGGCTTGGCGACCGCACCCGCCACATCGATCCCCACCCTATCGCCGCCGCCGCCCGGCTGCACATGGCCAGCCCCCGCACCTTCACCGATCTGCGCGCCCATTTGGCCGCGGCTTTTCCGGACCAGCCGGACGACCGCGCCATGGGCCATGCCGTGCGTTGCCATCTGCCGCTGGTGACGGTGCCGGACGACAGCATCTGGGGCATCGCCAACGACCCCCTCTACATCGCCGCCGACAACTGGCTGTCCACGCCGGTGGGGGAGGGCGCGGACATCAAGGACATGGTGCGCCGCTACCTGGCCGCCTTCGGGCCCGCGACCGCCGCCGACATGCAGGTCTGGTGCGGGCTGAAGGGGTTGAAGCCCGTGCTGGACGGCATGGCGCCTGACCTGGTGGTGCTGCGCGATGAAAAGGGCCGGGCCCTGTATGACCTGCCCGATGGCCCGCGCCCGCCGCCGGAAACGCCGGCGCCGGTGCGTTATGTCCCCGCCTTCGACAATTTGATCCTGGCCCATGCCGACCGGACCCGCATCGTGGATGAGGCCTGGCGCCCCCGCATCGTGTCCAAGAATTTGCAGGTGGCCGCCACCTTCCTGGTGGACGGCTTCGTCGCCGGTATCTGGAAAACCACCCGCAAGGCCAAACTGGCTACCCTGACGCTGGAACCGTTCATCCCCCTGGCCAAGGCGGATGAGGACGCCCTGCGGCAGGAGGGGGAGGCGCTGTTGCGCTTCCTGGAACCGGACGCGCCGGCCCTGGCGGTGATCGTCCAGCCGTCTTAGGACCATGGTGCGTGTTGCGCCCTTCGGATCATGGGCGGACGCTGGTTGGCTTCCGATGACACGGGAGGCCCGATGGAGTTCACCCTGGCGCTCGCCGATCTGGCGGGATGCGTGGCCCTGCTGCTGTGGGGCGTGCACATGGTGCAGACGGGCGTGCAGCGCGCGTTCGGTGCCCGGTTGCGTGCCGTTCTGGGCCGGGCGCTGGCCAACCGGGCGCAGTCCTTCCTGGTGGGCATGGGCGTCACCGCCCTGTTGCAGAGCAGCACGGCCACCGGCCTGATGGTCTCCGGCTTCGTCGCCGGCGGGCTGGTGGATCTGGTGCCGGCCCTGGCCGTCATGCTGGGCGCCAATGTCGGCACCACCCTGATCGTCCAGGCCCTGTCCTTCAACGTGGCGGCCATCGCCCCGGTGCTGATCCTGACCGGCTTCATCCTGTTCCGCCGGGGCGTGTCGCCCTCGCGCGACGTGGGCCGGGGCTTCATCGGCCTGGGCCTGATGCTGATGGCGCTGCACCAGTTGCTGGCCATCATCACCCCTTATGAGGACGCGCCCAGCCTGCGGATGCTGCTGGGCGCCATCGCCACCGAACCGGTGGTGGACGTCATCCTGGCGGCGGTGCTGACCTGGGCGGCGCATTCCAGCGTGGCGGTGGTGCTGCTGGTCATGTCGCTGGCGACGCAAAGTGCCGTGCCGCCCCAGGCCGCCTTCGCCCTGGTGCTGGGGGCGAACCTGGGCACCGCCATCAATCCGTTGCTGGAGGGGGCGGCCGGCGACGATCCCGTGGCCCGGCGCCTGCCGCTGGGCAATTTGCTGAACCGGGCGGTGGCGGTGCTGCTGGGCCTGGTGCTGATCCGGCAGATCGGGCCACTGATGGTGCGGTTGGAACCGGACGTCACCCGCGCCGTGGCGGATTTCCACACCCTGTTCAACGTGGCGGTGGGGGTGTTGTGTTTCCCCTTGCTGCCGGCCTACGCCCGGCTGCTGACGCGGATGCTGCCGGCACGGGTGGATGCGTCCGATCCCGGGCGGCCGCTGTACCTGGACGCGTCGGCCCAGGGCACGCCGGTGGTGGCGCTGGGCAACGCCGCGCGCGAGGCCCTGCGCCTGATCGATGTGCTGGAGGGCATGATGCAGGGCCTGCGCGACGCGCTGGACGATGGCGACCGCCGCCGCATGGCCGAGACCAAACGCATGGACGACGTGCTGGACCGGCTGAACGCCGCCATCAAGGCCTATCTCTCCGCCCTGGACACTGACGCCCTGTCGGACGGGGACCAGCGGCGCGCGCTGGAAATCCTGACCTTCGCCATGAACATGGAACATGCGGGCGACGTGGTGGACCGCAACCTGATGGGCCTGGCGCGCAAGCGGTTGAAGCGCGGCCTGGCTTTTTCCGCCGAAGGACGGCGGGACCTGCTGGATTTGGTCGACACCCTGATCGTCAATCTGCACACGGCCGGGTCGTTGTTCATGACCGGTGACGCCCGCGCCGCCCGCCTGCTGGCCCGCGAGAAGGAGGTGTTCCGCCGTCGCGAGAACGCGGCCACCATCGCCCACTTCGCCCGCCTCAGCACCGGCCGGGTGGAATCGGCCGAGACCAGCGCCCTGCATCTGGATCTGCTGCGCGACCTGAAGCGGGTGAACACCCATTTGGTGGAGGCCGCGGCCTATCCGGTGCTGGAACGCTCCGGCGACCTGCTGCCCAGCCGCCTCAGGGGTGAGGCGGTGGGCGTCACCGACGACGAGGAGTAAAGCCACCACCGTAGGTTGCGACCGCAGCCGCCGGAAGTTTTTGGGGAGCGTAGCGGACTGAAAACTGAGGAAGCCCAAGCCGGCGGATGTCGGCGCCCGGCGATTGAGGGCGTTGGAACAAACCTACCGGTCCAGTTCGCGGATGACCGCCAGCCACAGGGCCAGGGTTTCCGAACGCGGCGTGGTCAGCGGCTGGTTGTCGGTCTTGACCGAGGTCTGGACCATGACCAGCCTGGTCTTGGGATCGACGAAGATGTATTGCCCCTCCGCCCCCAGCAGGGCGAACAGGCGCCGCCCGTCCGGGCTGGCCTTGGGCGGCATCACCCAGACCTGATAGCCGTAGCCGTAGAAGTGCGCCGCCGTGCCTGGTGCCACCTGGGCATCGGCCGGGTCCAGGGTGGTCATGGCCAGCAGCCAGTCCTTGGGCAGCAACTGCTTGCCGTCCCAGTCGCCGTCACGGGCCAGCAGGCGGCCCAGCCGGCCGTAATCCCGCAGGGTGGCGTTGAAGCCGGAACAGCCGATCTCCTGCCCGCTGGCGTCCACCTCCCACCGCGCCTCGGCCTCCGCCCCCATGGGTTGCCACACCGTGGCGGCCAGGTCGTCGGACAGGGACCGGCCGGTGGCGTGGTGCACCACGGTGGCCAGTGTCTCACTGTCGCCGCAGGAATAGCGGAACTTGGCGCCGGCCGCCTCGGTGCGCTGGGTGTACTTGGCCAGGGCCGTGCCGGCGTCCACGCCGCTGTGGAGGTCGTGGAACAGGTCGTGGGGGGCTTCCTCGAACGCCACGCCGGACGACATCTGCAACAGGGCCTTCAGCGGCGTCTGGCCATAGGGGCTGCCCTTCAGGGTGGGCACGTAGGTTTCCGCCGTGTCGCCGATGCCCTTGACCCGGCCGTCGGCGATGGCCTGCCCCAGCAATAGGCTGACCAGGGTCTTGGCCATGGATTGCGACAGGAAACGGTCCTTGTCGGTGCGGCCATACTGGTAGCGCTCCACCAGGATGGTGTCGTCCTTCAGGATCAGCAGGCCGGTGGCCGGCACCCGCGCCATGTAGTCGTCCAGGCCCAGCACCGGCCCGTCCTTCACATGCAGGATGTCGGGGACGTAGTGGACCACCGGCTCCGCCGCCCGCTTGAAGGTCCAGGGCCGGGCCGCCGCCGGCAGGGTGCGGGTCTTGGCCACGCTGTCATAATGGCTGTAGCCCCAGACCATGTGGCCCTTCTCAAACCAATTGTCGCCGGTACCGGCGGGATAGCCCTCCGCCTGGCCATAGGCCGCGGCGTCGGGGCCGCCGGGGTTGAAGCTCTGGGCCCCGGCGGGCATGCCGGTGGCGAGTATCAGGGCGGCGGTTGCCGCCGCCAGGGTGTCGCGGCGCATCATTCGTCCTGTTCCTCGCTTGGGGGCGTGTCGGATGTCAGCAGGGGGGCGTCGGCCAGGCGGTCCATCAGCCGGGCGGCCAGGCGCAGCAAATCGCGCTCCGTCGGCGTCAGCGTAGCGACCATGGCGCGGGCCAGGGCGGTGCGGCGGTCCTGCACGTCGCCGATCAGCAGGCGGTTGCCGGCGTCGGTGATCTCGATCCGTACCTGGCGGCGGTCCACCGCGTCCGGGCGCCGGAGGATCAGGTCCTGGCTTTCCAGGTCCGCCAGCAGGCGGGTCAGCGATTGCGGCTGGATGCGCAGATACGCCGCCAGCGCCGTGGCCGTGGCCGGCCCCTCCCGGTACAGCCGGCCCAGCACGCCCAGCTTGGTGGTGCTCAGGCCTTCCGCCGGCCGTGCCGTCAGCAGACGCCGCGACAGGGCGGTGGTGCTGCGGTGCAGGTGGCGCGCCGTCTCCAGCGCCGCCTCGAATATGTCGCCGTGTGTCTCCATATAAGAAGCTATGACTTATCATTTATGGAGAGTCAACGGCCGTATTCACCGTTATATGGGGTATTATAATAAGATATGCGTATTAATTATCGCGGGCGAAGCCCAATTCCTCCTGCCGGCGGCGCTTCAGTTGCTTCAGCCAGCGCCCGCGCAGGGCGATCGGCTGTTCGGGATAACGCTCGTCCAGGAAATCGGCGGCCACCACCCGGTCGGTGCGGAAATGGCGGAAGTCCTGGCGCAACTCGCACCAGCCCGCCAGCAGGCGCGCGGTGTGGAAATAGGCGATGGTGACGGGCCAGATGACGCGGCGGCTGTCCCGCCCGCCCTCATCGGTGTAGCGCAGCGCGATCTTGCGGCCGGCGTGGATCCAGGCGCGGGTGCGGGCCAGGTCCAGGGCATGTGCCGGCGTCTCGCGCGGGTTCTGGCCCGGTAAAGCCATGGGCACGCGCACGGCCGGCTCCAGCACATAGGGGCGCAGGCGATCCGGCACGGTGGCCGCGATCTTGGCGATCAAGTCCTGGGCGGCGCGGGCCAGGGCCGGGTCGCCCCGTTCCGCCACCCATTGGGCGCCCAGCACCGCGGCCTCGATCTCATCGGGCGTCAGCATCAGGGGCGGCAGGTCGTAGCCGTCCTCCAGCACATAGCCGATGCCCGCCTCCCCCCGGATGGGCACGCGCTGGGCCATCAGGTCGGCGACATCGCGATAGACGGTGCGTTTCGATGTCTCCAGTTCCGCCGCCAGGGCGTCGGCCGTCAGGGGGAAGCGCGTGCGGCGCAGGATCTGGATGATCTGGAACAGGCGGTCGGCGCGTCTCATGGGGCCATCCTGGATGTCTGCTGCTGACAGCATGTTGGCAGCAGGATGGCAGTAGACAGGGGCCATCGCCAACTGTCCTCAGAGAGACGCCGCCATGAACGCCCCCACAGCCCTTCCCCCCGGCCTTCCCCCCGGCCTTCCCGCCCAGCCCATCACCCTGTTCGGCGGCGGCAGCCTGTTCGGCCTGCCCGACGCCAGCCCCTTCGCCATCAAGGCGGAGGTGCAGCTGAAGATGGCGGGCCTGCCCTATGTGAAGGCCCAGGCCATGCCCGACCAGGGCCCCAAGGGCCAGTTGCCCTTCATCGATGACGATGGCCAGCGGGTGGGCGACACCACCTTCATCCGCGCGCATCTGGAGGGGACCTACGGCATCGACCTGGATGCCGGGCTGACGCCTGAACAGCGGGCGCAGTCCTGGGCACTGGAACGGCTGCTGGAAAACCAGCTCTACTGGTGCGTGGTCTACGGCCGTTGGCTGATCCCGGAGAATTTCGCCAAGGGCCCCGCCCAGTTCTTCGACCGGGTGCCGGAGGCGGCGCGGGACGGTGTCCGCCAGGCGGCGCGGGACCGGGTCGCGCAGAACGTGCGCGCCGCCGGGCCCGCGCGGCACACGGCGGCGGAGGTGGCGGCCCTGTGTGACCGCTCCCTCTCCGCGCTGTCGCTGCTGCTGGGCGACCGACCCTATTTCATGGGGGATAAGGCCAGTGCCGTGGATGCCACCGCCCTGGGCGTGCTGGCCGGCCTGCTGACGCCGTTCTTCGACAGCGGCGTGCGGCGCCAGGCCTTGGGGTATCCCAACCTGCTGGCTTACACCGACCGCCTGATGGCGGAATTCTACCCGGATTTTCCTTGGGTGCCGGTCGCCGGCTGAAGAAGAAACGTCGCCCACCGTCCCGGCCGACCCCATGCGGGCGATAAAGCCGGGATGGTACGGCGAAAACATACGCGGGAAATCATATGACCCAGCGTGGGGGTAACTAATCGACGATGTGCTGTCTGGGGGATTGGGCCGGATTACTCAACGGCCTGAAACTTCATTCGCTGACGACTTGGTGCGAATGGCGCGCCCGGAAGGACTCGAACCTCCAACCCCCAGATTCGTAGTCTGGTGCTCTATCCAATTGAGCTACGGGCGCTTTTTCGTCTCACCGGCGTCAACCGGTGAGGTGGGTGCTTCTAAAGGACGATCGGGGGGAATGCAATAGCTTTTTTTCATCGGTGTGACGTTTGATGTTTTTTGCCCGAAGGGACCCCCGACCCCGGCGGGGCCGCCGTACCGGGAATGCGCACGGGACGCATTGTCCAGGCCCGGGGGATGGGCTATCTACGGTTTCTTCCACATTGATGTGAATATTCGACCCGTTTTGCGGAGCGCCGCCCCCATGTCCCAGCACGCCGATACCGCCAAGAACTTTCCCGTGACCTGGGAAGAACTGCATCGTCACGCCAAGGCGCTGGCCTGGCGCCTCAGCGACCGTGGGCCGTGGAAGGGCATCGTCGCCATCACCCGCGGCGGCCTGGTACCGGCCGCCATCCTGGCGCGTGAGCTGAACATCCGCCTGATCGATACCCTCTGCATCTCCAGCTACGACCATCAGAACCAGCGCACGGCGCAGCAGCTGAAGATGCCGGTGGCGGTCGAGGACGAGGGCGAGGGCTGGCTGATGATCGACGACCTGGTGGACACCGGCAAGACGGCCGCCATCGTGCGCAAGCTGCTGCCCAAGGCGCATTTCGCCACCATCTATGCCAAGCCGGCCGGCCGCCCCCTGGTGGACACCTTCATCACGGAAGTGTCGCAGGACACCTGGATCCATTTCCCCTGGGACCTGAACCCCATCGCCTTCATGCAGATCCGGAACGACTGATCTTTCGAATCCGCCCTCAGGCGGCGGGCGGGCGCGTCCGCGCCCTTGCCTGATCCTCGGTTTCCAGTCCGCCTACGGCTTCCCGGAAACCTCCGGCGGCCCCGGTCGGGGCCTATACCGGCATGAGGCCAGATACGCGAAACGAGACGGCCCCCGATCCGGTGTCATCCGGGCGGGGGCCGTTTTCGTTACCACTGTGCTGATCGGGTCAGCGCGTATCCGGGTCCAGCACCTGCTGCAGGTGCGGGGTGTCCGGGTCGTTGATGATGGCGCGCAGGGCCGAGCGGTCCTGCGGCATCTTGCCGTTGGGCACGTCCATCAGGGTCTCTGCCCGGACGTTCAGGGTGTTGGGCTTCTGGAACATCAGGCTCAACCGCTCATACTCCGCCCGGTGGAAGGCGTCGTTCTCTTCAAAGCTGGGGTAGGAGCGGGGGGTGATGATCACCTCCTCCTGCCGGGTCGTGGGGCCGCGCGGGCCCTGGGTGGTGATCGTCTGCGTCTCGGTGGTGGCCGCGGGCTGGGCCGTGGTGGTCTGGGCCCAACCGGGCACGGCGACGCCCAGCCCCAGGGCAAGGCCCAGGACCGGCAGCGCCGCATGGAGGCGGGTGTAGGGGCGGTGGATCGGCATGGCATCGGTCTCCTGCGATTGCCGACGCCATGGCGCCGGACGTTGAAGGAATCCGCGACCGCGATGGACGGTGCCCCGGGGCCCGCGCTTCGGGCGCGTGGGCCGGGACGGTGGTGGGCGGTGGCGGGCAAAGGCCCTGTCCAAATTAAGATAGGCAAGTCCGTGGGTTATTCCCAGGCCCGCCCGCCACTATTCTTGCCAGTCGCCCAGCAGGGGGCGCATGCGCTTGCTGTCCACGTTGCGGACCTTCTGCCGGCCATGGACATGGGTGGGCGCCGGGCCCGCCGGGCCGCCGACACGCACCGGACGCTCAGCAAAACGGCCAAGCGAGATCATGCGGTCGTACATGACGATGGCGGCGGCCACGGCCACGTTGACGCAGAACTTGGTGGGGATTTTGATGATGTGGTCGCAGCGCGCCTGCATGGCCGGCGACAAACTGCCGCGCTCCGGCCCCAGCACATAGGCCGCCCGCAGGGGGTGGCGGAAGCTGGGCAGATCCACCGCGTCGTCCGTCAGTTCCACACCCACCAGGGTGCAGCCCTCGGGCAGCGCCATCGCCGCGACGTTGGGGTAGGTGTAGAGGGGGACATGGTCCTGGCCGCCGGATGTGTCCACCCGGTTGACCTCATCCAGGTCCAGCGCCGCGTTCACGGTGAACACGAAGCTCGCCCCGAACGCATGGCCGGAGCGCATGATGGTCCCGATATTGCCCGACTTGCTGATCCCCTCGGCGCCCAGGGCGAAATATCCACGCATGTCGCGCACCTTGCACAAGCCAAGCCGCTTGGGCAAGGTTCCAGCCCCCCGGGAATCAGGATTGCAGTCATGCCCCGCCCGGGGGAGAACGCAGGCGATCTGAAACCCCTTTCACATTCCCCTGAAGGCGAAGCGGCCGGCCATGCACGACCACACCGACGATCATTCCCACGACGGCCATGACCACCAGGATGGCTGCTGCGGCGGCCATGGTGCTGAACCGGCGCCCACCGTGCGCCAGGTGGACATTCCCGACCGGTCGGACGCGCCCATCCTGGTGGAGGTGACGCGCGGTTCCATGGTGGAATCCCGCCATCGCGGCCGGGTGGTGGTGGTCGATGCCGACGCCCGGGTAGTGGCGCATTGGGGCGACATGGACGGGCTGGTCTACCCCCGCTCCTCCAACAAGGCCTTGCAGGCCATCCCCCTGATCGAAAGCGGGGCGGCCGACGCCTTCGCCGTCACGGATGAGGAACTGGCGCTGGCCTGCGCCTCCCACCAGGGGGAGGCGATGCACACCACCCGCGTGGCCGCCTGGCTGGACCGGCTGGGCCTATCGGTGGCCGATCTGGAATGTGGTTCCCACCTGCCCACGCATGAGCCCACCGCCGCCGCCCTGCTGGCGACGGGGGAAAAGCCCACGGCCCTGCACAACAACTGTTCCGGCAAGCACACCGGTTTCCTGGCGGTGGCCAAGCACAAGGGCGAGAAGCTGGTGGGTTATGTCCGCTACCAGCACCCGGTGCAGCAGCGCATCCTGGGCGTCATCGAACAGGTGACGGGCCAGGATCTCAGTCGCGCGCCCTGGGGCGTGGACGGCTGTTCCATCCCCACCATCGGCCTGCCGCTGGGGGCCTTGGCCCTGGGCATGGCCCGCCTGGCCGATCCCGATTGCCTGCCCGACCGCCGGGCGGAGGCTGTGACGCGCCTGCGCCGGGCTTGGGGAGCCCACCCCGAACTGGTGGGCGGCACCGGCAACTTCGACACCGACTTCATGCGCGCGGCGGAATCCCGCGTGCTGCTGAAGTCGGGGGCGGAGGGCGTGTGTTGCGCCGTGCTGCCGGAACACGGCCTGGGCATCGCCCTGAAGATCGAGGACGGGGCGCCGCGCGCCTCCGGTCCCGCCATGGCGGCGGTGCTGAAGCGCCTGGGCGTCCTGCCCGACACGGTGTGGGACGGTGTCGGCCATCTGGCCGTGGCCCCGATCACCAGCCGGCGCGGCGACACCGTCGGCGAAATCCGCCCGACCGCGGTGGCGGTGGGGTAAGGGGGCTGGCCGGCGGTTTGTGGAATGCCCAGATGATGGTATCCTGAGGTCGTCAGGAAGGATTTCCATGATGAGCAAGATCCCATCCCGCCGCTCCGACCCGCCTCATCCTGAGCAGGATGAGGAATTCCGCCGCCAGGCCGAAGAACTGGCGGCGTCGCTGGATGCCGCCGAGGCGGAACTTGAACGCGATGGTCCGGTTCCGCCCGCCCAGTTCGCCGCCATGTTGCGGGAACTGGCCCGGGAATGGGGGCTGGAAGACGATCTGGCTGAAGAAGGGCCGACGCCTGGCCCGTGATGCGCCTATCCGACCTACTGGCTGACCTGCCTGACAATCTATCCAGCCGCGCGGCCCAGGATCTTATCCGGATCTTGGGAAACAGTTGGGCCGAGTGGGGCGCTCAAACGGCTTTTCAGACGCGTAACCGTCTATTCTCAAGATGTCATTCAGTCGCGGATGGAACGGCCTTGGGGCATAGCCGCCACGACGTGACATCCCGCCGCTTGAGGCTTTTCCTGAACGAGGCCCCGTTCGTGGTTGTCTACAACCCGAGCACGCGACAGGTACTGCGCGTGCTTCATGGGGCGCGGGACTTCCCCCGGCTCATCCGGTGACCAGGCAATAAAAAGGCCGGCATCCGCTGGGGACGCCGGCCCTTTGCGTTAAGCGACCATCCTCAGTGGATGGACTCGCCGTGCAGGGCGATGTCCAGGCCGTCGCGCTCGATGTCCTCGTCCACGCGCAGGCCGATCACCAGGTCGATGATCTTCAGCAGCACGAAGGTGATGACGGCGCACCAGACGACGGTGAAGGCCACGCCCTCGATCTGGGTCAGCACCTGGTGGACGTTGCCCTCGATCAGGCCCAGCTTGGTGGTCGGGTCGTCCTTCAGGGCGCTGGCGAAGGCGCCTTCGCTGTTGGCGATGCCGATCTTGGCGAAGACGCCGGTCAGGAGGGCGCCGACGATGCCGCCGATGCCGTGCACGCCGAAGGCGTCCAGGCTGTCGTCATATCCGAAGGCGCGCTTCATCGAGGTGGCGGTGAAGAAGCAGATGATGCCGGCCGCGATGCCGATGGCGAAGGCGCCCACGGTATCGACGAAGCCGGCCGCCGGGGTGATGGCCACCAGGCCGGCGACGGCGCCGGAAATGATGCCCAGCACCGACGGCTTGCCCTTCAGGGCCCATTCCACGAACACCCAGGCCAGGGCGGCCGCACCGGTGGCGACCTGCGTGACCGTCATCGCCATGCCGGCGCGCGGGCCGGCGGTCAGGGCGGAACCGGCGTTGAAGCCGAACCAGCCCACCCACAGCAAGGAGGCGCCGATCAGGCTCAGCACCAGGTTGTGCGGGCTGAAATCGGCGTTGGGATAGCCCTTGCGCTTGCCGATGACCAGGCAGGCCACCAGGCCGGCGACACCGGCGTTGATGTGCACCACGGTGCCGCCGGCGAAGTCCAGCACGCCCAGCTTGGCCATGAAGCCGTTGGGGTGCCACACGGTGTGGGCGATGGGGGCGTAGACCAGCAGCGACCACAGGGTGATGAACACCAGCATGGACGAGAACTTCATGCGATCGGCGAAGGCGCCGGTGATCAGCGCCGGCGTGATGATCGCGAAGGTCATCTGGTACATCATGAACACCGGCTCCGGGATCGTCGGGGCCAGGGCGTGCGTGCCGGCCGGGTCCATGCCGGCCAGCAGGATGCGGCTGAAGCCGCCGATGAATTCCTTGGCGTCGGCCGCGTCGCTGGCCGCCGTGAAGGCCAGGCTATAGCCGATCAGGGCCCACAGCACGGTGATCAGGCAGGTGATGGTGAAGCTCTGCATCACCATGGCCAGCACGTTGAACTTGCGCACCATGCCGCCGTAGAACAGCGCCAGGCCGGGGATGGTCATCATCAGGACCAGGGCGGTGGACATCAGCATCCAGGCGGTGTCGCCGCCGCTGATCGTCGGCGCCGCGGCGGCCGGTGCGGCCGCGTCCTGCGCGAAGGCCAGCGCGGGCATCAGCCCCGCCGCCATGCCCAGCGCCCCCATCCCCAACGCGCCCATTCGGCGCTTCCCAAACAAACGGTTCATGCCGCTCCCCATTCCCAGTCATCCCAGCCCAGGCCCAGGCACCCCCCGAAAACAAGGAAACCAGCCCCCGGCAAACCCGCCGCCTCTTCAAAATCCATGCCGTCCGGTACGCGGGCAGGCGTTCCGGTGTTCCCGGCATCCACGCCTTCGTCAGGGCTTGCCCAAATTTTGATCTGATTGCGCAGGATTCTTGTTCAGAGATTCGAGGGATGCTGAAAATATAAGCAGCAGATGGATCGGTTTGTCGTCGCGATCTTAATATTTTCAAGGCTATATCGGAAATGATTGGATGGAACCGGCGCGTTTGTCGGCAATGATCCGCGCATTTGCTTATTTTATATGCGCAAAAGAAGAATTAAGCTGCTAGGGGTGCCCCTAAGGGGCAGGCGTCTTCCGCCAAAAACAAAGGCCGCCGGCAAGCGCTCCTGCCCCGGTCCCAAGGTCGCCCCCGGGATCGGGTCGGACGGTGCCGACGGCCCCTGTGGATTCAAGCCGCGTCCTGACGGACAACGGACGCGCTTACTCTTCTTCTTCGTCGGCGTCCTGCTCGATCTGGGCGGCCAGGTCGTGCAGCATGTCGACCACGTCCTGGTGGGTGGTCTCTTCCACGGCCTGGTTGACGGCAACCTCGATCATGGCGACCGACACGTAGGCGGCCAGGGGGCCGGCCTCCTTCAGCGCCGCCTCAAGGTGCTTTTCCGCGATGGACAGGGCCTTCTCGAAAAGGGCTTCCGCGGTGGAGTTGTTGGTGTCGCTCATGGCAGACCTTTTTAGTGCTAAAGGGATTGATATAGGGCTGATGCGGGGCAGCTATAGCATCCTTCCTGGGCGCCAGTCACGCCGCCCGGCTTGCCAAAGGGGCCCCACACCCCCTAATCCCTGGGGCAAGCCGCATCCCGTCACAGGAACTTAACGCCCGTGTCCGTCCCTTCCCCGTTTCCGCCGCCGGCCGCCGCCCCGGATGGCGAACCGCCTTTCGACTTGGCCGCCCCCGCCAGTTACCGCTTCTGGGCGGATGAGCATGTGCGTTTCAATGACCTGGACCCGGTGGGCCACGTCAACAACAACGCCTTCGGGGTCTATTTCGAATCGGGTCGCGTGGCTCTGCACCGCGACTTGCGCCAGGCCACATCCTTCCCCGGCTATGCCGTGGTGATGCGCAAGATCACCATCGACTATCTGGCGGAGATCACCTACCCCAACGACGTGCGGGTGGGCACCCGCCTGATCCGGTTGGGCCGCACCTCCTGGACCACCGGGGCTGCCCTGTTCGTGGGCGACCGCTGCCACGCCACCAGCCATTGCGTCTCGGTCCTGATGGACGTCGCCACCCGCCGGCCGGCGCCACTGCCGGACAATTTGCGCACCGCGCTGGAGGGCTGGCTGTGAACCGTCGTCCCCCCAACAAGCCCGGCGCCGGCCGCCCCGGCAGTGCCGGTCGCCACCAGACCAAGCGCCCGCCGGCGCGGCCCTACCAGCCGCCGGTGGAACCACCCACCAGCGGCCCGGTCGAGATCGAGGTGGAAAGCGTGGGCGCGTTGGGCGACGGCGTCGCCCATTGGCAGGGCCATCGCCTGTTCGTGCCCCAGACCCTGGCCGGCGACCGGCTGATGGTCCGCCTGACCCAGCCGCGCGGCGAGGGTTGGCTGACCGAGCCCGTGTCCCTGCTGGCCGAGGGGCCGGGCCGGGCCGACCCGGCCTGCCGCCATTTCGGCCTGTGCGGCGGCTGCACCCTGCAACATCTGGACGCCGACACCTACGGCGCCTGGAAGGTGGAACAATTGCGTTACGCCCTGTCGCGCGCCGGCATCACCGACGTGCCCATGGCCCCGCTGGCCCGCACGCCGGCACATGCCCGCCGCCGCGCCGTGCTGGCCGGCGCCCGCCGGGGCCGGCGCATGTGGCTGGGCTTCAATGAACGCGCCAGCCACCGGCTGGTGGACATCGCCGAATGCGCCGTGCTGGCCCCCCGGCTGATGGACCTGGTGGCGCCCTTGCGCGCCCTGCTGCTGGACCTGCTGCCGGATGAGCACACGCTGGACGTGGCGCTGACCCTGCTGGACGACGGGCCGGACGTGGTGCTGATGGGGCTGCCCCAGCCCGATTTCGCCGCCCTGGAAAAGCTGGGCGCCTTCGCCCAGGAACACGACCTGGCCCGCCTGACCTGGTCCAAGCGGCCGGGCGCGCCGGTGGAACCCATTGCCCTGACCCGCACCGGCGTGGTGCGTTTCGGCCCCGTGGCCGTGTCGCCGGCCCCGGGCTCTTTCCTGCAAGCCAGTGCCGAGGGTGAGGCGGCGTTGGTGGCGGAGGCGCTGGCGGGTGCTGAAGGGGCGGCCCGTATCGCCGACCTGTTCGCCGGCAGCGGCACCCTGACCTTCCCGCTGTCCACCCTGGCGCCGGTGCACGCGGTGGAAAGCGACGGTGTGGCCATCACCGCGCTGGAGGCGGCGGCCCGGCTGCCCTCCGGTGCCCATCCCGTCACCGTGGAACGCCGCGACCTGTTCAAGGAACCGCTGTCGCCGGCCGAGCTGTCGGCCTACCAGGCGGTGGTGTTCGATCCGCCGCGCGCCGGGGCCATCTCGCAGGCGACGGCGCTGGCGGCGTCTTCCGTGCCGGTGGTGGTCGCCATCTCCTGCAACCCGGTCAGTTTCGCCCGTGACGCCGCCCTTTTGCTGGGCGGCGGCTATGTCCTGGAACGGGTGGTGCCGGTGGACCAGTTCCTGTGGTCACCCCATCTGGAGGTCGCGGCGCGTTTCCGTCGCCCTTGAGGCCAGGGCGGGTGTCGGTGCGGCACGGGGCGTGTTATAACCACGCCCCGTTGCACAATTCATAAGCGAGTCCGGCAGTCCCATGAGCAAGGCGCTTGAGATCCTGAAGTCCTACGCCCCGGCCACGGTGGCGGAGGAGAACGTGCTGAACGACATCCTGGACCGGCTGGGCCGCCGGACGCTGGACGCCGACACCGCCATCGAACAGATCATCGACCGCCTGGACTGGCCGCTGGACCGGGCGGCGGCGGAAGTGGATGCTTATTTAGAGTAGTTCCCTCAGACGGCGGGCGCGGCCATCCGGCCGCTTGCCTTGTCCTCAGTTTCCAGTCCGCTCCGCTCCCCGGAAACTTCCGGCGGACGCGGTCGCGTCCTAGTCGCTGCGCTCCGGAAGCATTATCTGGCACGGGTTTGGATAAAGGCGCTCATGAGGCTCAGTTCCGCCTGGAACTGGGCTAGGCCGCGACCGCGGCCGCCGGACCTTTTCGGGGAGCGGAGCGGACTGAAAAGGGAGGATAGCCAAGCCGGCGGATGCCGGCGCCCGGCGATTGAGGGCGCGCGCATCACTCAGTAATCCGAATAGTCGGCAAACCCACACCGGCGGCGGCGCGTTCGCGCAGGATTTCGCGGCGGAAGCGGTAGAGTTCGGCGGGGCGGCCGCCGGTGCGCACTTCCAGGGCGCCGGTCGCCTCCACCAGGCCGCCGGCGATCAGCAAGCGGCGGAAGTTCTGCTTGTGCAGGCGTATGCCCGACAGCGCCTCCACCAGGCGCTGCAACTGGAACAGGGTGAACTGCGGCGGCAGCAGGTCGAACACCACCGGCCGGTATTTCAGCTTGCCCCGCACCCGGCCGAACGCCGCCGCCAGGATGCGGCGGTTGTCCTGCGCCATGGGGATGCCGGTGGCGGCCTGCGCCTCGGGCTGCACCGGGCCGGACCACAGGACCGCCACGTCGGGCGGCAGCTTGCCGTTCTGCGCCAGCCGGGCCAGCACGGCGCGGTCGCGCGGCGCCTCCGCCACCAGACCCGCCTCATACAGCAACTCGTAACGTTCCAGCACGCGCTCGTAATCCCAGGCGTCGTCATCGGGGGCGAAGGTGGTGTGCACCCGGTCGCGCCGTTCCGCCGCCAGGTCCGGGTCATGCGTGGCCCAGCGTTCCAGCGCCGGCAGCAGGGTACGGGCGATCATCGGTGGCCGGCCGTCGCGCCAATCCTCCCACGGGAAATAGCTGTACCAGTCGTGCCATTCGGCGGCACCGGAGCCCGACAGCGGTGCCTCGCGCGTCAACGCGATATAGCCCACCGACACCACGCGGGCGTCGCCATCGACCTCGCGCAGGTCACGGTAACGGTCGCCGAAGGTGTACAGCTGTTCCACATAGCCCAGCGGCAGGCCCGTCAGTTCCGTCACCCAGCGGCGCAGGCCCTGTTCCAGGGTGCGGTGGCGTTCGGGCGCGAAGGGGCCGAAGGGCAGGGCGTCCCAGTCGCCGCTGGCCTGCTGCTGCGGTGTCGCCAGGTCGTGGGTCAGCCGGCGCACCACCAGCACGCGCGGCACCTCGCGCGTCACCGCCACGATGACGGCGGTCAGGCCGATCGACGCGCGTTCGGCCGGGGCTGGCGCGTCGGCGGCGAATGGGGTGCTGGGCTGCCGGTCGCTGGTCACGAGTCTCCCGCCAAATCTGTTTTAAAGGCACGTTTTCCGGGGGATGGCCGAAGGGCTGTCCCGGGGCGCGACAGAATGTGTTGTCCGGGACGCTTTTGACAGCAAGAGAAAGTTCACCGACCCCTGTTAAAAGACGACAATCTTCTTATTGTCTTGGGCGGCGGGATGCCCCTTCGCCACCACGGGCCTTCCGCCTATGGTATGCCCCGCGAATTAACGGGCCGCCCGTTCCCGTGAGACGGTCCGACTTCGGGAGAAGTGACCCATGGCGCTCAAATCTGAACAGCGCAAATCCGAACTGACCGAACAGATCGCCGCCAAGGTGCGCGACCGCCTTTCCCGCGAAAAGGCCGGCCCCGCCGAGCGCTTCGTACGGCAGTTCTACGCCAACGTACCCCCCGACGACATCCTGCGCAGCAGCAGCGACGAGCTGTATGGCGCCGCATTGGCCATGTGGCAGTTCGGCGCCAGCCGCAAGCATGGCGCCGCCCAGGTCCGTGTCTGCAACCCGAAGGTGGAACAGGACGGCTGGCATGCCCCCCACACCGTGGTGCAGATCGTCAACGACGACATGCCCTTCCTGGTGGACAGCGTCTCGGCGGAACTGAACCGCCACGGCCTGACCGTGCATCTGGTGATCCACCCGGTGGTGAAGGTCCGGCGCGACGCCGACGGCCGCCTGCTGGAGCTGTATGAGCCGCACGCCGCCCCGGCCGATGCCAAGGCCGAAAGCTTCATGCATGTCGAGGTCGACCAGCAGACGGCCCCCGAACTGGTGGAAAAGGTGCGCGCCGGCCTGGCCCATGTGCTGGCCGACGTACGCGCCGCGGTGGACGATTTCACCGACATGCGCCGCCGTGTGGCCGACACCATCGATGAGGCGCAGACGTCCGCCGAACCCCTGCCGGCCGAAGAGGTGGCGGAGGGCGTGGACTTCCTGCGCTGGATGGACGACGACCATTTCATCTTCCTGGGCGTGCGAGAGTACCGCTTCGGCAAGGAGGACGGGCAGGACACGCTGGACATCCTGGCCGGCGCCGGCCTGGGCATCCTGCGCGACGACGACGTTTCGGTGTTCGACGGCCTGCGCTATTTCTCCCAGCTGCCGCCCGACGTGCGCGCCTTCGTGCGCCAGCCGCGCGCCATCATGGTGACCAAGGCCAACAAGGACAGCACCGTCCACCGTCCGGCGCCGCTGGACGCCGTGATGGTGAAGCTGTTCGACGACAAGGGGGTGGAGATCGGCGAGCGGCTGTTCGTCGGCCTGTTCACCTCCGTCGCCTATAACCGCACCGCCCGCGAAATCCCCTACCTGCGGCAGAAGGTGAACCGGGCGCTGGAACGCGCCGGTTTCGACAAGTCCAGCCACGACGGCAAGGCCCTGCTGCACATCCTGGAAAGCTATCCGCGCGATGAGCTGTTCCAGACCGGCGATGATGAGCTGTTCGACATCGCCATGGGCGTGCTGCATTTGCAGGACCGCCAGCGTGTGGCCCTGTTCGTGCGCAAGGACCCGTTCGAACGTTTCGTCAGCGCGCTGATCTATGTGCCGCGCGACCGCTACGACACCGACCTGCGCCTGAAGCTGCAAGGCATCCTGGAGGGCGCGTTCGAAGGCCGGACGACGCAGTACCACGTCATGCTGTCGGAAAGCGCGCTGGCCCGCGCCCATGTCATCATCCAGACCACGCCCGGCAAGGTGCCCGACGTCGATGTCCGCGACGTCGAGGAGTCGCTGATCGAGGCGTCGCGCGGCTGGGGCGAGCGCCTGCAGCAGGCCCTGATCGACGCGAAGGGGGAGGAGGCCGGCCTGCGCCTGGCCCGCCGCTACCGCAAGGGCACGCTGGCCGAAGGCTATCGTGAGACCTACAGCCCCGAAACGGCGGTGATGGACATCGAACGGCTAGAGGCGGTGGCCGCCACCGGCCGGATCGCGCTGAACCTGCACCGCCCGGTGGAGGCCGAACCGCATGAGCTGTTCTTCAAGGCCTATCATGACGGCACGCCGGTGCAGCTTTCGCAGGCCCTGCCCATGCTGGAGGATCTGGGCCTGAAGATCCTGGCCGAGGGCGGCCCGTATGAGGTGCGGCTGCCCGGCCGTGACAAGTCCATCTGGATCCAGGACTTCGAGATGGAGATGGCCAACGGCCAGGCCGTCGAACTGGACACCGTGAAGGGGGCGTTCGAGGACGCCTTCATGCGGGTGTGGACGGGCGAGGCGCAGACCGACGGCTTCAACAAGCTGGTGCTGGGCGCCGGCCTGGCCTGGCGCGACGTCACCATGGTGCGCGCCTACGCCAAGTACCTGCGCCAGGCGCGGTTTGACTTCTCGCAATCCTATATCGAGGACACGCTGGCGGCCCATGTGGGCATCACCAAGCTGCTGGTCCGCCTGTTCCACCTGGCCCACGATCCGGCCGTGCTGGAAAAGCTGGGCCGGGAAAAGGTGGACAGCCAGCGCGCGGGCCTGGTGATCGAAATCGACCACGCCTTGGACCAGGTCACCAACCTGGATGAGGACCGCATCCTGCGCCGGATGCTGAACCTGATCCGCGTCACCCTGCGCACCAACTTCTTCCAGAAGGGCGCGGACGGCCACCCGAAGCCCTACCTGTCGTTCAAGCTGGACAGCCGGGCCATTGACGACCTGCCGCTGCCCCGGCCCCTGGTGGAAATCTGGGTCTACAGCCCGCGGGTGGAGGCGGTGCATCTGCGTGGCGGCAAGGTGGCACGCGGCGGCATCCGCTGGTCCGACCGCAAGGAGGATTTCCGCACGGAAATCCTGGGCCTGATCAAGGCGCAGATGGTGAAGAACGCCGTCATCGTGCCCATGGGCTCCAAGGGCGGCTTCGTGGTCAAGAACCCGCCGCCGGCCTCGGCCGGGCGTGAGGCGGCGCTGGCCGAAGGCATCGAATGCTACAAGACCATGATGCGCGGCCTGCTGGACATCACCGACAATCTGGTGAAGGGCCAGGTGGTGCATCCCGCCGATGTGGTGCGCCTGGATGGGGATGACCCCTATCTGGTGGTGGCGGCCGACAAGGGCACGGCCAGCTTCTCCGACATCGCCAACGGCGTCAGCCGCGACTACGGCTTCTGGCTGGACGATGCCTTCGCGTCGGGCGGGTCGGCCGGTTATGACCACAAGAAGATGGGCATCACGGCGCGCGGCGCCTGGGAGTCGGTGAAGCGCCATTTCCGCGAACTGGGCCGCAACTGCCAGGCCGAAGACTTCACCGTCGTGGGCGTGGGCGACATGTCGGGCGACGTGTTCGGCAACGGCATGCTGTTGTCCAAACACATCCGCCTGCTGGCCGCCTTCGACCACCGCCACATCTTCCTGGATCCCAACCCCGATCCGGCGGCCAGCTGGCAGGAACGCCAGCGCATCTTCGACCTGCCGCGTTCCTCCTGGGCGGATTATGACGTGTCCAAGCTGTCCAAGGGCGGCGGCATCTTCGAGCGTGGGGCCAAGTCGGTGCCGCTGAGCGAAGAGGTGCGCACGGCCCTGGGCGTGACGGCGGAACGCATGACCCCGGCCGACCTGATGCAGGCCATCCTGAAGGCGGAGGTCGACCTGCTGTGGCTGGGCGGCATCGGCACCTATGTGAAGGCCGATGACGAGAGCAACGCCGAGGTGGGCGACAAGGCCAACGACGCCCTGCGCATCGACGGCCGCCAGGTCCGCGCCAAGGTGGTGGGCGAGGGCGCCAACCTGGGCTTCACCCAGCGCGGCCGTATCGAGGCGGCGTCGGCCGGCGTGCGGCTCAACACCGACGCCATCGACAATTCCGCCGGCGTCGACACCTCGGACCATGAGGTCAACATCAAGATCCTGCTGCGCGACGTGATGGACAAGGGCAGCATGACCCTGCCCCAGCGCGACGCCCTGCTGGCCACCATGACCGACGACGTGGCCGATTTGGTGCTGGCCGACAACTACCAGCAGACCCAGGCGCTTTCGATCGATGAGGCGGTGGCGTCCGACACGCTGGACGATCTGGCGCGTTTCATCCGCCTGATGGAAAAGGCGGGCAAGCTGAACCGGACTATCGAATTCCTGCCGACGGATGAGGAAATCTCATTACGTGGCCATGCCCGCAAAGGCCTGACCCGGCCGGAGACGGCGGTGCTGCTGGCCTATTCCAAGATCGATCTGTACGACAAGCTGCTGGGATCGGACCTGCCGGACGACGCCAAGATGGCGGCCGACCTGGTCGATTATTTCCCCGCCGCCCTTCAGCAACACTACCCGCAGGCGGTGGCCGGCCATCAGCTGCGGCGTGAGATCATCGCCACCGTGGCCACCAACAGCATGGTGAACCGTGTCGGCCCCAGCTTCGTGGCCGAGATGGTGGAACAGACCGGCCTGGGCGAGGCGGACGTCGCCCGCGCCTATCACATCGTGCGCGACGCCTATGGCCTGCCGGACGTGTGGAAGGCCATCGACGGCCTGGACAACCAGGTGCCGGCGGCGACCCAGACGACCATGGGCCTGGCCACCCGCGCCCTGCTGCGCCGGGCGGTACCCTGGATCCTGCTGAACAGCGCCCATCCCCTGGACATGGCGGCCGGCATCGCCCGGCTGGCGCCGGCGGTGAAGGTGCTGTCGCGGGCGCTGGCCGACATCCTGTCGTCGGAGGCCGCCGCCGACCTGGCCGCCAAGAAGGACGAGCTGATCCAGGCCGGCGTGCCGGCGGAACTGGCCCATCACGTGGCGGCCTTGCCGGCCCTGGCGGCCGCCACCGACGTCAGCCAGATCGCGGTGGAGGCCAACCGGGCGGTGGAAAAGGTCGCGGCCGTGCACTTCGCGCTGGGCGAACGGCTGGGCTTCGACTGGCTGCGCGGTCGGGCGGCGGCGGTGAAGACCACCACCCACTGGCAGCGCCAGGCCCTGGGCGCCATCGTCGATGATCTCTACAGCCTGCAAGGCCGTCTGGCGGCCCGCGTGCTGGCGGGCGAGGGCGAGGATACCGCCGCCCTGATCGACGCCTGGCTGGCGTCCAAGGCCGGCCCGGTGGAGCGTATCCAGTCGCTGCTGGCCGAACTGCGCGGCGTGGCCCACCTGGACGTGGCCATGCTGGCTGTGGCCGCTCGCCAGTTGCGCGGCCTGACAGCAGGCTGAGGTTTTAAGGATCCTCAAGCATCCCGGCGTGCTGTCTTCACGGGCAGCCGCCGGGATCGTTCGCCCGTAAATTTCAACCCTGAATTTCCAAGGTCGGCGGTGTGGCTGCCGAGGGCGAACTGTCGCTTGCGCAATCCGGGGCGAGCCCATATTTATTGATTTCACACCGCACCATGGTGCTTTCCCGGGCATGGCGGATTCGCAGAATCTGCTAAATGCCGGGATGGGGCTGGGGCGGCGGGTTTTCCCCGGGTGACAGGTGCCCCCTTGACCGATTTCCACCCCGCCCAGACGGACTTCAGCGCCCTTGCCGGCAAGCGGGTGCTGCTGATCATTTCCGGCGGCATCGCGGCCTACAAATGCCTGGAACTGATCCGGCGTTTGAAGGAGCGGGGAACCCGCGTGCGTACCGTGCTGACGGCGGCGGGGGCGCAGTTCGTCACACCACTGGCGGTCCAGGCCCTGTCGGAGGACAAGGTCTACACCGACCTGTTCTCCCTGACCGACGAGTCGGAGATGGGGCACATCCGCCTGTCGCGTGAGGCCGACCTGGTGGTGGTGGCCCCCGCCAGCGCCGACATCCTGGCCCGCATGGCCGCCGGCATGGCCAACGATCTGGCGACCACCGCCCTGCTGGCTACCGACAAGCCGGTGATGGTGGTGCCGGCCATGAACGTGATGATGTGGACCAATCCCGCCACACAGGCCAACGTGCGCACGCTGGAAGGCCGGGGCATCCGCCGCCTGGGGCCCGCCGCCGGCGACATGGCCTGTGGCGAGGTCGGGTCGGGCCGCATGGTGGAACCGGCCGACATCCTGGCCGCCATCGCCGGCTTTTTCGCCGAACAGGCGGGGCCGAAGCCTTTGGCGGGCCGCCGCGCCGTGGTGACCAGCGGCCCGACGCATGAACCCATCGACCCGGTGCGCTACATCGCCAACCGCTCCTCCGGCAAGCAGGGCCACGCCGTGGCGGCGGCCCTGGCGGCCCTGGGCGCCGATGTGACCCTGGTCAGCGGCCCCGTCACCCTGGCCGACCCAATGGGCGTGCGTGTGGTGCGGGTGGAGACGGCGGAACAGATGCTGGCGGCAAGCCAAGCGGCACTTCCCGCCGACATCGCCGTCTGCGCCGCCGCCGTGGCCGACTGGCGGGTGGCCAACGCCGCCGGCGACAAGGTGAAGAAGGGCGCCGATGGTCCGCCCACCCTGGCGCTGGCCGAAAACCCCGACATCCTGGCCACCCTGTCCCGGCCGGGTCCCGATCGCCCGCGCCTGGTGGTGGGTTTCGCCGCCGAGACGCGCGACGTGCTGGCCTATGCAGCGTCCAAGCTGGACCGCAAAGGCTGCGACTGGATCGTGGCCAATGACGTGGCCACGGGCAGCGGCACCTTTGGCGGCGACGACAACCAGGTGCACCTGTTGCGCCGGGGGGCTGAGGCCGAGACATGGCCGCGTTTGAGCAAGATTGCGGTGGCCCAGCGCCTGGCGCAGGCCATCGCCGATATTTTCACATCTGATCCGAAAGCTGTTTGATGACCGAACCCGTTACCGTCGCCGTCACCCGCCTGGCCCACGCCCAGGACTTGGACCTGCCCGCCTATGCCACCGCCCAGGCCGCCGGCCTGGACTTGCAGGCGGCGGTGTCGGCCCCGGTGGTGATCCCGCCCCTGGGCCGCGCCCTGGTGCCCACGGGCCTGGCCATTTCCCTGCCGGTGGGGTTCGAGGCGCAGGTGCGCCCGCGGTCCGGCCTGGCGCTGAAAAGCGGCGTCACGGTGCTGAACGCGCCCGGCACCATCGATGCCGACTATCGCGGTGAGGTGGGCGTGATCCTGGTGAACTTCGGCGACCAGCCCTTCACGGTGGAGCGCGGCATGCGCATCGCCCAGATGGTGGTGGCCCGTCATGAGCGGGTGCAGTGGAACGAAGTGACCAGCCTGGATGAGACCGCGCGTGGCGCCGGCGGGTTCGGCTCCACCGGCGTCGCCGCCAGCAAGGTGTGAAGAAAATGGGGGAAGGGATGCTGCGGATTTCCAAGAAGCTGATGTTCGCCATCGAGGTGGTGCTGGACATCGCCTACAACGCGGGTTCCGAACCTGTGCAGTCGGGGGAGATCACGGGCCGCCAGGGCATCCCCAAACGGTACCTGGAACAGGTGCTGCAGGCGCTGGTGCGCGCGGGCATCCTGGCCGGCGTGCGCGGGCCGCGCGGCGGCTATCGCCTGGCGCGTGAACGCCGCCGCATCACGGTGGGGGAGATCGTGCGCATCGTCCGCGCCCTGGAGCAGGCGACCGACCCCATGGAAGAGGCGGTGGGGGCCGAGCTGGGCCGCCAGGTGGTGCGCCCGCTGTGGGCCGAGTTGCAGGACGACTGCATGCGCCGCCTGGACCAGACCACCATTGAGGATCTGTGCCTGCGCGCCCATCGTGCCGGCATCGAAAGCGAAGCGACCCATAAGCTGGACTTCAGCATCTGATACGCGCGGTGTTTGAACGCCGCGTTCAAACACCGCCCCTCAATCGCCGGGCGCCGGCATTTGCCGGCTTGGCTGGTCCTCAGTTTCCAGTCCACTACGTTCCCCGGAAACTTCCGGCGGCCCCGGTCGGGGCCTACAGCGGCCCGAGTTGGAATCTCGTGCCGCTGGTATAATCAGGGCATCTCATCAGGAAGGAAGCCAACCATGGCCGAGACCACCACCACCGGCGCGGCCTTCCGCGGCCGTGTCTATGACAGCATCCTGGAAACCGTCGGTGCCACCCCGCTGGTGCGCCTGAAGCGCCTGGCGGCCGCCCACGGCGTGAAGGCCGACATCATCGGCAAGTGTGAGTTCTTCAACCCGCTGTCCAGCGTGAAGGACCGCATCGGCCTGGCCATGATCGAGGAGGCGGAGGCCGCCGGCCGCATCAGCCCCGACCGCACCCTGCTGATCGAGCCGACCTCCGGCAACACCGGCATCGCGCTGGCCTTCGTGGCGGCGGCAAAGGGGCTATCGCCTGATCCTGACCATGCCGGAAAGCATGTCGGTGGAACGCCGCCGCATGCTGAAGCTGCTGGGTGCGGAAATCGTGCTGACCCCGCCGGCCCAGGGCATGAAGGGCGCCATCGCCAAGGCCGAGGAACTGGCGGCCGAGGCCGGTGACGCCTACATCCTGCAGCAGTTCAAGAACCCGGCCAACCCGGCCATCCACCGCGCCACCACGGCCGAGGAAATCTGGGTCGATACCGCCGGCGGCGTGGACTTCCTGATTTCCGGCGTGGGCACCGGCGGCACCCTGACCGGTGTGGCCAGCGTGCTGAAGGAGCGCAAGCCCAGCTTCCAGGCGGTGGCGGTGGAGCCTGAAGACAGCCCGGTGCTGTCCGGCGGCCTGCCCGGCCCACACAAGATCCAGGGCATCGGCGCCGGTTTCGTGCCCGACATCCTGGACACGCACCTGATCGACGAGGTGCTGCGTATCTCCAACCAGCGCGCGTTCGAGACGGCGCGTGAGGTGGCCCGGCTGGAAGGTGTGGCGGTCGGCATCAGTTCCGGTGCCGCCCTGGCCGCGGCGCTGGAATTGGGTGCCCGCCCCGGCAACGAGGGCAAGCAGATCGTCGTGATCCTGCCCAGCTTCGCCGAACGCTACCTGTCCACCGGCCTGTTCGACGGCCTGGATTGATGATGTGCCGGGGCCGGCCACAAGCGCGCCGGCCCCTTTCTTCTCCAAATCTAACCTAGGACGCGACCGTGTCCGCCGGAGCGAGCACCGCAGGGCGCAGCGAGGACAAGCCAAGGGCGCGGATGCGCCCGCCCGGCGCCTGAGGGCACCTGAAAATGGACTTTAATGACTCCCAGATCGAACGCTACTCCCGCCACATCATCCTGAAGGAGGTGGGCGGTGAGGGGCAGGCGCGGCTGCTGGCCGGGTCTGTCCTGGTGGTGGGGGCCGGCGGCCTGGGCGCGCCCTTGCTGCTGTACCTGGCCGCCGCTGGGGTGGGGCGCATCGGCATCGTCGATGACGACACGGTGGATCTGTCCAACCTGCAGCGCCAGGTGGTGCACGACATGGCCTCATTGGGTGTGGCCAAGGTCGACAGCGCCGCCGCCCGCCTGCGCGCCATCAACCCCGACGTGACGGTGGAGGTGCACCGCACCCGCCTGGGACCGCACAATGTGCGCGACCTGGTCGCGGCCTACGACATCGTGGCCGACGGGTCGGACAATTTCGCCACCCGTTTCCTGCTGAACGACGCCTGTTATTTTGAGCGCCGCACCCTGGTGTCGGCCGCCATGCTGCGTTTCGACGGCCAGATCTCCACCTTCAAGGCCCATCTGGGGCATCCCCACCCCTGTTACCGCTGCGTCTTCCCCGAACCGCCGCCGCCGGGCCTGGTGCCCAGCTGTTCGGAGGCGGGGGTGCTGGGCGCGCTGGCGGGCACGGTGGGGTCCTTGCAGGCGCTGGAGGTGCTTAAGGAACTGCTGGGCATCGGCGACAGCCTGTCGGGCCGGCTTCTGCTGTACGACGCGCTGGGGGCCAGCTTCCGCACCGTGCGGGTGAAGCCGGACCCGGACTGCCCGCTATGCGGCACCCACCCCACCATCACCGCCCTGCCGGGGGAGGTGGAGGCATGAGTGCACCCGGCCTCTCCATCGTCCTGCAATCGGCGGGTTTCGACCGCGTGCATTACGCCCTGGTCATGGCGACGGCCGCGGCGGCCATCGGCCGGCCCACCCTGCTGTTCGTCACCGGCGGCGCCCTGCGTTTCCTGCTGGCCGGCGATGGCTGGACGGGGCTGGGCGCGGCGGACGACGGCACGCCGGCGGTGGAACGGGAACGCCGCTACGCCGAGACCAACGTGGCCACCCTGGCGGAACTCACCGAGTCGCTGACGCCCCTGGGCGTGCGCGTCATCGCGTGTGAGATGGGCTGGCGCGTCCTGGGCCTGGAAAATCCCACCTTGCGTGACGATGTGACGGTCGAGACGGCCGGCGTGGTCACCCTGTTGCAGGCGACACCCGCCGGCGCCCATCTTATCCACCTGTGATCCCCTGAAAGCCCCCGCCCATGCCTGAATTGCCCGAGGTCGAGACCGTGGCCCGGGGCCTGGCCCTGAAAATGGAGGGCCGCACCCTGGTGCGGGTGGCCCAGCACCGTCCCAACCTGCGCACGCCCTTTCCCGCCGGTTTCGTGCAGCGCCTGACCGGCCGCCGCGTGGCCAGCATCGGGCGGCGCGCCAAGTACGTGCTGGTGCGCCTGGACGACGACCAGACCCTGCTGATCCATCTGGGCATGTCGGGCAGCATGGTGGTCAGCCGCGGGCCGGCGGGTCTGCCCGGCGCCCACGACCATGTGGTCATGGAAACGGACGACGGTTCCGTCGTCACCTTCAACGATCCGCGCCGCTTCGGCCTGATGGATCTGGTGGCGGAGGCGGAGCTTGAGGCCCACCCCATGTTGGCCAAGCTGGGTCCGGAGCCACTGGGCAATGGCTTCGATGCCGGCATTCTCTCATCCCGCCTGGCCGGCAAGATGACGCCCATCAAGTCGGCCCTGCTGGACCAGCGCGTGGTCGCCGGCCTGGGCAACATCTATGTGTGCGAGGCGCTGTTCCGCTCCAACATCCATCCGGAACGTTCGGCGGCCAGCGTGGCGGGCAAGGATGCGCAACGCCTGGTGCCGGCCATCCGCGATGTCCTGACGGAGGCTATCGCCGCCGGCGGCAGTTCCTTGCGCGACTACGTCCAGTCGGATGGCGAACTGGGTTATTTCCAGCATTCCTTCGCCGTGTACGGGCGCGAGGGCGAGGGCTGCCCCGGCTGTGACTGCGACATCGCGCGCACCGGTGGCGTGCAGCGGCTGGTGCAGGCCGGCCGGTCCAGCTTTTTCTGTGGCCGCCGGCAGCGCTGACCCCCGCCCGCGCTTGGGCGTTGATAGGGCGGCGTTGTTGGGCCAACTTAAGCGCCGGTCGCACAGGGGCGACATCATGGGCTTTCAGGAATCATCAATGCGCCTTGCCCTTACCGCCGTCGTCTCCGTCTGTTTGTTGCTGGCCCCGGGCCTTGGGCGCGCCGGCCCGGCGGAGCCCGGCTTCGTGCCGGGGGTGGAGGATCTGCCCCTGATGCCGGGCCTGACGGTCCCGACCAATGGCGCCATCGTCTTTGACCAGCCGGAGGGGCGCATCGTCGAGTCGTCGGCCCAGGGCGACGTGGCCGCCGACGCCATCAACGCCTTCTACACCCAGACCCTGCCGCAACTGGGCTGGCATGCCGCCGGAAGCGGCCGCTGGGCCCGCGACGGTGAGCGGCTGGAGATCACGGCGACTCGGGACGGGGCCGGCAGCCGGGCAGAAACCCTGGTGCGTTTCATCCTGCGGCCGCAGTAGTTTTTTTGCGCCCTCAAGCGCCGGGCGCCGGCGTCCGCCGGCTGGGCTCACGGGACCTTGCGGTCCGGGGCCGGCGGTCGCCGGCCTTGTGTCGCCCCGGCGGCCCGCGTGCCCGACTGCAACGAACGATAAAGAGAGGAACACCATGGCCGAGTTCGTGTACGAGAACATCCTGGTGGAGGTGCGGGGCCCCGTGGGCCTGATCCGCCTCAACCGTCCCAAGGCGCTGAACGCCCTGTCCGACGGGCTGGTGACGGACCTTGAGGATGCGCTGAACCGGCTGGAGGAAGACGCCGCCATCGGCGCCATCGTGGTGACGGGCAGCGAGAAGGCCTTCGCCGCCGGTGCCGACATCAAGGAGATGCAGTCCAAGACCTATATGGACGCCTACCTGGCCGACTTCATCACCAAGAAGTGGGGGCGCCTGGCCACCTGCCGCAAGCCCACCATCGCGGCGGTGGCGGGGTATGCGCTGGGCGGTGGCTGTGAACTGGCCATGATGGCCGACATCCTGCTGGCCGCCGACACCGCCAAGTTCGGCCAGCCCGAGATTACCATCGGCACCATCCCGGGTGCCGGCGGCACGCAGCGCCTGACCCGTGCCATCGGCAAGGCCAAGGCCATGGAACTGGTGCTGACCGGCCGCCTGATGGACGCGGCCGAGGCGGAACGGGCAGGCCTGGTGGCGCGCATCGTGCCCGCGGCCGACCTGGTGGATGAGGCGGTCCGGGTGGCGGAAAAGATCGCCTCCTTCTCCCGCCCCGCCGTGATGATGGCGAAGGAGGCGGTGGACCGCGCCTTCGAGGTGACGTTGGCCGAGGGCCTGCGGTTCGAACGGCGGCTGTTCCATTCCACCTTCGCCCTGGAAGACCAGAAGGAAGGCATGAGCGCCTTCGCCGAAAAGCGCCCACCCCAGTTCAAGGGGCGATAGTTTCTAGGGAGGGTATGAAGCTCAAGTAAAAGACGCATCATCTTGGGGATCGGAAGCGTGATCACCGATTCCTGGTTTTTGATTCGTTGAATCCGGGGGGCGGGAATGTCCTGCGCAAAGGGCATTCCACCCCCTTTCCACCGGCTTTCCGCCGGATATTAAGGTCCGTGCCGCTTGACGGTTCCGTGGGGAGGCGGTATAAGCCCGGCCTTCCACGGCAAGGGTCGTGTTCGAAAAGGGTTTGTCATGGCTAATCATAAGTCCGCTGAAAAGCGTATCCGTCAGACGGAAGTCCGTACCGAAGTCAACCGGGCCCGCGTGTCCCGTATCCGCACCTTCGTGAAGAAGGTCGAGCTGGCTCTGGAAGCCGGCGACAAGAGCGCCGCCGCCGAGGCCTTCAAGCTGGCCCAGCCGGAAATGATGCGTGGCGTCTCCAAGGGCGTGCTGCACCGCAACACGGTGTCGCGCAAGATTTCCCGTCTGTCCATCCGCATCAACGCTCTGGGCTGATAAGCCGGCCACCGCCGGGCGACGGGAAAATTCAGTTTTCCCCCAAGTCGCGCAACGGGGTGGTCCAGCCTTTGACCGTGGAATAGGAAGGGCCGCGTCCTGCCGGACATTGGCGGGGCCGCGGCCCTTTCGTTTTGCGCTGTCCGTTACTGCCTTTGCGCCACCCTATTCTTCCAGAATAGCCCGAAGGGTGGGTTCAAAAGAGAGCGGTGGGAGCATCAATCCGTCTTTTTTGTCTGTTCCCTTTTCGAACCTATTGCGAGTCCCGGGCGGCCCGACTAGCATCATCGGATGTGCGGGGTCGTTCTCCACGATGAAGTAATCAAGCGGCGGAAACGCCCGCATGAACCGGTGGCAGATGTATAAGGATGGGAACGCATTGCGCTTCACATCGTTCTGGCGGCGGTAGATTTCTGAATCTTTGAAGAAGATCATGCGTCTGTGGGGGATTCTTTAAAGTGAATCCCGCATGGCACGTGGTTCTGTTTGCGTCTCTAGGTTTTGGTCTGCCTGTTATTTCAGCGGAATGGCGCCATACGGGGCAGGGGCGATGCCCCGGAACCGGTGCCGGAAAACGTTCCGATGGGAGGATGAGGCGGTCACGGAGCCGGTGGGAACAGGGCCGACGACAGGGGCTGACGAAGCGGGGTTAGGGCGGATCGGATCGGGCGGGACCCCCAGGGGCCCTGTCGCATTTCCTTGGCCGTCGCGCCGGTCGTGTCCGGCCATCCACCGCTTTCATCGCCCCGGGCGTCGCCCGGATCAGCCCAGGGGAGTTCCCGACCTATTCGGAAGGGAGTATCCGGAAATGGGCGCGTTCCCGTATCAAGGTTCCGGTCCGATTTGACCCGGCGTCTGGCCGGCTGTCGTTGGCCGGTTGGTGTTCTTTTTCAGTGTCCGGGGTCCGGAAGGCGTTGGGGCAGGAGCAAAGCGGGAATGTCGGTTCAGGCATCTCTGGATCAGCAATGGGCGCGTGTCAGCGGTCGCCTGAAGGACGAGGTGGGCGAAACCGCGTATCGCAGCTGGCTGAAGCCGCTGACCGTTGAGGATTTCATCGGTGGGCAGGTGCGCATCGTCGTGCCCACACGCTTCATGCGCGACTGGATACGCACCCACTACGCCGATCGCATCCGTGCCCTATGGACGGGGGAAAACCCCGGCGTCCAATCCGTGGAGATCGTGGTCGCCCCCCCGCGTGGTGATGGCGCCATCGCCGGCGCCCCCGTGCGCGACGCGGCCAACACCGCCGCCCCCGCCTTCAGCGCCAGCCCGTTCGCGTCCGGCCCCTATACCCCCGCCGGGGACCTGTCGTCCGATCGCCTGCCGCATGAGCGCCTGGGCCCCGATACCGCCGCGGCCGAGGTGCCGGCCCTGCCGGCCTTCATCAGCGGCAACCCCCTGGGGGAGGAGCGCGACGACGTCTCGGCCCTGCTGGACCCGCGTTTCACCTTCGAGAACTTCGTGGTGGGCAAGCCCAACGAGCTGGCCTTCGCCGCCGCCCGTCGTGTGGCCGATGCCAACGCCGTCACCTTCAACCCGCTGTTCCTGTACGGCGGCGTCGGCCTGGGCAAGACCCACCTGATGCACGCCATCGCCTGGCACATCCGCAAGAAGGACCCCGCCCGCCGGGTGATCTACCTGTCGGCGGAAAAGTTCATGTACCAGTTCATCCGGGCGCTTCGGTACAAGGACACCATGGCGTTCAAGGAACAGTTCCGTTCCGTCGACGTGCTGATGATCGACGACGTGCAGTTCATCAGCGGCAAGGACAGCACCCAGGAAGAATTCTTCCACACCTTCAACGCCCTGGTGGACCAGAACCGCCAGGTCATCATCTCCGCCGACAAGAGCCCGTCCGACCTGGAAGGCATGGAGGAGCGGCTGCGCTCCCGCCTCGGCTGGGGGCTGGTGGCCGACATCCACCCCACCACCTATGAGCTGCGCCTGGGCATCCTGCAGTCCAAGGGCGAGCAGATGCGGGTGCAGATCCCGCTGAAGGTCCTGGAGTTCCTGGCCCACAAGATCACGTCCAACGTGCGTGAGTTGGAAGGCGCCCTGAACCGCATCGTGGCGCATGCCGAGCTGGTGGGCCGCGCCATCACCTTGGAAAGCAGCCAGGAGGTCCTGCACGACCTGCTGCGCGCCAGCAACCGCCGGGTGACGATAGAAGAAATCCAGAAAAAGGTGGCGGAGCACTACAACATCCGCCTGGCTGACATGAGTTCCGCCCGCCGGGCCCGCGCCGTGGCCCGCCCCCGCCAGGTGGCCATGTACCTGGCCAAGCAGCTGACCGCCCGCTCCCTGCCCGAGATCGGGCGCAAGTTCGGCGACCGCGACCACACCACCGTGATGCACGCCGTGCGCAAGGTGGAGGAGCTGTGCGCCACCGACCCCACCTTCTCCGAAGACGTGGAACTGCTGCGCCGCATGCTGGAGGGCTGATGCCCCCCTGGGGCGAGGTGGCTGCTTAAGGTCCCTCCCAGCGGCATGAGGATTTAACTCATGCCGCTGTAGGACGCGACCGCGTCCGCCGGAGCCTTTTGGGGAGCGAAGCGGACTGAAAGGCGAGGAAGCCCAAGTCGCCGGATGGCGACGCCCGGCGCGTGAGGGAGCATTTGATCGGTTATGATCAAATGCCGCGCGTATCCCGTCTTTCCCCCTCTTTCGGCTAGGTCGCGACTCGGCCTTCCGGCACCCCCGAAAATCGGTCAAAAACGCTGTCCCGACGCGGGGCTTGTGCTATGGTGAGCACCCCTTTTTCCGGGCCCTGTGGGGGGGCTTTGGGGAACTCTAAGGCAAACAATCAGCCGCGCCTCTCCGGGGCGACGGGTCAGCACAAGCGGAACGGCATGAAGATCACCATCGAACGCGCGGCTTTGCTCCGGTCTCTCGGCCATGTTCAGAGCGTGGTGGAGCGTCGGAACACCATTCCGATCCTGTCCAATGTCCTGCTGAAGGCCGAGAACGGCGAACTGGCGCTGACCGCCACCGACATGGACCTGGAGATCGTGGAGTCCGTGCCGGCCGACATCGCCCGCCCCGGTTCCGCCACGGCGCCCGCCCACACCCTGTACGACATCGCCCGCAAGCTGCCGGACGGCAGCCAGGTGGAGCTGGACTTCACCGCCGACACGCTGACCCTGCGGTCCGGCCGGTCGCAGTTTCGCCTGGGCGCCTTGCCGGTGGAAGACTTCCCGGCGATGAGCGGCGGCGACACCGGCCATGGCTTCAGCCTGTCGGCCGCCGACCTGAAGATGCTGGTGGACCGCACCAAGTTCGCCATCTCCACCGAAGAGACGCGCTATTACCTGAACGGCATCTACCTGCACGCTTCCAAGGCGAAGAACGGTACGGCCGAACTGCCGGTGCTGCGCGCCGTGGCCACCGACGGCCACCGCCTGGCGCGGGTGGAGATGCCCCTGCCGGAGGGGGCCAGCGGCATCCCCGGCGTCATCATCCCGCGCAAGACGGTGCTGGAAGTGCGCAAGCTGCTGGATGAGGCGGCGGACCGCATTGAGGTGCAGCTGTCCGACACCAAGGTGCGCTTCGCCTTCGACAGCATCGTGCTGACCAGCAAGCTGATCGACGGCACCTTCCCGGACTATGAGCGCGTCATCCCCACCGGCAACGACAAGGTGATGGAGGTCAACGCCGGCCAGTTCGCCGCCGCCGTCGACCGTGTCGCCACCATCTCCACCGAGAAGAGCCGGGCGGTGAAACTCAGCCTGGACCGGGGCATCCTGACCCTGTCCGCATCCAGCCCCGAGGCCGGCTCCGCGACGGAAGAGATCGAGGTCAGCTACGACAACACCGCGCTGGAGATCGGCTTCAACAGCCGCTACCTGCTGGACATCACCCAGCAGATCGAAGGCGACGGCGTGCGCTTCACCCTGGCCGATGCCGGCTCCCCCACCGTCGTGCGCGACGTGGCCGACGGCTCGGCCCTTTACGTGCTGATGCCGATGCGCGTTTGAGGTTGGGTTTGACCTCAAGCCAGCGGCGGTAGCGGCTCCGTGCATATGGGCGCCATGTCCACAGAACAGCCGCCCCCCGCCGGGGGGCCGGAAGAGGTCGGCTTGCCGACCGGTGCTGTTGTGGCGCCGGGGGCCGTGTTGGCTGTCACCCGCCTGACGGTCACGCGTTTCCGTTCCTACAATCAGGCCCGCCTGTTCCTGGACCGGCGGCCGGTGGCGCTGACGGGCCCCAACGGGGCCGGCAAGACCAATTTGCTGGAAGCCGTCAGCTTCCTCAGCCCCGGCCGTGGCCTGCGCCGCGCCAAATTGGCGGAGGTGGAACGGCTGCAGGCCCCGGGTGAGGTGTGGGAAACGCCCGGCTGGGCGGTGGCCGCCCAGGTGGAAACGGCCTTGGGCCCGGTGGAGATCGGCACCGGCCGCGATCCGGGCGAGGGGGCGGAACGCCGCCTGGTCCATATCGATGGCCGGCCGGCCAAAAGCCAGATGGCACTGGCGCAATATGTATCCTGTGTCTGGCTGACGCCGCAGATGGACCGCCTGTTCGTGGAGGGGGCGTCCGGCCGCCGCCGTTTCCTGGACCGGCTGGTGTTCGGCTTCGATCCCGACCATGCCAGCCGGCTCAGCCGGTTCGAACAGTCCTCGCGGGAACGCGCCCGGCTGCTGCGTGAGGGCGGCGACCCGTCCTGGCTGACGGTGCTGGAGGATCAGATGGCTACCAGCGGCATCGCCGTGGCCGCCGCCCGGCGTGAGGTGGTGGCTCGCCTGGCCGCCGCCTGCCGCCGGGGCGTGGGGCCGTTCCCGGCGCCTGGCCTGGTGCTCACCGGCAAGGTCGACGACTGGCTGGCCGACCGGCCGGCGCTGGAGGCCGAGGACGCGCTGCGCCAGGCCCTGGCAGGCGCGCGGCGGATCGACGCGCAGGCGGGCATCACCACCATCGGGCCGCACCGCAGCGACCTGGCGGTGACCTACCTGGCCAAGGACATGCCGGCGGAGCTGGGTTCCACCGGTGAGCAGAAGGCCCTGCTGATCGCCATCGTGCTGGCCAACGCCCGGCTGATGGCGGCGGACGGCGGGGCGCCGCCCCTGCTGCTGCTGGACGAGGTGGCGGCCCATCTGGACGCCGAACGGCGCACCGCCCTGTTCCAGGAGGTGCTGGCCACCGGGTCCCAGGCGTGGATGACCGGCACCGATGCCGCCACCTTCGCCGAGCTGGGCGACCTCGCCACCCATGTGCGGGTGGCGGACGGCGGTGCCGTGGCGGGCGCCGGTTGAATCACCCTGGCGGGGGGCAGTCTTCCCCCAAAGTTATGACGGTTTTGCCCCTGGGCGACGCGATATCTGGTAGAGTGAATTCATGGCAAACGAAGCTCTGACGACCCCCGACTCCGCCGCCGACGAATATGGCGCCAGCTCCATCAAGGTGCTGAAAGGCCTCGACGCGGTGCGTAAGCGCCCCGGCATGTATATCGGCGATACCGACGATGGTTCCGGCCTGCACCACATGGTGTACGAGGTCGTGGACAACGCCATCGACGAGGCGTTGGCCGGGTACTGTACGCGCGTGGACGTGATCCTGAATCCCGACGGTTCGTGCACCGTGCGCGACGACGGGCGCGGCATCCCGGTGGACATGCACGTGGAAGAGGGCGTGTCGGCGGCCGAGGTCATCATGACCCAGTTGCATGCCGGCGGTAAGTTTGACCAGAACAGCTACAAGGTCTCCGGCGGCCTGCACGGCGTGGGCGTGTCGGTGGTGAACGCGCTGTCGGAAATCCTGGATCTGCGCATCTGGCGCCAGGGCCGCGTCTGGGAAATGCGCTTCAGCCATGGCGAGGCGCAGGCCCCCCTGGCCAATGTCGGCGTGGCGCCGCTGAAGGCCGACGGCCGTCCCCTGTCGGGGACGGAGGTGACCTTCCTGCCGTCCAAGGGCACCTTCACCAAGACGGAATTCGATTACCAGACGCTGGAACACCGCCTGCGCGAACTGGCGTTCCTGAATTCCGGCGTCACCCTGTACCTGACCGACGCGCGCGGTGTGGAATCCAAGTCCTGCGAACTGCATTACGAAGGTGGGCTTGAGGCCTTCGTGCAGTGGCTGGACCGCTCCAAGACGGCGGTGCACAAGCCGGCCATCGCCTTGCGCGCCGAACGGGCGAGCGACCTGGGCGGCACCATCGGCGTGGAAGTGGCGCTGCAGTGGAACGACAGCTATCACGAGAGCACGCTGTGCTTCACCAACAACATCCCGCAGCGTGACGGCGGCACCCATCTGGCGGGTTTCCGCGGCGCGCTGACGCGCACGCTGAACAACTACGCCAATGAGAGCGGCATCGCGAAAAAGGAAAAGGTGGCGCTGTCGGGCGACGACATGCGCGAAGGCCTGACCTGCGTGCTGTCGGTGAAGGTTCCGGATCCGAAATTTTCCAGCCAGACCAAGGATAAGCTGGTCTCGTCCGAGGTCCGGCCGGTGGTCGAGGCCGTGGTGGCCGAGGCGCTGGCCACCTGGCTGGAGGAACATCCCGCCGATGCCAAGCGCATCATCGGCAAGGTGGTCGAGGCCGCCGCCGCCCGCGAGGCTGCGCGCAAGGCGCGTGAGCTGACGCGGCGCAAGGGTGCGCTCGACATCGCCTCGCTGCCCGGCAAGCTGGCCGACTGCCAGGAACGGGACCCGGCCTTGAGCGAACTGTTCCTGGTGGAGGGCGACAGCGCCGGCGGGTCCGCCAAGCAGGGCCGCTCGCGCCAGTTCCAGGCCATCCTGCCCCTGCGCGGCAAGATCCTGAACGTGGAGCGCGCGCGCTTCGACAAGATGCTGTCCTCCGCCGAGATCGGCACCCTGATTGCCGCCTTGGGCACCGGCATCGGGCGGGAAGAGTTCAACGCGGAAAAGGCGCGCTACCACAAGGTCATCATCATGACCGACGCCGACGTGGACGGCGCGCACATCCGGACATTGCTGCTGACCTTCTTCTATCGCCAGATGCCTGAGCTGATCGACCGCGGCTACCTCTACATCGCCCAGCCGCCGCTCTACCGCGTGAAGCGCGGCACGGCCAAGGAACGCTACCTGAAGGACGACCGGGCGCTGGACGATTACCTGATCGGCCAGGGGCTGGAGGACGTGGCCCTGGTGGCGGCCGACGGCGGCCAGCGCACCAGTGAGGAATTGCGCGGCGTGGTGGAGCAGGCGCGTGCCGCCCGCCACCAGCTGCAGGCCCTGACCCGCAAAGTGGGCAATGCGGCGGTGGTGGAACAGGCGGCCGTGGCCGGCGGGCTGTCCATGACCCTGCTGGCCGATGAGGCCCGCTGTGACGAACTGGCCCGGCTGGTGGCCGACCGCCTGAACCGCATCGAGGCCCAGGCCAACGGCATCGAGGGTGCCGCCGTCGGCATCGGCGCCTGGCAGGGCGAGCGGGCGCGTGAGGGCGGCCTGATGCTGTTCCGCACCAGCCGTGGCGTCACCCACCGCCACATCCTGGACGCCGACGTGCTGAAGAGTGTCGAGGCCCGGCGCCTGGACGCGATGGCCGACTTCCTGAAGGCCGTGTTCACCGAGCCCTCCACCCTGACCTATCGCGGCCGCACCAACCGCCCCATCGTCGGCCCCACCGGCCTGATGGAAGCGGTGCTGGAACAGGGCCGCCAGGGCCTGTCCATCCAGCGCTACAAGGGCCTGGGCGAGATGAATCCGGACCAGCTGTGGGAAACCACGCTGGACCCCAAGATCCGCTCGCTGCTGCAGGTCAAGGTCAACCACGTGGACGAGGCGGAGGAGGTATTCTCCACCCTCATGGGCGACATCGTCGAACCCCGCCGCGACTTCATCCAGGAAAACGCACTGAAGGTGGCGAACCTGGACGTCTGATGCGTCGGCGTTTGTGCGCTGACCCATGACGTGAAAAATCAGTCGTCTGAGAAGAATGGACCTGATCGGCCCGGGTGGAGCTGATCAGGTCCATTTTACTTTTGGTTGTGCGGTTTGGGCGAGGGCACGTCCTTTTGCGCAGCTTTACAAGGAAAGGTCATCTACGTAAGGTTGCTCTTCTGGGCGACGCACATTTATGGTGCGACGCGACGATGGGAATAGAACGATATCGTTGAGGAAGATGGGCCGGGTGCTGAAAGCCACCGGTTCGGCGCTGATTTCGCATGCCTGGCACCGCCCCCGCGGTGCGACCGAAGGAGGCGAGACTGACCCGCATTCCATTCAAGTCGACCGACGGCTTTGATTGCAGCGTCGTGCATTTCAGTGAAAAGGCCGGAACCTTGGGACCGCTGGTGCTGGTGCACGGCGCGGGGGTCCGCGCCAACATCTTTCTACCGCCGACGCGCCCCACCGTCGCGGCGTACCTGGATGCGGCGGGCTACGATGTCTGGCTGATCAATTGGCGCGGCAGCATCGACGTCAAGCCCAACCCTTGGACCCTCGCCGAAGCGGCGGTGAAGGACTATCGCCCCGGCACCGATCTCATCCTGAAGGAAACCGGCGCGCAATCGCTGAAGGCGGTCATCCATTGCCAGGGCTCGACCAGCTTCATGATGGCGATCACGGCGGGCCTGTTGCCGGAATACACGCACGTGGTCAGCAATGCCGTGTCGCTGCATCCGATCGTGCCCGCACTGGCGCGCCTGAAGTCGCAGATCACGCTGCCGACCCTTGGCAAGTTCATCGACTATCTCAATCCGCAATGGGGCATCTCCGCCCCGGCCGGCTGGCCGAAGGTGATCGACTGGTATGTCCGGGCGATGCACCACGAATGCAACAACGCGGTCTGCAAGCATTCGAGCTTCACCTTCGGCGCCGGGTTCCCGACGCTGTGGCAGCACGAGAATCTCGACGACCCAACCCATGAATGGCTGAAAGGCGAGTTTGCCAACGTCCCGGTGACCTTCTTCCAGGAGATGGGCCGCTGCATGGCGGCCGGCCACCTGGTGAGCGACGGCACCTATCCCGAACTGCCGCGCGACTTCACCGCGCAGAAGCCCAGGACCAACGCGCGGTTCGCCTTTCTCGCCGGTACGCTCAACCACTGCTTCAAGGCGGAGAGCCAGCGCAAGACATGCGACTTCCTCAACTCGTTTGAGCCGCGCCGCCACGCCTACCACGCGTTTCCGGGCTACGGCCATCTCGACATTTTCATCGGAAAGAATGCGGCACGGGACGTCTTCCCAACCATCCTCGCCGAACTCGACCAGAGCTGAAGGGGGCCGTCCCGTGTCCGTTCCCAGCCGACAGAACCGCCTTGCAGGACGTTTCGCCTTCGTGGACGGCATTCATTTCACCATGCCGGTGGATTCGACGGAGTCTTCCGCCGTGATTGCCGCCTTCCCGATCGACTGGGAGGCGGCGCGGCGGCTGATTCCGCCGGGCGACGTTCATCCGTTCCGCCTCTGGCGCAAGGGCCTGCTGGTGGTGACGGTGGTGGACTACCGCAAGACCGACATCGGCGCCTATATCGAGTACAGCATCGCCATCGCCTGCACCAAGGGCGCGCGCCCCGGGCCGCCGCTCCTGCCCGCCGTGTTCCAGGGTATCTACGGCACCGGTCAGTACGTCCATGACCTGCCGGTTTCGTCGGAAGTCTCGGTCAAGGGCGGCAAGGGCATCTGGGGCATGCCGAAGCACCAGGCCAGCCTCGATTTCGTCACCGGCAGGAAGTGGGTTTCCAGCCAGTACGATCTCGACGGCCGGATGGTCTCCCGCTTCGATGTGCGCATGCCGACGCGCTTCTGGTTCCCCATGGACATGGGGGCGGCCAACTACTGCACCTTTCGCGGCATGATGATGAAGTCGCTGATCTATTTCAAAGGCAAGGCCGGGATCCATCTTTTCAACCCGTCGGCGGCGCGCTTCGTCCTCGGCGACCATCCGCGCGCCGATGTCTTGCGTTCCCTGTCGCCCAGCCCGCACCCGATCTTCGCCGCCTATGTCCCGAACGTGCGCGGCGTGCTCGACGACTATTTCGAGAGCTGGTTCGTGACCGAGGAGACCGAGCCGCAGAAGCCGCTTTCGGAAGGGTTGGAGACGACCTACGGCCTCGGCATCACCCAGACGTGGCTTGCCCCGCCGAACCGCGATCCGAACTTCGATCTCGACAAGGATTGAACCATGCCCAGGCTGCTGCTGCTTAACAACTGCACGCTATTCCTGTTCTGTTCGATCTATCTCGGGACCGGCGTGTCGCTGGTGTTCTTCCAGTTCCCACTGGAACCTAAGTTAACCATCGACAACTATTACATGCCGTTTGTCGAACCCGTCACGCTGGCGACGAAATTCTTTACCTATATGACGGTGCTGATGCTGATCACGGCCGCGATCATGCTGATCACCGAATGGTTCACCGGCCTGAAATGGCCGCCGCTGATCGTGCTCGCCGGGGTCATCGCCGCGACCTTGCTCACCACGCAGTTCATCCTGCCGCTGAATGATCGGCTTGCCGCCGGGATCACGAACAGCGCCGACCTGAAGTCGATCTTCCACGAATGGGCCAACCTCAACCGGGTCCGGGTCGCGCTCTGGGCGGTGCAGTGGCTTGCGATGATGTATTATTTCTATGCCCTGGTCCTCACGGCGAGGGCTGACCGATGAGCGAAAGCACACTCCGCCTCCTGCTGCTCGCGATCGCGGCCATAACCTTCCTCAGCGGACTCACCCAGTGGGTCGCGCCGGGCTTTGTGCTTTCGGTGGTCGCGGCCGATACCAGCGCGCTGTCGCGGCAATTGTTCGCCACCGTCGGCATGTTCATGCTGATCACCGGCGGGATGTTCTTCCAGAGCCTCCGCGCCAACTCCCCCGAGCCGGCGATTCCGTTCTGGATCGCGGCGCAGAAGAGCTTCGCGGCGGCGCTGGTCGCCTATGCCGTCTTTGAGGGCATCTTCCTGCCGATATCCCTGGGTGTCGCCGCCCTGGACGCCCTGAGCGGCGTTCTCGCCTTCCTGTACTGGCGGCGGGTGCGATGAGCCAGACGATCCGGCTGCTCGCCAGCCTCTTCCAACTCGGCTACAGCCTGATGTTCCTGTTCGTCGGGCTGGCCGGCATTTTCGCCGCGCGCTGGGAACTCGTCACGGTGTTCGGCCTGCCGGATCCCGGCACACTGCCGGAGCATGGCGGCACCTTCCTGGCGCAATACCGCTTCCTGAAGAGCATAGAGCTCTGCAGCGGCATCTTCTGTCTTTCCTGCCGTGGGCCGATCCTCGCCGGCAAGCCGCCCGCCCTGCTGTTCCTGGCCATCGTCGGCGCGGGCGTCGTGGCGCGGGCCATCGCCTGGTTTGCCGACGGGCCGCCGAACCTCACCTTCGCGACCTTCCTGGTGCTGGAAGCGATGACCTTCGTGCTGGTCGCACTGAGCTTGTGGAGCCGCCATGCCGGGCCCCGATGACGTCCCGATCGCTGCGTCGCCGCCCAACCGGCGCGCGCTGATCCTTCCCGGCGGCGGCATGCGCGTCGCTTATCAGGCTGGTGCGGTCAAGGCGCTGCACGACCACGGACTGCGCTATTCCTTCGCCGACGCCGCTTCCGGCGGTACGATGAACCTGGCGGCCCTGCTCTCGGGCGTTTCGCCCAATGATCTCTGCCGGCGCTGGCGCACGCTCGATCCGCGGGGCTTTGTCTCGCTGGCGCCGCTCGGCTCGTACCTGCGCTTTCCCAACATCGCGGCCTTCGGCGGCTTCCGCGGCCTGACCGACCGCGTTTTCCCGCATCTGGGCATCAACATCACGCGGATGCGGGCCGCCGCCGCGCCGCGCGCCACCTTCAACGTCTGCCGGTTCGACGACAAGATCGTGACGCCGATGCCGCATTCCGCCATGGAACTGCCGCTGTTGCTGGCCGGGGTGTCGTTGCCGCTGATGACGCCGGCGGTCCGGCACGCAGGACACACCTATACCGATGCCGTCTGGATCCGCGACTGCAACCTCATGGAGCCGGTGAAGGCCGGCGCCAATGAGCTTTGGATCGTCTGGTGCATCGGCAACACGCCGGTGTTCCATGACGGCGCGCTCAACCAGTATGTCCACATGATCGAGATGAGCGCGCTGGGGGCGTTGAACGACGACTTCGCCCGGATTGACGCGCTTAACCGGCAGATCGCCGAGGGCGAACGGCCTTACGGCCATGACCGGCCGATCACCGTGCACCTCATCCGGCCGGATACGCCGATTCCGTTGGACCCGGATTACGTGCTTGGCCGGGTCGATGGCGACACCCTGGTCGATTGCGGCTATCGCGACGCCGCCCGCTATTTGGCGTCGGTGCCGCAGGGTGGGATCGCGCTCGACCCGGGCGCGACCAGGATGCGGGAACCGGGCCAGGGTCTTTCCTTCCGCGAAGCCATGACCGGGCGCATTACCTTTGGCGAGACCGACCCGGCGACCGGTGCGCACAATCGGAACGGCGTGCCGGTCGTGCTGCATGGCGCGATCGATATCCGCGACATGGCGGGGTTCATCGCCGATCGGACGCATTCCGGCGAGATGGTCGGCCACATCTACAGCCCGCGGCTCGGCGGGGTGCTGCCGGCGACCGGCGCGGTGTTCCGCCTGTTCTCACCGAGCGGCGACCCGGCCATGACCGAGATGGTCTATGAGATGGGATTCCGGGGCGAGGGCCTCCGGCAATACTGGCTTGCCGGCCGCAAGACGGTCCGCATCGGATCGCCGCTCAACCTGTGGCGCGATACCACGACCCTGTTTGTGACCCTGCACGAAGGTGGTGACCGTTCCGGCCCGGTGGTCGCGGCTGGCGTGCTTTCGCTTGGCGTGTTCGATCTTTTTCGGCTGCTGGCGACCGTACAGGCCAAGGGCTGTGGGGGGCTGTGGCAGAAATTCACGGTGATCGCCAGGTTCAGTCGATTCTTCGCAGGCCAACTCTGGCGCACCTACGTCCGCGCCAGGCCGGTGGCATAGGGCGGCTGCGGAAAGACGGGGCACGGAATGGAGTGGCGCGCATGACCGGGTTGGATTTCGAAACGGTGGTGATCGGCACCGGCTTCGGCGGCGCCATCGCGGCCTGTCGCGCCGCCCGGAAATGGCCGGGCAAGGTATTGGTGCTGGAACGCGGAAAACGCTATCCGATGGGCGCCTTTCCCAGGACGCCCAAGGGCATCGCCGAGAATTTCTGGAACCTGCCCAACGAAGATCGCGGCCGGCCGGCCAAGGTGCCGAAACGCCAGATGCACGGCATGTTCGACGTCAGGACCTATAACGGGCTCGACGCCGTGCTCTGCGCCGGGGTCGGCGGCGGCTCGCTGATCTACGCCAACGTGTTCCTGGAGCCGCCTGACGCCGTGTTCGCGCAGGGCTGGCCGGCGGGATTGGATCGCGCCGCGCTGGCGCCCTATTACGCGGTCGCGAAATCGGTGCTCGGCGCGCGGCCCATCCCCGACATGGCGGAGCCCCGGCGGCGCATCACCCGCACCGAGATGTTCCAGCGCGTGGCCCGCGAGCAGAAGCGTGAGACCGCGCTTGCGGACATCAACGTCTTCTTCGGCAACGACTACGACACGCCGTTGCCGATCGGCGAGCAGGCGCGGAACCGCTATGGGGCATTGCAGACCTCCTGCACCTATTGCGGCGAATGCGACGTCGGCTGCAACACGCATTCCAAGAACACCGTCGATCTCAATTACCTCCATGTCGCGGAGCATCGCTACGGCGCGAAGGTCCTGACCGAGACCCTGGGCACGGAGATCGTCCCCCTCGACGCCGCCGGTGCGGAGGACCGGGCGGCGGCGGGCGAGCACGGCTATCGCGTCAGCTATCTTGATCTGGCGAGGGGCACGCGCCAGACGGTGACCGCCGCCCGCGTCGCGGTCAGCGGCGGCGCGCAGGGGACGACCGAACTGCTGCTACGCTGCCGCGATCTGGCCCGTACCCTGCCCGGGATCTCCGCCGAGGTCGGCCGGCGGTTTTCCGGCAACGGCGACTTCCTGTCCTTCGTGCTTGCCAGGAAGGGCCAGGCCGATCCCAACTACGGCCCGGTGATCACCCAGTACACCGACTACAACCTTCTGGAAAACTTCAACCGCACCCACGCCTTCATCCTGGAGGACGCGGCATTTCCGGCGTTCGCCTCCTGGTACCTCGAAGGCGCGCGGCCGGCCTTCACGCTTTTTCCGGCGATCCATGGCGCGCTGCGGCATCTCTATTCCCGCTGGGTCAAGGGCGCTTCGCTGGGCCGCCTGGGCTTCTTCTTCAGCGATCTCCTGAAGCACGACATCGCATCACGGGCGAGCGTGCTGCTTTTCATGGGCCTGGACACGGGCGAGGGCACCATGACGCTGAACGCGAACGGCTATCTCGACATCGACTGGCCGGTTGCCAACAGCATGCCGCTCTACCAGGCGATCGACGCGGCGACCAAGGCCTTCGGGGAACGGATCGACGCGGAAGCGGCCTTCACGCTGCCGACCTGGTGGTGGCCATTGCGGCGGAACATCACCGTGCATTCGCTGGGCGGGTGCCGGCTCGCGGACGATCCCGCCCAGGGCGTCACCAATGCCGCGCGCGACCGGTTTGGCGAGGTTTTCGGCTATCGCAACCTCTATGTCGCCGACGGCGCGCTCATTCCGACCGCCGTGGGCGCCAATCCGGTGGCGACCATTTCGGCGCTTTCCGAGATGGTCGGCGAGGCGATGACCGGCCTGAAACCCGACAGTGATCTCTAACGCGTCAGACGTGGCCCGAATCCAGGCTGGGAGGAAAGCAATGTTCAAGCCCGCAAGCATGACCCGCTGGTATCATCCGCCACGCCTGCTGGGGATTGCCTTGCGTGCACTGGTTTCCGGCCTGTTCGGCGAGTTCGCGGACCGCCGCGAAGCGATGGCCGCATCGCGAAGGATCAGCCCCACGGCGCTTGATCCCACATATCGCTACCAGGTCGCCGATGGCGAATCCTTCTGGTTCGACTTCATGGCCGACACCGGTGACGGCTGGAACTCGACCTATGCGATCGCCCGACTGCTGGCCGATCCCGATCTCAGGCCGGCGCCGCTTTCGGGGGCGCCGGTGCCGGAACCGCTGCCGATCGGCCGGCTGTTGGTGATGGGCGGCGACCAGGTCTATCCGACCGCCTCGCGCGACGACTACCGGCGCAAGCTGATCGAACCGCTTGAGGCCGCGGCGAAGGCCGTGCCCGGTGCCCTGTCGCCCACGACCCATGACCTCTATGCCATCCCGGGCAACCACGACTGGTACGACGGCCTGACCTCCTTCCTCGGCGTGTTCTGCGCCCGCCGCCTGCCGGGCGCGTTCAACCAGCCGCACAAGGGGCGCGACATCGGCGGCCGCCGCACCCAGCAGACCCGGAGCTATTTTGCGCTCGAACTGCCGCATGGCTGGTGGCTCTGGGGGATCGACATCCAGCTCAGCGGCTATGTCGACCAGCCGCAGGTCGATTTCTTCGACCATGTGGCCCGCAAATGGATGCCGCAAGGCTCCAAGCTGATCATCTGCACCGGCCAGCCGGAATGGGCCTATGTCGGGGCCGACCCCGAGCATTGGAAGACCTTCCGCAACTTCAGCTACCTTGAAAGCCTGGCGACGCTGGCCGGCCGCGACCATCAGGTGCGCCTGGTGCTGAGTGGCGACAGCCATCACTATGCCCGCTATAGCGAAGGCGACCGGCACTACATCGTCGCCGGCGGCGGCGGCGCGTTCCTGCATCCGACCCACCAGCTCCGGGAAAAGAACATCTTCAACTACGCGTTCCCGCCGCCCGGCGTGACGGCGACGCCCGGCGCCCGATACCAGCGGGCCTTTCAGCTCAACAAGACATTTCCAAGCCAGGCGGAGTCCAGGTGCATCGCCTGGAAAAACCTGTTCTTCGCGCTCTATAACCCGGACTACTGGGCGACGCTGGGCGGTGCCTGCGCCCTGTTCGCCTGGCTGCTGAACGCCAACGCCATTGCGCAGGGCACCGATCTGGTCTCGGCCCTGCGGGGTGCTGGACCGGGCAACTGGGGTGCCGCCTGCTGGGCGTATTTCAAGCTGGTCTTCGCCTCGCCCTGGCCGTCGCTGCTGGGCTTGGCGGCGGCCGGCGGGTATTGCGCCTTCGCCAAGCCTTACGGCCAGTTCGGCGGCCTGGTGCGTGGGTTGGCGGGCTTCCTGCATGCCTTGGTCGAACTCATCATCGTCATCATCGCCACCATCCTGCTGGCCTGGTATCTGCCCGGCGGGCAGTGGGTCCCATGGATGATCCTCGCCATCGGCATCGTGGGCGGCCTGCTGGCGGCGACGGTCATGGGGATCTACCTGCTGATCAGCCTGAACGGCTTCAAGCTGCATTGGAACGAGGCGTTCTCGTCGATGCGGATCGAGGGCTACAAGAATTTCCTGCGCCTGAAAATCGATCCAAAGGGGGACCTGACGGTCTACCCGATCGGTCTTGTGCGCACGCCGGCGGATGACGGCAGGACACCGCGCAACCCGCCGCTGGCGCCCAGGCTCATTGAAGATCCGTTCAAGATCTGACCGCCGGCGCGCGGGCGATGGTGGCGCCCCATAAGGCGGGCCGCCCGATGCCCAAATAATCCTGGACCGCCGCTGCCACCGTCACCACCTCAAGGTGCGTGGGCGCGTTCAAGGACGGGAAGGGAACGGGGCATGATGGCGGATGACGGCTTGATGAACCGCGCCGGGAAGGAAACGGCGGCGGATCAGGCGGATGCCGGCCATGAGGCCTCCCCCACGGGACCCCACAAGGTCTCCGACATCCTGCTGGATCTCGCGGCCGACACGGGGCGTGAGCGCATCGCCATCACCGATTTGCTGACGGCGCTCAGCGACCGGGCGGTGGGCGCGCTGATCTTCGTGTTCGCCGTGCCCAACGTCCTGCCGACACCGCCCGGCACCTCGGCCGTACTGGGCCTGCCGCTGGTGTTCCTGACGGCGCAGCTGGCCCTGGGCCGCCGGCCCTGGCTGCCGCGCTTCATCGCGGGGCGGTCGCTGGCGCGCAAGGATTTCGCGGCGCTGATGGGCAAGGTGGCGCCCTGGCTGGCCAAGGCGGAACGGCTGTTGCGGCCGCGCCTGGGCGTGTTGGCCCGCCCGCCGCTGGAACGGGTGGCGGGTGCCGTCTGCTTTCTGCTGGCGCTGATCCTGTTCCTGCCCATCCCGTTGGGCAATATGCTGCCGGCGCTCGCCATCTGCCTGGTGGCCTTGGGCGTGCTGGAACGCGATGGTGTGTGGGTGTTGTTGGGCCTGGGCACCGCCGTCACGGCCGTCGCCGTGGTCTGGGGCGTGTTACTGGCCCTGATCAAGAGCGGGCTGTTCCTGCTGGAAAACGCGCTCGGTCTGTAACCCGGGAAATTAAGCTCAGTAGGTCAGAGTGACGGTCACGGTGTCGGTATAGGCGCCGGGGGCGACATACTGGCTGGCGGGGATGCGGCCATAGACGTTCAGGGTCTGCAGGCTGCCGTTGCCGGTGCCGGCCGTGGTGTTGGTGCCGACGGTGTTGCCCCAGACGGTGGCGCGCGAGGTGTCCTTATAAAGCGAGTAACCCAGCGTGTTGCTGCCGCTGCCGGCCATCAGGCGGGTGGCCGTGGTGGCGCCGGAGGTGGTGCCGTTGTCCAGGGCCACGGTGTAGGTGGTGCCGTTGGTGCAGGTGACACCCACGCTGGTGCTGCCGTCCAGTACGGCGTTGGAACTGTAGTTGCCGAAGGCCAGGGCCGAGGCTGAGACGGTGCACAGCGACAGCACGGTGGCCGACACGGCGATGGTGGCGCTGGCGGTGGTGGCCTGGGCCTGATGGGGGCCGATACCGGCGGCCAGGAGTGAGAGAACGGCAACGGCGCCCAGCAAGGCCTTCACAGGGCGCTTAGCGATTATCTGGTGCGGTCGCATGTTTTTCTCCATCGGTTCTGGTGAGGCTCACCTTGACCGACGGAGGTTTTTAAATATTTAAAACAAAGGGGTACGAGCGAATTACCACCAAAGGGTTGTATTCGCGGTCTATGTCGTTCGGAATAGAGATGGATCAGTAGGTTAGGACGATCACCGTACCCGCGGCGGGGTTGGTGGCATCGGCGGCCGTGGCCACGATCCTATCCGTCGGGTTAGAGGCGGCATTAACCGTAACCGTGCCGCCGTCCCGCCGCACGATGGCCCCGCCCTGCACCGACACCTGGTAGGGCGTGGCCAGGTCACAGCTGACGCCGACATCGGTGCGCACATCGGTGCCCGTGTCATGCGGACTGGCCTGGTGGGTGGAGGTGACCGTGCAGGTGGACACCACCGTGGCACTGACCAGCAGGCTGCCCTTGGCCATGGTCGCGGCGTGGCCCATCGCCGGCAGGGCGGCGATCATCAGCAGCGACAGAAATGCCAGGGCGCGGAGCATCGGTTCGGAACGATCGGTTCGGGGTCCGCCGCAAAGGCGTATGCCTTATGGCGAGTTGTTAATTAACGTGTTTACGTTGGGTGCCATTCCAAGTCAACGGCATGAAAACAAGGCCTGACATGCAGTACGGTGGAGGCATCGTTTAAATCAATTAACCCTGAATAAGGTTAACATGAATTAATGCTTAACGTCTTCAATTTGATCATTCGCGCTTGCTGCAAAGTGAAACGGCCCATGGTCGCGATCTTTCGCCCTATGCTTTAGGCGTGGTTATTGGCGCGCACGCAAAACGCCGCGATCGCGGCCGCCCGATGAGCGATCGCGATAATATCAATGAAATCATGCCGCAGGGGGGAATGGCCTCAATAGGCCAGGGTTATGGTGATGGTGTCGGTATAGCTGCCCGGCACGCTATTCTGGCGGGCGGTAATGCGGCCATAGGCGAAGTAGCTGCGGTTCACAGCGGTTAACACGGCCAGCAGATAACCGTCGGTGACGGTGCTGGTACCGCCCGTCCCGTCCCCCCAGGCCTTGGTGTAAAGCTGGTCGGTATAGATTTGATAACTCATGGCATTGGTGCCGGAAACCAGCGTCCGGGCCGTCTGCACCCCCGATAGGCCCGGCGACAGGGTGACGGTGTAGGCGACCAGCAATTGCACCGCCCCCTGGCAACTGACGGAGACGGAGGCGCTGGTGGTGTTGGCCGTGGCCACCGTGGGGTCATAGGTGCCGAAGGCCAGGCCGGTGGCCGAGGCCGTGCAGGTCTGCGCCCCGGCGCCGCCCGGCGTCAGCCATAAGCAGAGTGCCAGCAGCAGGAACGGCCATGGCGGTCGGCCGGCGATCATGGCGCCCCCCCTTGGGCGCCGTCGGCGTGGCAGACCAGGGCGCCCAAATCCGGTATTTCACCCGGCACGGGAGCGAAGGTCAGGCTGGCATGGCAACGGCCGGTGGGCGTGCGCACGGCCAGTTCCTCCCGCCCCTCATGAAGGTCGGACAGGAACACCGCCCCTTCATACCCCACGGGGAATTGCCGCCCGGTGCGGGCCAGGGTGACGGCGGTGCCGACGGGCAGGTCCGCGCCGGCCTCGTCCACCAGCCGGGCGGTGGCGTTCTGGCCCCGGGCGATGGAAAAGACGGTGGTGCCGCCCATGCGGGCCTTGGGCCGGACGATGTGCACCAGGCTTTCGGCGTCCACGTCGGCCGGCAGGTCGGCCGGGTCGATGGCGACACGGTTGGCCTGGTACGACGGCAGGGACGGCAACAGCAGATAGCCTTGCCCGTCGGTCTTGCCCACCGGCCGGTTTTCCTGCAGCACGGTGATGTCGGCCAGGCCATGGGTGTCCACCACGGTGAAGGCGTCGTCGATGGTGCGCGAGGCGAACATGCCCTCGGGCAGCACCACCAGGGCGCCGCGCATGCCCAGGCGGCCGCCGGTATCGTCCGCCAGATGGTCCACGGCGCCCGACAGGTCGGCCCAGGACGTCAGATAGTTGGCCTGCACCATCTGGCGGGAGATCTGGTTTTCGGTGACATAGGCCTGCCAGCCCAGATCGCCCGTCCGGGTGGCGCCTTCGCCGGCCTGCGCCTGCAGGCCCCAGCGGTGGTTGCTGCTTTGCGCCGACACGCTGCCCGACCCGGCGGTGCCCAGCCGGATGGTCAGGCCCAGCAGGGCGCTGAAGGAGCCGGTGCCGGCGAAGTCCTGGTTGGCGGAGGCGTAGAAGCTGATGTCCGGTCCCAGTTGGCGGGTGTATGTCGCGGACAGCACCCGGGCGTCGCCCACCACCTGCGCCGCCGTGTCGGGCAGGACGCCGGCGAAGGACACGGCGTTGCCCGACAGGGTGCCCGAGGGCGTGACGGCCAGCAGCGTCTGGCGGATGTCGGCATAGGCGACGTGGAACGATCCCCAGGCGCCCAGCGACAGGCCACCGCCCAGGCGGATTTCCCGCTTGGGCACGGGGTCGTTGGCGGTGGACGGCACGTCGGCGTACCGCGCGATGGTCTGGGTCAGCGATGCCGAAAAGCTGAAGCGATGGTCGTTATGCTCCACCGCCACGCCGAACTGGCTCCCGCCACCCCTCATGCTTCCGCCGAAACCCTGGCTGCCGGACAATGAGGCGGTGATCAGCGCGAAACCGCCCACGGTGGTGGCCACCCCCACGCCCGCCAGGCCCACGGTGGGGGCGGCCTCCGCGTGGGCCTCCAGCGTCAGGGTGGCGGTCAGGCCGTGCCGGACGGAGGCTACGCCCGCCCAATCGCGATAGGCGTCGCCCGACAGGCCGTAGTTCTGGCGCAGCCAGCCCGTCTCCAGCGAATAGTCGGTCAGGCCGGGTTTCAGCAGGTTGGGGCTGACGTAGAAGTTCTGGGACTGCACCGTCTCGCGACCCTGGGCGTCGCGCACCACCACCTGGATGTTGTCGACGCCGGTGATGATGGGTGGGTCACGCAGTTCGAACGGGCCGGGTTCCACCGCCTGGCTGATCTGGCGCACGTTGTTGACGAACACGTCCAGGGTGGACGGCACCGCGGCGCGGCCCGACAGGTCGGGCAGGGGGAAGGTCACCAGGTCCGGGCGGGTGGAGAAATCCGACCCCCAATGGAAACCACCCATGCGGAAGGGCCGCGACCAGGAGGGCCCGTTGGTGATGAGGTCGCCCACGCTCCAACCGCTGCGGTCGGCGTCATCGCTGTGGCGGAACACCGTCTCCAGCCGGTTCACGCGGCTGTCACCCGCCCCCGCCTGGGCCGACAGTCCGGAGGACAGGATGCCGTAGGGGGTGAAGATGCGGCTATCCAACAGGCCGCTGGCCGCCGTCTCGCCATTGGCGGTGACGCCCAGCAGATCGTAGTTCACCACCGCGCCATAGGCGTCGCCGTCATCGCTTGTGGTCGCCCCTCGCTCCCCGCCGCCGCCCACCAGATTGGGGCGCAGGGCGCTGTCGGTGGCGGTGATGCGCAGCACCTGGGCCTGGCGGTCGATGTCCAGGCTGACGCCCGGCAGCTTGGACAGCGGCACCAGCAGGGCGGTGTCGCCGGCCGTACCGGAGGGCGCTTCCCTCAGGCCGAACTGGCGGATGTCCTCCGGTTGCACCAGGATGTCGCCGCCGCGCTCCACCGCGTCCACCACCAGATCCAGCGGCCGGCCGTTCAGGATCACGTCCAGGATCAGGTGCTGGTCTTCGGAAGCGGCGCCTGGGGCGGGGGGTGGATCCGTCCGGGGGATGTCCTGCGCGCCGGCCAGGCCGGGATTGCCGATCGCCGCCGCCGTCATGGCGGCCACCAGGCAGCACGTGACTGTGCGCCGGCCATTACGGCGCGCCGGCAATGCGGATGACCTCACGCACCGGCCCGCTGTCGCTGTCGGCCGTCAGCGTGGCCGTCTGTCCGGCCTTGAAGATGGGCGCCTTCTGGCCCTCGGCCGGGGGCCCCAGGGTCCAATGCCGCTCCGCATCCGGCAGGACATAGGGATTGGCTGGCGGCTCGGCCTTGGCGCTGGCCCCATCAGGCAGGCTCACCACGGCGTTGACCAGGCGCACGCGCCGTCCGCCGGTGTTGCCGATCACCAGGCTGGCGTTCCCTTCGGCGTCCAGGGCGATGTGGAAATCGGGCTTGGCCGGCACCGGCGTGGGCGGGCTGGCGAAAATGGGGACGGAGATGCGCAGGGCGAAGCGCACCGCCTGGCCATCCGACGCCGGTGGCAGTTCGTCCAGGATCAGGCGGTAGCTGGTTTCCCGGTCCTTGGGCGGCTGGCGCAGCAGGATGCGGATGGTCTGCGACCCGCCGGCCGGTATCTGGAAGATGGACGGGCTGACGGTCAGCGCGTCGGTCTTGTCCAGCTTGTCCTCATTGCCGGTCTGCGACCAGGCGAAGCCCCGGATCTGCACGGCGGCCAGGTCATTGCCCCGGTTGGTGACGGTCAGCACCGTGGTGGCCGCCCCCGCCATCTCCACGATCACCGGCGCGATCTCCAGCGTGGCGGCGTGGGCAGGGGCGCGCATCCCGAACAGAAAGAGGCCCAGGGCCAGTAAAGATGCCGCCAGGCGCCCTAAACGACGCCCATCCGCAGTTTCAAGCTCAGTCACGCCCAATGCTGAAGGCATCATCTACCATTGTGCTGATGCAACAAGGTCTATGGTCGCGGGGAACGGCGGTAATGACGGGGTGCGGCGGCCCGCCCCCGTTTCTCAAATCCGCTGAAGGCGGGGGGCGGATCACGGAAAGACAGGCCGGTAAGGGACTGATATCCCGAAAGACTAGTGCCCGGGTTTTTTGGTTGTCAACGGCAATCGCTTAACCCTTAAGGGTTGCCGCGCGATCAGCGCGTCAGTGCGTGCCGGCTGCCGACTTCTCGATGCGGTTGATGTGGTCCAGCCCGGGCAGGATCTCCGACCGCACGAACTCCACCCGCTTCATGGGGCCGCCGCCGCCATGGGGGAAACGGCCCTTCCACAGCGCCATCTTGACCGCCAGACCGCACAGCACGCCGCCGATGGTGACGTGGTGTGCCGATATCTGGGCGCGGACGGACCGGAAGCTGTCGGCGTTGATGTCGTTCCAGAAATCCTTGCTGCGCCGGTCGAACGCCTCGAACCGCCCGGTGATCGAGGTGGTGATGCCGGTCAGCATGCGCATGACCTCGCTGATCATCTTCATCATCAGGCGGTCGCGGCTGACCATCTCGCTCTTGGTCGCTTCGCTGACCCAGGCCATGAACTTCTCGACCTCGGGCACCAGGCCGTCCAGGCAACTGCGGAAAAAGGCCAGCGACAGGAACACGTCGCCGTATTCCTCCAGGAAGTTGGGGATGTCCTGCAGCTGGACGTTCAGCTTCTGCGACAGCAGGGTCAGGTTGCGCAGCGCCTCTTCCCGGTCGGGATTGGCCAGGAGGGAAAACAGGTCGGCGATGTCGTTGATCGGCCGCTGCTCCGACCCATAGACCTGCTGGATCAGGGGCAGGGTGAAGTCACGCATGTAGCTGGTCAGTTCCAGCCGCTTGCCGCCCGACAGGCGCAAATAGTTGACGTCCTCGATGGGGATGCCCAGGCGGCGCAGTTCGATGCGCAGGCTGTAGACGTCATAGCTGTTCAGTTGGGTCAGGCGGTGGATCTGCGCCATGTCGGTGCGCATCTCCCGGGCGTGTGACGGGTACATGGCCGCCAGATGTTCCGGGTTCACCTGGCCGCTGCCGGCGGACCGGTCCTGGAACACTTCCACCACCGTTTCCAGGCGCGCGTTCTTGATCAGGCGGGCGCGTTTCAGGCCCGGCGTCTGGATGGGGATCATGCCCAGCGGCAGGATATGCAGGGCGTCGCGGTCACCGTCGTCGAACAGGCCCTCATCCGCGTCCGTCGCCACGACGACACCACCCGGCGGATCGTCGGGGGAGGGCACGTTCACGTCGGACGGGGCGGATGACATTGATTTTAAAGCCTTGGGGGCGATTTGGGGACGGCGGGCAGGGGGGACGCGGGGGCCCGCCCGCGACCCTGCGTCAGGTATAGACGGCGGGGAGTGTGGTCAAGGGCGGCGGCAGGGAATTAAACGACAGCCCATCTGTGGTGGCAACCCACCCCAGCCCCTTGGATATTTGCACGCGAACGACCCGGTCGCATAGAGTGACACACATGTACAAGGTGTAGGCCTTGGGAGTGTTCTCGCCAATGGGCTGCCAATGGGCCGCGTGCCGTTAAGGTGCTTGTGGGAATGCCGCCCTGAGGGGCGGTGGATGGGCGGTGGGTCATGCGCCGGTCGGTGACGGTCGCCCTTCTGGCCCTGGCCGCCATGCAGGTTGCCCTGTCGGGCCTCGACATGCGCGCGGCCTGGATGCGGGCCGATGACGCCCGCGCGGCCGGTGCCGTGGCGGCGGTTGCCCGTACCCTGCTGGCGGCGCAGGACGCGCAGTCGGCGCAATGGACGGCCATGGTCCGGGCCCTGAGGCATGCGGCACCGGCGGATGCCTCGGCGGCTGAGGATTTGGACCAGGCGCGGCAACGGGCGGATCAGGCGCTGGACCGGGGGTTGGAGGCGTTGTCCGCCCTTCCGGCCGGCTCCGGATATCACACCTCTGTTTCTGATGGCGGGGACTGGGCGGCCGCCGTGCAGCGGGTGGTGGGCGCCCGCCAGGAACTGGCCGGGTTGCGCCGGGCCGTGGATCAGGCACTGCACCAGCCGGTGGCCGGCCGTGATCCGCCAATGCTGAACAATTGGTTGGCGGGCGAACGCGCGCTCAGCGTGGCGGAGGGGCGCCTGATCCGGCAACTGACGGTCGCGGCCGGCCCTGCCGCCATGCAGGCGGCGGACGCGCTGGCCCTGCGCCGCGATGCCGAGACCGCCTGGGTGGCCGCGCTGGCGCCGGCCGCGGCGGATGGTGCGGCGAGTGGCCGGGCGGTGGCGGTACATCTGTTTCAGGATTCCGGCCCAACCGTGCCGACTTCCGATGAGTTGTCCATCGCCGCGGCGCGATTCGCCACCGCGTTGGCCGGGCCTGATACGGTTGCCGGGGACCAGGCCGGCATCGCCGCCTTGGCCGGCATCAGCGCCGTGGCCGATGGCATCCTGCGCCGCTGGGCCGAGGCGCCGGTGCCGGGTCCGAAATGGGCGGCGCTGAAGGCCGGGGGGCCGCTGCTGCTGGCGGCGGGGCTGACCCTTGCCATCCTGCTGGCCCTGCGCCGGGGGGTGTTCGATGCCGTGGCCCGCACCGCGCGCCTGATGCGCGACCTGGCCGAGGGGCAGGTGACGCAGGCCCCCACGCTGGCGCCCCGGCTGGGTGGCGACCAGGCGGTGGCGGAACTGCACGCGGCCCTGGCGCTCTACTGGTCCCACGCCCGCCGGATCGAGCGTGAGACGCAGCGGCGGGAACGGGCGGAACGCCTGCTGACGGTGGAGCGCAAGGTGCTGGGCATGACGGCCGGCCGCGCGCCCCTGTCCTCCGTCCTGGCCGCACTCTGCTCAGGCATGGAGGCGGAGCTTGAGGGCGGCCTCTGTTCCATCATGCTGGTGGATGCCGATGGCGGCCGCATCTACACCGGTGCCGCACCCAGCCTGCCGCAGGCCTATGTCCGCGCCATCGACGGCCTGGTGCTGACGGGGGAGCGCGGGTCCTGCGGCACGGCCATCGTCCGGCGTGAGCCGGTGATCGTCACCGACATCGCCCATGACCCGCTGTGGGCGGAGTTCCGCGAGGTGACCGCCGCTGCCGGCCTGGCCGCCTGCTGGTCCCTGCCCATCATGGCGGGCGACGGCCAGCCCCTGGGCGCCTTCGCCGTCTATTTCCGCACCCCGCGCTCGCCCGAGGGCTGGATGCTGGATCTGGCCCGGCGTGCCAGCCGCCTGGCTACCGTCGCCATCTCCGCCGAGCGCGCGGCGGACGAGGTGGAACGGGCCAAAGGCCGCCGCCGAACTGGGCAACCGCACCAAAACGGAGTTCCTGGCCAACATGAGCCATGAACTGCGCACGCCCCTGAACGCCATCATCGGCTTCGCCGAGGTGCTGGAGAACGACTTGCGCCTGGTGCCCAACCAAGCGACCAACACGGGCTACGCCGGCGATATCGTGGCCAGCGGCCGCCACCTGCTGGCCATCATCAACGACATCCTGGACGTCTCGAAGATGGAGGCGGGCAAGGTCGAACTGCGGGAACGGGTGTGCGACCTGGGCGCCCTGGTGGCGGGGTGCGAACGCATCGCCCGCGCCCGCGCCATGGAAAAGCGCATCGACCTGGCCATCGCCCTGGCGCCCGGCCTGCCGCCCCTGCTGGCCGACGATGTGAAGGTGAAGCAGATCCTGCTCAACCTGCTCTCCAACGCGGTGAAGTTCACCGACAGCGGCGGCACCGTTACCCTGACGGTCACCATCAATCCTGAGGCGCAACTGGTCATCGCCGTCACCGACACCGGCATCGGCATCGCGGCGGAGGATTTGCCCAAGGTCTTCGTGCCCTTCCAGCAGATCGACAACGTCTATGCCCGCACGACGCAAGGCACGGGCCTGGGCCTGTCCCTGTCCAAGGGGCTGGCGGAATTGCACGGCGGCCGGCTGGAGATCGCGTCCACCCTGGGGCGGGGAACCACCGTGTCGCTGATCCTGCCCAGCCAGCGCCTGCTGACCGGCGGCATGGGGGATGAGGCTCGCCCTAACGCCCTGCCGCCCGGCGTGCTGGCCGCTGCCTTGGGGCGCGCTGAAAAGGCGGGGAACTGATACGCGCGGCATTTGATCGTGACCGATAAAATGCCCCTCAGTCGCCGGGCGCGACCATCCGGTCGCTTGGCTTCCTCGCTTTCCAGTCCGCTACGCTCCCCGGAAATCTGCGGCGGCTGCGGTCGGGGCCTACAGCGGCACGAGTCAAAATTTCGTGCCGCTGGTATGAAAAAAGCCCGAGGGCGGCGCCCCCGGGCTTTTTTTGTGCGGAACCAATCCGGCGACGGATCAGATGTAGTAGGAGGCCAGCGGTGAGAAGCCGTTGAAGTTCACCGCCGAATAGGTGGTGGTGTAGGCCCCGGTCGCCAGGATGTCGATCTTGTCGCCGATGCGCAGGTCCACCGGCAGGGGGTAGTCGGTCTTCTCATACAGCACGTCGGCGCTGTCGCAGGTCGGGCCGGCCAGGATGACGGGCTCGGCCGGGCCGCCGTCGTGGGGGGTCTGGATCTTGTACTTGATGGCCTCGTCCATGGTCTCGGCCAGGCCGCCGAACTTGCCGATGTCCAGGTAGACCCAGCGGCGGTCGTCGCGGTGCGACTTGCGCGAGATCAGCACCACTTCCGACCGGATCACGCCGGCGTTGCCCACCATGCTGCGGCCCGGCTCGATGATGGTCTCGGGCAGGCGGTTGCCGAAGTGCTTGCGCAGCGAGTCCTCGATGGCGTTGCCGTATTCGCTCTCGCTGGGGATGTCCTTCAGGTAGCGGGTGGCGAAACCACCGCCCATGTTGACCATGCGCAGCATCACGCCCTTTTCTTCCAGGTCGCGGAAGATCTGGGCGGTCTGCGCCAGGGCGAAGTCCCACTGGGTCAGGTCGCGCTGCTGCGAACCGACGTGGAAGGACACGCCGTAGGGCACGACGTTCATGGATGCGGCGGCCAGCAGCAGCTCCGTCGCCATTTCCGGCTCGCAACCGAACTTGCGCGACAGGGGCCAGTCGGCACCCTCGCCCGAGGTCAGGATGCGGCAGAAGACGCGGGCGCCGGGGGCATGCTCGGCGATCTTCTCCAGCTCTTCCATGCTGTCGAAGGCGAACAGGCCGATGCCCAGCGCGTGGGCGCGGGCGATGTCCGACGCCTTCTTGATGGTGTTGCCGAAGCTGACGCGGTCCGGCGTGGCGCCGGCCTGGAGGCAATACTGGATTTCGGGAATGCTGGCGGTGTCGAAGCAGGACCCCTGCTCGACCAGCAGCTTCAGGATCTCGGGCGCCGGATTGGCCTTCACGGCGTAGAAGATGCGCGCCTCGGGCAGCGCTTCGTGCAGCTTGTCGTAGTTGTTCGCGACCACGTCCAGATCGACCACCAGGCAAGGGGTGGCGGGGGTGTTCTCAGCGAAAAAACGGGCGATCTTCTCGGTCATCTGCGACTCCGAGGCCAAACGGCGTATCAGGGGATGGAATGGGAATGGGGGTTTAACCGGGCAATGGCCCGGGTCCGTTCAAGCGTGCCAGTAAAGCGGCCGGCCCAAACGGGTCAGATACTGAAACTATCCCCTGGCGGCGCCAGCTGCGCGCAAGCTTCCGGACCGGTCTGCTGGCAGACGGTCTGATCATGGGCCGTCAAACCGTTGTTCACGGTGCGACCGAAGGATCGAGGAAAGGCGGGCGCATGCCCACCAACAACAACATCAACCATCGTAGCCTCCAATTCGCCGCCTTGCTTAAGGGACGGACGAGGATACGCGTTACGTCGTTGCATAACCCGTCGGCGGACCATTCCGCCTGGGGCCATAGGCACGTGCGCTGCGACTAAGCGCTATATAAAATGGAACGGCGGGGTTGAATAGCGATTTTTTGCGGGTCGGCGCCCCTCTGCGGCGACATGGCCGATTCATCGCAACGGCATGGCTTCCGCCATAATTCGGCAAGGCCGGGGGGATGGCCGGCATTCGACACAAATCTCAATTTCGCCACTTTTGAGGCCCAGTTTGGCCATGTCGCGATGGCCTTATGCGCATAGAGGACGACGCGACATTGACCCCCTGCCGGGGTTGGCTAGCACTCCCGCCCGGTCTCCCCCGACCGGCCTACCGGAGGTGTCCTCTCCAGCCTGCCCCGGCTGGTACCCCAAACGGCCACCGCACCTGCCCCCCGCGGTGGCCGTTTTCTTTTGTGCCGCGCCGTTCCCTCAAATGCCGGGCGCCAGCATCCGCTGGCGTGGCTGTCCTCCCGTTTCGGTCCGCTTCGCTCCCCAAAACGGTCCGGCGGTCGCAGTCGCGACCTACAACGGCATGAGAAAAAGCCTCATGCCGTTGATTTGCGGGATTGATCCAGCGCTTTGTCGCGGCAGGGCCAGCGGCCTATAGTCCATGCCTCCGCATATATGAGGCGCCCCCCTACCCATGACCCCGCCCCCGCAGCATCCCACCGGCGCCTTCACCGGCCGCGACCTGCTGTGCGTGCGCGGCGGGCGGATGGTGTTCCAGGATCTGGACTTCGCGCTGGATGCCGGTGGCTGCCTGACCCTGCTCGGCCCCAACGGCAGCGGCAAGTCCAGCCTGCTGCGCCTGATGGCCGGGCTGCTGAAACCGCTTTCCGGCACGCTGGCGTGGGAGGGCGCGTCCCTGCGGGAGGATCCGGAGGCGCACCGCGCCCGCCTGCACTATGTCGGCCACCTGGACGCGGTGAAGGCCAGCGTCACCTGCCGCGAATCGCTGGCCTTCTGGTCGGGCCTGCGTGGGCCGGCGGATACGGGCCACGGTGGATGCCGCCCTGGCGGCCTTCGCCATTGATGCCATCGCCGACGTGCCCGGCCGTTTCCTGTCGGCGGGCCAGCGGCGGCGCCTGTCGCTGGCCCGGCTGGTGGCGGCCCCGGCGGCGCTGTGGCTGCTGGACGAGCCCACGGTGGGCCTGGACCGGGCGTCGGTCGCTTTGCTGGAGGGCGCCATCGCCCGCCATCGCGCCGCCGGCGGCCGGGTGGTGCTGTCCACCCATATCGACCTGGCGGCGCCGGGTGGCGCCGTCCTGGACCTGGGCGACTTCGCCCCCGCCGGCGATGACGAGCTGGATGATGAGGACGCCGCCTGATGGTCCGCCTGATCCTGCGCGACCTGCGCCTGGTGCTGCGCCAAGGCAGCGATGCCACCGCCGCCCTGATGTTTTTCGTCCTCTGTGTGGTGCTGTTCCCCTTCGGCGTGGGGCCGGAACCCAATGTCCTGGCCCGTATCGCCCCCGGCGTGCTGCTGATCGCCGCCCTGCTGGCGGCCTTGCTGTCGATGGAGCGCCTGTTCCAGGGGGATTTCGAGGACGGCAGCCTGGAACTGCTGCTGCTGTCGCCCCTGCCGGCGGAACTGGTGGCGGTGGCCAAGGTGGTGGCCCACTGGCTGGTCACCGGCCTGCCGCTGATGATCGTGGCACCCTTGCTGGCCCTGCTGCTGCGCATGCCGGCGGGATCGCTGGGCCTGCTGGCGGGCGTGCTGGCCCTGGCCACGCCCCTGCTCAGCCTGATCGGTGCCGTGGGGGCGGCGCTGACCCTGGGTGCCCGGCGCAGCGGCGTGCTGCTGCCCCTGCTGGTGCTGCCGCTCTATATCCCCGTGCTGATCTTCGCCGCCGCCGGCCTGGACGCCGGCCTCAGCGGCCTGTCACCCCGGCCGCACCTGCTGCTGCTGGGCGGCATGCTGTGCGGCGCCCTGGTCTTGGCCCCCCTGGCCATCGCTGCGGCGTTGCGGGCGGCGCATGAATGATCAGCAGCAGGCAGGCCTGCCGCTGTAGGACGCGACTGCGTCCGCCGGAGATTTTCGGGGAACCGAAGGTGGACTGGAAATCGAGGAAGCCCAGCCGGCGGATGCCGGCGCCCGGCGATTGAGGGGGGAATGACAAACATTCGCCCAGTACATCATTAGGCCTGATCCACATCAATTCATGGTGTGGGGCGGTGGCAAAGGGCGGGGGAAGTGGTACATAACGGGGCATGCATCGCTTCGCCAACCCCGCCCGCTTCCTGAAGATCGCCAACGCCGTGCTGCCCTGGGCCGCGGGCCTGTCGGCGGTCTGCTTCGTGGCGGGGTTGTATCTGGCGCTGGTGGCCTCGCCGCCCGACTATCAGCAGAAGGACACGGTGCGCATCATGTACATCCACGTGCCCGCCGCGTGGATGAGCATGTTCACCTACACCACCATGGCCGTGGCCGCCGCCGCGGCCCTGGTGTGGAAGCATCCGCTGGCCGAGGTCTACGCCAAGGCCGCCGCCCCGCTGGGCGCCGGTTTCACCGCCCTCTGCCTGCTGACCGGGTCGCTGTGGGGTGCCCCGATGTGGGGCACCTGGTGGGTGTGGGACGCCCGCCTGACCAGCGTGCTGGTGCTGTTCTTCCTGTACCTGGGCTACATGGCCCTGGTGGACGCCTTCGACGACCCGGCGCGGGGTGCCAAGGCCGGCAACATCCTGCTGCTGGTGGGGGCGGTGAACGTGCCCATCATCAAGTTCTCGGTGGAATGGTGGAACACCCTGCACCAGCCGGCCAGCGTCTTCCGCCTGGGCGGTCCCACCATCGCCGCCAGCATGCTGTGGCCGCTGCTGATCCTGGCGGTGGCGTTCCAGAGCTATTTCGTGGCCGTGGTCATCCTGCGGGTGCGGGCCGGTTTGCTGGCCCGGCGGGTGCAGACCCTGAGGCTGGGACAAGTTGGCTGACGGCCCCGGGACGGTGGCCGTGATAGCCTTGCATTTCTGTGATTGGCGGTTGCCGCTGTTTTCGAGAGTGTGATGGACGGGTTCCTGTCGATGGGCGGATACGCCGCCTATGTCTGGTCATCCTACGGGGCTGCCGCCTTGGTCCTGGTGGGCCTGTTGGCGCTCAGCCTCACGGGGCTGCGCCGCGTGGAACGCACGCTGGCGGCACTGGAACAGGCCCAGCCCCGCCGCCGGCGCGGCAAGGCCGCCGCGCCCACCGTCACGCCCGCCACGGAAGGTTCATCCGGGGGGGCGGCATGACCCGCAAGCGCCGCCGCCTGATGATCCTGGTGCTGGCCCTGCTGTGCCTGGGCACCGCCACCGCGCTTACCCTGTCGGCCTTCCGCGACAACATCGTCTTCTTCTACAGCCCGTCCGACCTGGCGGCCCGGCCGCCGGGGGCGCGCACCGTGCGCATCGGCGGCCTGGTGGAGGCCGGCAGCCTGAAGCATGACGCCGGCATGACCGTCACCTTCCAGGTGACCGATACCGCCCGGTCGCTGCCCGTCACCTACACCGGCATCCTGCCCGACCTGTTCCGTGAGGGGCAGGGCGTGGTGGCGGAGGGCAAGCTGGGTGCGGACGGTACCTTCGTCGCCACCGAACTGCTGGCCAAGCATGATGAGAAGTACATGCCGCCCGACGTGGCCGACGCGCTGAAGCGGGCGGGGCACCCCGGCAAGCCGGGCGAGAACGCCCCCGTCGCCGCGGGGGAGGAACACCAGACCTCCACCCTGCGCACCAATCCCTGATCCTTCGGCCGCCCGGATAAACCCATGATCCCCGAGCTTGGACATTACGCGCTGGTGCTGGCGCTCAGCCTGGCCCTGATCCAGTCGGTCGTGCCCCTGTGGGGGGCGGCGCGCGGCAAGATGGCGTTGATGGAGGTGGGACGCACGGCGGCCTACTGCCAGTTCGCGGCCTTGGCGCTGGCGTTCGGCGCCCTGGAATACGCCCACATCGTCTCGGACTTCAGCGTCCTGAACGTCGTGCAGAACAGCCACACCGACAAGCCCATGCTCTATAAAGTGGCCGGCGTCTGGGGCAACCACGAGGGCTCGCTGGTCCTGTGGGTGCTGATCCTGGCGCTGTTCGGCGCCCTGGTCGCCGCCTTCGGTCGCAACCTGCCGGCATCCCTGCGCGCCCGCGTCCTGGCGGTGCAGGGCATGATCGGCGTCGGTTTCCTGCTGTTCATGGTGGAAACCAGCAACCCCTTCACCCGGGTGGATCCGGCACCCCTGAACGGTCATGACCTGAACCCGCTGCTGCAGGACCCGGGCCTGGCCTTCCATCCGCCCTTCCTCTACCTGGGTTATGTCGGCTTCTCCCTCTGCTTCTCCTTCGCTGCCGGCGCGCTGCTGGAGGGGCGGGTGGACGCCGCCTGGGCGCGCTGGGTGCGGCCCTGGACCCTGATCGCCTGGTCGTCGCTGACCCTGGGCATCGCCATGGGGTCGTGGTGGTCCTACTACACCCTGGGCTGGGGCGGCTGGTGGTTCTGGGACCCGGTGGAAAACGCCAGCCTGATGCCCTGGCTGGCTGGCACGGCGCTGCTGCATTCCGCCATCGTGGTGGAAAAGCGCGACACGCTGAAAAGCTGGACCATCCTGCTGGCCATCATCACCTTCGCCTTGTCGCTGATGGGCACCTTCCTGGTGCGCTCCGGCGTGCTGACGTCGGTCCACGCCTTCGCGTCCGACCCGGCGCGCGGCGTCTTCATCCTGGCCCTGCTGGTGGTGGCCACCGGCGGCGCCCTGCTGCTCTATGCCGTGCGGGCGCCGGTGCTGAAGGCCGGCGGCCTGTTTTCCCCCATCAGCCGCGAGGGTGGGCTGGTGCTGAACAATCTGCTGCTGTCCACCGCCTGCGCCACCGTCTTTCTGGGCACGCTCTACCCCCTGTTCATGGACGCGGTCGGTGGCGGCAAAATCTCCATCGGCCCGCCCTTCTTCAACGCCACCTTCCTGCCGCTGATGGTGCCGCTGATCGCCGTCATGGCGTTGGGCCCGATGCTGTCGTGGAAGCGGGCGGACCTGGCCGGTGTGCTGGGCCGCCTGTGGATCGCCGGTGTGGTCGGCGTGGTCGCGGCCCTGGCCGGCCTGTGGCTGGCGGGCACCAAGCCGGTGCTGGCGCTGCTGGCCCTGGGCCTGGCCGGCTGGGTGGTCATGGGATCGATGGTTGAGGTGGTGGAGCGTATCCGCCTGTTCCGCATCCCGCTGGCCGACAGCCTGCATCGCGCCCGCCACCTGCCGCGCGGCGTCTGGGGCACGGCCCTGGCCCATGCCGGCATGGGCGTGGCGGTGGCCGGCATGGTCGGCACGTCGGCCTGGACGGCGGAGGCCATCCAGGTGCTGCACATCGGGCAGTCGGTGGACTTGGCCGGCTACAGTTTCCGCCTGGATGACGTGGTCGAGGCGCCGGGGCCCAACTACACCGCCCGGCGCGCCCAGCTGACCGTCACCCGCCACGGCGATTTCGTGGCCAAGCTGGCGCCGGAGCAGCGCTTCTACCCCGTCACCCGCATGACGACGACTGGGGCTGCCATCCACACCAATTTCTTCAGCGACCTTTACGCTGTGGTGGGTGAACCGGCGCCGGACGGCACCGGCTACAACACCCGTTTCTACCGCCACCCGCTGGTGCCGTGGATCTGGGTGGGCGCCATCCTGATGATGGCCGGCGGCCTGGTCAGCCTGTCCGATCGCCGCCTGCGCGTGGGCGTGCCGCAAAAGCGCGCCGCCGTTCCGGCCGCCGTCGCCCCCGCCGAATAAGGGCCCCCGCATGCGTCGCCTGATGTTCCTGATTCCCCTGGTGCTGTTCCTGGGTCTGGCCGGCTGGTTCGGCGTGCGCCTGAAACAGATGGACCGGGGCGACACGCCCGACATCCTGCCGTCGGTCATGATCGACAAGCCGGTCCCGGACTTCGACCTGCCGCCCCTGGTGGACGGCCAGCCGGGTGTCGCCTCCACCGGTCTGGGCAACGGCAAGGTCCAGCTGGTCAACTTCTGGGCCAGCTGGTGCGCGCCCTGCCGGGTGGAACATCCCCTGCTGCTGAACATGGCGGGGCAGGGCATCGACATCCGCGGCATCGACTACAAGGACAAGGCGGCCGACGGCCAGGCCTGGCTGGCGCGCGAGGGCAACCCGTTCAGCGCCGTCGCCATGGACTATGACGGCCGCACCGCCATCGATTTCGGCGTCTACGGCGTGCCGGAGACCTACGTCATCGACCGCCAGGGCCGCATCCGCTATCGCCAGGTCGGCCCCATCACCCCGCAGGATCTGCAGAACCGCATCCTGCCCCTGATCAAAGAGCTGTCGAAATGAGGTGGGGGCCAATGACACGCGCGGTGTTTGATCGTGACCGCTCAAACACCGCCCCTCAAACGCCGGGCGCCCGCATCCGCGGGCTTGGCTTCCTCAGTTCAAGGGCGGCGTCGCGCCCTAAAACTTCCGGCGGCCCCGGTCGGAGCCTACAGCGGCACGAGTCGAAATCTCGTGCCGCTGGTGTGAGACGGGGACTTTCCGCTCTGGCCCTGTCGGCCGTCCTGCTGTCGGCCAACGCCTGGGCCGTCCAGCCGGATGAGATGCTGTCCGACCCGGCGATGGAGGCGCGGGCGCGCGCCATCTCCAAGGATTTGCGCTGCCTGGTCTGCCAGAACCAGTCCATCGACGACAGTGACGCGCCCCTGGCGCGCGACCTGCGCCTGCTGCTGCGTGAGCGGTTGGTGAAGGGGGACACCGACACGCAGGCGGTGGCTTTCCTGACCGACCGTTACGGCGACTACGTCCTGCTGCGTCCGCCGGTGAAACCGGCGACCTATCTGCTGTGGTTCGGGCCCTTCGCCCTGCTGTTGGGCGGTGGCCTGGTGCTGGTGCTGAAAGGCCGGCGGCGGGCGGAGGCGGTGGCCCCGCCGCTGTCGGCGGAGGAAAAGGCGCAACTGGCCGTGCTGATGCGTGAAGACGATGAGGGGAAGGGCCCGGCATGATCGCGTTCTGGATCGCGGCGGCCCTGCTGACCGCCGGCGTGCTGCTGGCCCTGCTGCGCCCGCTGATGGTGCCGCCCAAGACGGTGGATGCCGGCACGCCCGAGGTCGACATCTACAAGGATCAGATGGCGGAGGTTGAGCGCGATGTGGCGCGCGGCCTGCTGACCGACGACCAGGCGACGGCCGCGCGGGCGGAGGTCGGGCGCCGGCTGCTGGCGGCCTCGAGCCGGGCCAAGGCGGCTGCACCGTCGGCGTCGGCGGCGCCCAAGCCGGCGCGCAAGCTGGCCACCGCGCTGATGGTGGCCGTGCCGCTGCTGACCATGGGCATCTACCTGCGTCTGGGCAGTCCCGACCTGCCGGCCCAGCCGGCGGCGGCCCGCACCGACCAGGGGCCCGCCCAGCAGGCCCAGGCGGTGCTGAAGACGTTGCAGGATCGGGTGGCGGCGAACCCGAAAGACCTTGAGGCATGGAAGGCGCTGGCCACCACCCAGGGCATGCTGAACCAGAACGACCAGGCGGCCACCTCCTGGGCCCAGGCCGTGGCCCCTGGCGCCGGATGACGCCAATCTTCAAGCCTCCATGGCTGAGGCGCTGGTGCTGGCGGCCGACGGCGTGGTCGGGCCGGAGGCCAAGGCCGCCCTGGCCAAGGCGCTGGCCCTGAACCCCAAGGAACCGCGGGCGCGTTATTACGATGGCTTGGCCACCCGCCAGGCGGGCGACCTGAAGGGCGCCGTCAGCCGCTGGGCCGCCCTGCTGGCCGAAAGCCCGGCCGATGCGTCCTGGGTCCCCTTCCTGCGGGGGCAGTTGGGCGAGGCCGCCAGCGAGGCCGGCATGGACCCGGCGGCGGTGACGCCGCAACCCCTCCCGCCCGTCAACCCGCCGCCGGTCACCGCGGCGCCCGGGCCGACATCGGATGACATGGCGGCGGCGTCCGGCATGTCGACCGGCGACCGGTCCGCCATGATCCGCGGCATGGTCGATCGCCTGGCCGCCCGCCTGAAGGACAAACCCGACGACGGTGAAGGCTGGAGCCGCCTGGCCCGCGCCTACCGCGTGCTGGGCGAAAACGACAAGGCGGTGGAGGCCGAGGCCAACGCCAAGCGCTACGGCGCCACGGTGTCCCAAGCGGCACCCACGGTGCCGCCCGGCCTGCCCGACCCGTCCACCATGACGCCGGAGCAGAAAAGCGCCACGGTGAAGTCGCTGCTGGCCCAGCTTCAGGCGGCGGCGGAGAAGGAACCGGCCAAGCCCGAGGGCTGGCGTCACCTGGCCCAGGCGTACGAGGTGACGGGCGATGTGGCCAAGGCGCGTGAGGCCTGGGCCAAGGCCGTGGCGGCCGCCCCCGATGACGTGGACACCAACCTGGCCTATGCCCGCGTGCTGCTGCCGGCCGATGGCGGCCACCCGCCGTCGGCCTTCTTCACGGCTCTGCGCGTGGTGCTGAAGGCCGTGCCCGACAATCCCCAGGCGTTGTGGTACCTGGGCCTGGACGCGGCCGACGCGGGCCGCAAGGACGAGGCCAAGGCCCTGTGGGGCCGCCTGCTGCCCCTGTTGCCCGAGGGGTCGGACGACCGCAAGGAACTGGAAGGCCGGCTGAAGGCCCTGAACGGTTGAGTAGCCAAAAGGCGCATGCGGGTGGCACGAGACCTTGGCTCGCGTCGCTCAAGGCCGGCGACTGCCGGCCCTGCAGTGAGCACCGCAGGGCTTCACTGAGGAAGCCAAGGTGGACGGATGTCCGCCGCCCGGCGACTGAGGGGGCATTTGATCGGTGTCGATCAAATGCCATCGCCATGATGCCTGCACCCAAGGGAAACCACCTATCCCAAGGGGTGGGGCCAAGGCCGATGCAAACCCTGAGGGAATGACCTAAAGTACGGGCATCGCCATTGTTTGCCGGCGGCAGCGCCCAATACCTGCGCTTGTCCAACGGTGCCATCAGGGACATTTTCCCCCAATGAACGAGTCCCCCCTTCCATCGGCCGCCGGTCTGGCCGGCGTGGTGGATGAGCATCTTCGGTGGATCGGCCTGTGGCATCGCGCGGCGTTCTTCAACCAGGGTGACGGCAGCGTCGTGCCCGCGCCTGTGGCCTTCCCCGCCTGGGTGCGCGGCGCCTCGGGCAGTGAGCTGGCGGACCAGCCCGCCATCGACCGCCTGATCGCCCTGCATGACCAGATGCACCGCATGGCCCGCCTGGTGCAGATGCGCGCGGCCGAAGGGCAGCCGCCCTCGCTGCCGGCATATGAGGCGGTGATCGAGAAGTTTGACGAGTTCATGCAGCTGCTGCGCCGGATCGAGCGGGCGTTCAGCATCGCCGGCAGTGGCATCGATCCCCTGACCGGCCTGCGCAACCGCACCGGCCTGCGGGAGGAGATGGAGCGTGAGGTCAACCGCTTCCGCCGCACCGGCCGGCCCTTCTGCATCGCGCTGTGCGATCTCGACAAGTTCAAGACGGTCAACGACACCTATGGGCACGAGGCTGGCGACCGCGTGCTGATGGCCGCCGCCGGCGCCGTCAACCAGGGCATCCGCAGCTTTGATGAGGCCTTCCGCCTGGGTGGCGAGGAGATCCTGATCCTGCTGAAGGACGCCAACCTGACCGATGGCTACGCCGTGGTGGAACGCCTGCGCCAGGATATGGAGGCGATGGCCGTCGCCATCGGCGGCGGGCGCAGCATCCGCTTCACCGCCAGCTTCGGCCTGGCCGAGGCGCGGTCCGATTGCGACCCCGAGGATCTGGTGGCCGAGGCCGATACCGCACTTTACGCCGCCAAGCGCCAGGGCCGTAATCAGGTCGTTCGGGCGGGCTGACCAGCCGGTCAGGATCGCATCCCTTTGTTGCAGCTTCGCGACGGTGGCGCTTGGTCGCACGGTCCGCTAGCTTGAGGCTCATTTCCCTTCCGATTCTGGTCATCGCCCCCATGCGCACCGTCCCCGATTTCCCCAACCTGTTCGTCGCCGACCACCCGCTGATCCAGCACAAGCTGTCGCATATGCGGGACAAGCGGCGTTCCACCATGGGTTTCCGCCAGCTGCTGCGCGAGATCGCGCTGCTGATGGGGTATGAGTTGACCCGCGACCTGCCCCTGACGACGGAGCGGATCGAGACGCCGCTGGTGGAAATGGACGCGCCGGTGATCGAGGGCAAGAAGGTGGCGGTGGTGCCCATCCTGCGCGCCGGCCTGGTGATGGCCGAAGGCCTGCTGGAACTGATGCCCGGTGCCCGCGAGGGGCACATCGGCCTCTACCGTGACCATGAGACCAAGCAGCCGGTGGAATACCTGGTGAAGCTGCCGGCTGCGGCCGGGCGCACCTTCATCCTGGTCGATCCCATGCTGGCCACCGGCAATTCCGCCGTGCACGCCGTGGACGTGCTGAACCGTCACGGCGTGACGGACGACCAGATCCGCTTCATGGCCCTGGTCTCTGCCCCTGAAGGCGTGCGCGTCTTCCACGACGCCCATCCGGCGGTGAAGGTCTACACCGCCGCCCTGGACAGCCACCTGACCGACGACGCTTATATCGTCCCGGGACTGGGCGATGCCGGCGACCGGCTGTTCGGGACCAAGTAGTTTTTGTTTTCCTCAGGCGCCGGGGTTTTTGGTTTTCCTCAAACGCCGGCAGGGCCATCCCGCCCTTTGGCTTGTCCTCACGTTTCAGTCCGCTGACGCTCCCCAAAACGTTCCGGCGGCCGCAGTCGCGGCCTAGCCGACTGACGTCGGCATCCTTGAGTCCGCTAACCGTTTGAAGCACCAGGGGACGGCGGCGCCCCGCCGGCCCTAGCCCGCGACTGCGGGCGCCGGAGTTTTGTGGGGAGCGTCAGCGGACCGCAAAACGAGGATGAGGCAAGCGGGCGGACGCCCGCGCCCGCCGCCTGAGGGAACACTTATTCCGCCGGCGGCGTCACCAGGATCTTGTCGATGCGGCGGCCGTCCATGTCCACCACCTCGAAGCGATAGCCGGCGTGGGTGATGCCTTCGCCCACGCGGGGCAGGTGGCCCAGCTTGAACAGCAGGAAACCCGCCAGGGTCAGGTAGTCGCCGCCGTCGCGCAGACCCGGCAGGTCCAGGACGTTGCTGGCCTCGTCGATGTCCATGCGGCCGTCGATCAGCATGGACCCGTCCTCGCGCCGCACGAATTCGTCCTCATCGACGTCGTGGGCCTCGGGCAGGTCGCCGGCGATGGATTCCAGGATGTCGGTCAGGGTGACGATGCCCTCGGCACTGCCGTATTCGTCCACCACCAGGGCCATCTGCTGGCCGGATGACCGGAACAGTTCCAGCAGGCGCATGACCTGCGTGCCGTCGTGGACGATCAGGGCGGGGTTGGCCAGCGTGGCCAGGTCCGGCGTTTCGCCCGCCAGAACGGCGTCCAGCACCGCCTTGGCGTGCAGCACGCCCACCACCTCATCCAGGCTGCCGCGGCAGACGGGAAAGCGGCTGTGGTGGCTTTCCTGGATTTCGGCCGTCAACTGGGCGACGTCGTCGTTCAGGTCCAGCCACATCACCTCCAGCCTGGGGGTCATGATGGCGCGGGCGGGGCGGTCCGACAGCCCCAGCACGCCCTCGATCATGCGCTTTTCCTCCGGCTCGAACACGCCGGCGGCCGTACCCTCCGCGATCAGGCTCTTGACCTCTTCTTCCGTCACGCCGTTCTCGCGCTTGCCGGCGGCCCCCAGCAGCTTCAGCACCACCTCCGTGGCGGCGCCCAGCAGCCAGGCGACCGGGGCGGCGACGCGTGATAGCGCCTGCAGGAAGGGGGCGGTCACCAGGGCGATGCGCTCACTGGCGTGCAGGGCCAGGCGCTTGGGCACCAGTTCGCCGATGATCAGCGACAGCAGGGTGATGCACAGCACCACCAGGGCGACGGCGATGCTTTCGGCATGCTCCGCCAGGGCCGGCACCTGGGCCAGCCATTCGGCCAGCGGTCCGGACAGGGTGGCGCTGCCGAACGCCCCCTCCACGATGGCGATCATGGTGATGCCGATCTGCACCGTGGACAGGAAGTGCGACGGGTTCTCCTGCAGGGCCAGGGCCGTGCGGGCGCCACGGTGGCCCTTCTCCGCCAGGGTGGTCAAACGGCCGCGCCGGGCGGAAAGCACCGCCAGTTCGGACATGGCGAAAAAGCCGTTCAGCAGGATAAGCAGGACCAGGATGGCGACTTGCAGGTAAAGCATCAGGGGCGGGGGCTTCGGTGCCTGTCTCGGGAAGGGTGCACGCGGCACGATAGCATGGACGGACACTCTGTCGCGTCCCCGCCGTCACAGGGCCGCCTAGATTTACGGCGTATGCCCTTGAAACAAGGCGTGGGATGGGGCGATCGCCCCCGTGAAGTTTCCGCGACCGGCCGCGACCTGGACGTGAGCGCCCTTGATTCAAATCCGGACTCGTATTATCTCCGCTAGCACTCACTGGGGTCGAGTGCTAACAGCGGGCTCGCCCCCCTTATCGCCTTATTGTAGGCCTTTTGCCTTTTCAGGGAGAGATTCCATGAAGTTCCGTCCGTTGCACGACCGGGTGGTGGTGCGCCGCGTTGAGAGTGAACAGAAGACCGCCGGCGGCATCATCATCCCCGACACCGTCAAGGAAAAGCCCCAGGAGGGCGAGGTCGTGGCCGTCGGCCCCGGCGCCCGTGACGAGCAGGGCAAGCTGAACGCGCTGGACGTGAAGGCCGGTGATCGCGTGCTGTTCGGCAAGTGGTCGGGCACCGAGGTCAAGATCGATGGGGCCGATTTCCTCATCATGAAGGAATCCGACATCCTGGGCGTGATCGCCTGATTGGGATGGGCCGGCCGACCCTGACGGGTCGCCGCCCTTCGGTATTCCCCTCATCGCCACATGGGGTGGGCCGGCTTCGGCCCACCGGAATTCAAGGAATAGAGATATGGCTGCCAAAGAAGTGAAGTTTGGCGTCGATGCCCGCAACCGCATGCTGCGCGGCGTGGACATCCTGGCTGACGCCGTGAAGGTGACCCTGGGCCCCAAGGGCCGCAACGTCGTCATCGACAAGAGCTTCGGCGCGCCGCGCATCACCAAGGACGGCGTCAGCGTCGCCAAGGAGATCGAGCTGGCCGACAAGTTCGAGAACATGGGCGCCCAGATGGTGCGCGAAGTGGCCTCGAAGACCAACGACGCCGCCGGTGACGGCACCACCACCGCCACCGTGCTGGCCCAGGCCATCGTGCGCGAAGGCGCCAAGGCCGTGGCCGCCGGCCTGAACCCGATGGACGTGAAGCGCGGCATCGACGTCGCCGTCTCCACCGTCATCGCGGACATCAAGAGCCGTTCCAAGAAGATCTCCACCTCGGCCGAGATCGCCCAGGTCGGCACCATCTCTGCCAACGGCGAGACCGAGATTGGCGAGATGATCGCCAAGGCGATGGACAAGGTCGGCAAGGAAGGCGTCATCACGGTTGAAGAGGCCAAGGGCTTCGACACCGAGCTGGAAGTCGTCGAGGGCATGCAGTTCGACCGCGGCTACCTGTCGCCGTACTTCGTGACCAACGCCGACAAGATGACGGTCGAGTTGGACAGCCCCTTCATCCTGCTGCACGAGAAGAAGCTGTCGGGCCTGCAGGCCCTGCTGCCGGTGCTGGAAGCCGTGGTGCAGTCCAGCCGCCCGCTGCTGATCGTGTCGGAAGACGTGGAAGGCGAGGCGCTGGCCACGCTGGTGGTGAACAAGCTGCGCGGCGGCCTGAAGATCGCCGCCGTGAAGGCCCCGGGCTTCGGTGATCGCCGCAAGGCGATGCTGGAAGACATGGCCATCCTGACGGGCGGCCAGGTCATCTCTGAAGACCTGGGCATCAAGCTTGAGAACGTGTCGCTGGACATGCTGGGCACCGCCAAGAAGGTGGTGATCACGAAGGACGCGACCACGATCGTGGACGGTATCGGCGCCAAGGCCGACATCGAGGCGCGCATCGGCCAGATCAAGTCGCAGATCGAGGAGACTTCCTCCGACTACGACCGTGAGAAGCTGCAGGAGCGTCTGGCGAAGCTGGCGGGCGGCGTTGCCGTCATCCGCGTCGGCGGCGCCACCGAGGTCGAGGTGAAGGAACGCAAGGACCGCGTTGACGACGCCATGCACGCCACCCGCGCCGCGGTGGAAGAGGGCGTGGTCGCCGGCGGCGGCACCGCCCTGCTGTACGCCACCAAGGCCCTGGCTGGCCTGACCCCGGTCAACGACGAGCAGCGCGTGGGCATCGACATCGTCCGCAAGGCCCTGCAGTCGCCGGTGCGTCAGATCGCCTTCAACGCCGGTGTCGATGGTTCCATCGTCGTCGGCAAGCTGCTGGACCAGGCCAGCGCCGATTTCGGCTACAACGCCCAGACCGGTGAGTTCGGCGACATGTTCGCGTTCGGCGTCATCGACCCCACGAAGGTCGTGCGCACTGCCCTGCAGGATGCCGCTTCCGTCGCCGGCCTGCTGATCACCACCGAAGCCATGGTGGCCGAGAAGCCCGAGAAGAAGGGCCCGCCAGCCGGTGGCCAAGGCATGGGCGACATGGACTTCTAAGGTCCGCTCATCTGAGCGACCCTAGCGGTTAAGCGAAGGGCCGGTTCCAGCGATGGGACCGGCCCTTTTGCTGCGCGCCGTGTCTCAGCCTATGAAAAAGCGCCCGTGGCTTTTGCCACGAGCGCTTCCATTTTTTGTCCCTAGGCCGCGACCGCGGCCGCCGGACCTTTCCGGGGAGCGTCAGCGGACCAGAAAAGGAGGACAGCCAAGCCCCCGGATGGGGGCGCCGGCGCCTGAGGAACGGGTATCAGTGCACCCGCTGCGGGTCCATGTCGTGCTGGCGGACGGAGGCCAGCGCCACTTCGGACGAGGCGGCGACAGCCAGCGGGGTGCCGTCGGCGGCGTGGATGGCGTACCCCAGCACACCTTGCGTCACCACCGGCTTCACATAGGCCAGGACGTTGACGCCGAAGGTGGCGAAATCCTGGGTGGACAGGTGGCGCAGCGCCTCGGTGCTCAGGGCGGGGATGTCGGTGTCGAAGCTGTCGGTCATGATGTCACTCGCTTTTCGCAACGTGAGGAAGACAGGCTCTTTGGAAGCCCTGTCAGGGTGAAGGCGGAAAATGGCCTGATCTGGGACCGGTTGGGGTTTTTGTGGGGCGGGATGGTCAGGGGGCGGAATGCTTGTCCGGCGACACGTCGATGGTCTGCGGCTGTGCCGCGCCCTCGCCGGCGCCGTTGATCTTGATGGTGCGGACCTTGGGCTCGGGGATGGGCCGGCGCAGGTCGATGTGCAGCAGGCCGTTATCCAGGCTGGCGCCCAGCACCTCGATCCCGTCGGCCAGGACGAAGCTGCGCTGGAATTGCCGCGCGGCGATGCCACGGTGCAGGTAGATGCGCGACTTGTCGTCGTGCTGGCGGCCGCGGATGATCAGCTGGTTGTCTTCGGTCTGGACCTGCAGGTCGTCGAAGGTGAACCCCGCCACGGCCAGCGAGATGCGCAGGCCGTCCTCACCGATCTGTTCGATGTTGTAGGGGGGATAGCCCTCGGCGGCGGATTTGGAAATCCGGTCCAGGGTACGCTCGAACTGGTCGAAGCCCAGCAGGAACGGGCTGTTCAGGAACGAGACTCGGGTATTCATGATAACGGCAACCTCCTCCATGGAGCGAGTGTGCGGGGGCGGCCCCTGGCGTCCCGTACCGCGTTCCCGGGCGCGGATGCGCCCGTGATGCCGTATGTGGTGCCGTTGAGGCCACTGCTCGGCGGCCCGGAACGGCACCGCCTCACGTCATACATGGGTACCCCCTCCCACGGTTCAAGACAAGCGCCGGCGCGCGGGCTGGGCCTCAGGCGTCCTCCGGGCAATCCCCCCTGCGCGACTGTGCCGGACGAATATCGGCGCGGCCGCTCCTATGTCTTGCGATGCACGTCACGGCGCTCCAAATGAGTCTCATGGCGGGGAAGGACCTGCCTTTCGGCCAGGGCGCGAGGCCCGCGCCGGCTGTCCCCAGAATCTGTGGATAACTCTGTGAATCGATGTGCCCGGCACCAGGAGTCCCGGGCCTTCGGCGTGTTTGCCTACTTTCTGGGCAAATTATCTAAACAATTGAAAACAAATGATATTAATGAAGAAGGCTACGCTTTCACCGGGTATGTATCCTACCACTAAGGCCCCATGCGGCACCGTGATTCGCCCTTGACTCGACTGTGGACCGCGCGCAGCCCGATGGCATCTTCGGTGCCGCCCGGATTCCTTGAGGCTAGGCCCTCCGGAAGGGGGCCGATTCGCTGGAGGGGCCCCGTCCACCGCCATTGGTAGGAGGTTATCCCGGTGTCGCGCTTGAACAGTCGCCGGGGGCGTGACACAAGCATTGCCATGTTCAATTCCGGCTTCTTGCTTTGTCCTGAGGTGATCCCATGCGCCGTCTGTTCTTAGCCCTCGTGCTTGGTTTGTTGGCGATGGGGCCGATGGCATCCCGTTCCGCTATGGCGCAATCGGGTGGTTTCGGCTTCGCCGATGAGACCCCGATCACCCTGAACGTGGCCGAGATCGAGGTGGTGAACGACTACGTCTCGCCCATGAAGCCGCCCAACATCGAATACCAGCTGCAGTTGACCCCGGCGGAAGTGGTGCGCCTGTGGGTGCAGGACCGCCTGAAGGCGGCTGGTTCCAGCGGCAAGGCGCGGGTGATCATCCGCAACGCCAGCATCGTGGAGGTGAACCTGCCCCGCACCAGCGGCGTGAAGGGTTGGTTCACCACCGACCAGTCGCAGCGTTACGATGGCCGGCTGGAGGTGGAAATCCAGGTCGACATGCCGGCCAAAAGCTACGCCGGCAGCACCTCGGTGGTGGTGACGTCCAGCCAGTCGGTGGCGGAGGATGTGACCCTGAACCAGCGGGAAAAGACCTGGGCCCAACTGGTGCGCGACATGTCCCACGACATGGACGCGCAACTGGCCAAGGGCATCCGCGACAACCTGTTCGCGGCTTTGATTTTGTGAGTTCCTCAGGCGCCGGCAGGGCCGTCCGGCCCTTTGGCTATCCTCGCGTTTCAGTCCGCTTCGCTCCCCAAAACGCTCCGGCGGACGCGGTCGCGTCCTAGGGAAAAGGGCGGCTGGCGGCAATGGGAAACAAAAAGGCCGGTGGCGATGTCGAGTCGCCGCCGGCCTTTTTGCTGGTGCGGCGGCGCTCTTAAAACATCGCGCCGCTGTTGCTGGGGCTGCCGATCATGGCCAGGAATTCGCGCCGGGTGCTGGGGTCGGTGCGGAAGGCGCCCAGCATGCGGCTGGTGACCATGGACACGCCGGGCTTGTGCACGCCGCGGGTGGTCATGCACTGGTGCGCCGCCTCGATCACCACGGCCACGCCCAGGGGCTGCAGCACCTCTTCGATGGTGTTGGCGATCTGCGCCGTCATCTTCTCCTGGATCTGCAGGCGCTTGGCGTAGACCTCCACCACCCGGGCCAGCTTGGAAATGCCGACCACGCGGGACCGCGGCAGGTAGGCCACGTGGGCGACGCCGATGATGGGCACCATGTGGTGCTCGCAATAACTCTCGAACCGGATGTCGCGCAGCACGACCATCTCGTCGTAGCCGTCGGTTTCCTCAAACGTGCGGGCCAGCAGTTCCATCGGATCCGACGCATAGCCGGCGAAGAACTCCTCATAGCTGCGCACCACGCGGTCCGGCGTGCCCAGCAGGCCTTCACGGGTGGGGTCGTCGCCGGCCCAGCGCAGCAGGGTGCGCACAGCCGCCTCGGCCTCCTCGCGGGTAGGGCGCCCGGCCGGGGCGACGACGGTACGCCGCTGGTGGACCGGGCCGGCCACGATCTTCTCGGCCTTCTCGGCGTTCTTCTTCTTGGCTTGGGGCACGGGGTTTCTTCCTTCGTTTCGGCTCTGGCGGTCCAGATCAGGCGTTCAATCGTGTGGGGGGCAGTTTCCCCCGGGTGGCTTTCCCCAGGTGGCGTCGCCGAAGGCTCAGTTCAACGGGCCGCGACCGTGCGGGCTGTCCAGGGAAAAGGCGGGGATGCGCACGTCGAAGCGGCTGCCGTCGCTGCGTTCCATCTGATAGCTGCCGACCATGATGCCGGACGACGTGCTCAGCGGGGTGCCGCTGGTGTATTCGAAGGACTGGCCGGGGCTCAGCACCGGCTGTTCCCCCACCACGCCGGCGCCCCGCACCTCCTGCACCCGGCCCAGGGCGTCGGTGATGTGCCAGTGGCGGGCGCGTAGCTGCACCACCTCGCCCCCGGTGTTCTCGATTCGCACGGTATAGGCCCAGACATAATGGTTCTCGGCCGGGGAGGACTGGTCATCCAGGAACTGCGGGCGCACGCTGACGCGGATGGCGTGGGTGGTTTCACTGTACATGGGGCATGTCTTTCCGGAGGGCATGTCTTTCCGGCCGGGGCCACGGCGGGGGGCGCTCGGGGGCACCCGCGCCGGATCGGCCCATGCGGCCCAATCTCCTGCTCCGTCCTTCTTAGGCCCGTTCGCCGGCGATCTCCAAATGTTTAGGGCCGGATGGCCGCTGAGGTCGCCGCCGCGAAGGGGGCTTGTGAAATGATTTGGTCAGCATATCACAGACGAATGGCCGCCCAGCGTTGCGGGGGGCGGGATGCCGATCCCAGCGGAACGATGGGTCGAGGGCAAAAACGCGCTTGCGCCAGGGGGGGCTTGGCCTCATATAGGCCCTCAGGTGCAACTACCGACGGCGCGTTATATGTACGCCAGCCTCCTCCTTCGACGACGATCCTCCGGTCGCCTGCCTTGCGGGCGACAGGGTCGTATCACGGCCGGATGCTGAAGCGTCGCCCCTTTCTCGGCGACGCCCCTCGGTTCCGGTCTCTAGGCGCCCCAGGCGCCCATGTTTTAGAGAACCGGGACACCCCAATCGTATGATCCTGACGACTGAGCTGCCGGCGCACGCTGGCGCCATCGAACACCTGCTCGACACCGCCTTCGGACCGAAGCGCAAAGCCAAGACCGTATACCGCCTGCGCCGGGGCATCGCCCCCGTGGCCGACCTTTGCATGGTGGCCCTGGATGAAGAAGCGCCGGGCTATTCCGTTGCCCAGCCGCGGCTGGTGGCCTCCATCCGCTATTGGCCGGTAATGGCTGCCGACGGCACCGTTACCCTGATGCTGGGCCCCATCGCCGTGGCCGATGACTACCGGTCCGCCGGCCTGGGTGGCCAGCTGATCCGCGCCAGCCTGGCGCGGGCCGAGGCGCTGGGCTACGCCAGTGTCCTGCTGGTGGGCGACGCCCCGTACTACAGCCGTTTCGGCTTCAGCCGTGAACCGGTGCTGGGCCTGAAGCTGCCGGGCCCGGTGGAGCTGGACCGCTTCCTGGGCCTGGAATTCGTGCCCGGATCGCTGGCCAAGGCCCAGGGCATGCTGGGCCGCGTCCCGGCCCGTCTGGCCCCGGTCGCCGCCATGGCGACTGCCGGCACGCCCGCCGAAGTCCCCGCCGCCAAGGTCGCCCGCCCACGCCGGAGGGCGGTTCGCTGAACCGGCTCCGCCCCCGGCCAACCTGAACGACCCCGCCTGAGGGCGGCCATTTTGGTGATTTATCCCGGGCCCCAAGCCCACAGCCGCTTGAACGCGCCCCCGGAAAGCCCTATAAGCTCCTTCCCGGCGCGGGTGTAGCTCAATGGTAGAGCAGAAGCTTCCCAAGCTTACGACGAGGGTTCGATTCCCTTCACCCGCTCCAAATCGTCTGCCCGTTTGATGCGCTTTTGCGTCCGGCCAGCCGACGGCACGGTTCCACGCCTCAGTTCCGTCACCGTTCATCCCCACATTACAAGTGTGTAACCCCGGTCCCGCCGCTGCGCTTTACCGTTGAATCGTGGGACGGGTGGGACAATATGGAAGCTGCGGCCCATGGGGGGCGCGTGAAGCATTCCTGGAGCATCGAGGAACGTCATGGCTATCGGACCCTATAATCGTTATGCGTCGAGCACGGGCGCTTACGACCGGGCCCTGTTCGATGAGGGCCTGCGTCAGCACATGCTGCGCGTTTTCAACTATATGACTGTCGGCCTGATCGTCACCGGCCTTGTCGCTTTCTTCGGGGCCCAGTCCCAGGCCCTGGTGGCGGCCATCTTCGGCACGCCCCTGCGCTGGGTGGTGATCTTCGCCCCGCTGGCCTTCGTGTTCGCCTTGTCGGCCGGCTTCAACCGCATGTCGTCCAGCACGCTGCGTGCCGTCTTCTTTGCCTACTGCGCGGTCATGGGCCTGTCGCTCATGAGCATCTTCCTGGTCTATACCGGGGCCAGCGTGGCGCGGGTGTTCTTCATCTCCGCCGCCACCTTCGCCGGCGCGTCGCTCTATGGCTACACCGCCAAGCGCGACCTGACGCAGTTCGGTTCCTTCCTGATCATGGGTGTGATCGGCATCGTCATCGCCAGCCTGGTCAACATCTTCCTGGCCTCCAGCGCGCTGCAGTTCGCGGTGTCGGTGCTGGCCGTGCTGATCTTCACGGGCCTCACCGCCTATGACAGCCAGCGCATCAAGGAGATGTACGCCTCTTCCTGGGGCGTGGAAGCCAACACCAAGCTGGCCGTCATGGGCGCGCTCAGCCTGTACCTGAACTTCATCAACATCTTCATGTCGCTGCTGCAGCTGATGGGCGACCGTCGCAACTAAGCCGTCAGCGTCTGACGCCTTGCTGAGGAAGGGCCGTCCGGGAAACCGGGCGGCCTTTTCTTTATTTGGCCACAAGGGATCGGCATGATGGGGAAATGTTCCCTGCCAAGCGCCGATCCCGAGGTCCGCGCCCATGATCTTCCTCTACACCGATTTCGGCTGGTCCGGTCCCTATGTCGGGCAGATGCGGGCGGTGCTGGCGGCCCGCGCGCCGGCGGGCACGGCCACCGTCGACCTGATGCACGACGCCCCCGCCTTCGATCCCCTGGCCGCCGGCCGGCTGCTGGCGGCCATCCTGCCGGCCACGCTGGCGCCGTTACCGGCTGCTGCCGGGCCCCCTGTCTTCCTGGCCGTCATCGACCCCGGCGTGGGCACGCAGCGCCGGCCCCTGGCCGTGCGGCTGAGCGGCGGGCCGCCCGGTCGCCCGGTCTGGCTGGTGGGGGCCGGACAACGGCCTGTTCCAGCCCGTAATCGCCGACACCCTTGCCGCCGGCGGCATGGTCGAGGCGTGGGAGATCAGGTGGCGGCCCGACGCCCTGTCCGTCTCTTTCCATGGCCGCGACCTGTTCGCGCCGGTGGCGGCCCTGCTGGCCGGGAAGCAGCATTTGGGGGATTGGGGACAGCCGCTGGCGCCGGGCGACCTGGTGGGGGCCGCCCTGGACGGCGATGCCGCCGATCATGGCCGCATCCTCTACATCGACAGCTATGGCAATGGCTGGACGGGCTTGCGCCCTCTTGGTACTGCGGACGGCAGTGTGGCGCCGGACGCGCGCCTCTGGGTTCGCGGTGCCAATGGCGGCCAGGCGGTGGAGCCGGCCCGGACCTTCGGCGCCGTGCCCAAGGGCACGCCCTTCTGGTACGTGAACTCCAGCGGGCTGGTGGAGATCGCGGTCAACCAGGACCGGGCGGACCGGGTGCTAGGCCTCACCCTGGGGACGCCGATCGGCGTGCGGGCGCCCTACATCAAGCTGTAGGCCGGTAGTATAGCCCATCCTAGGCTGCGACCGCAGCCGCCGGAGATTTCCGGGAAGCCGAAGGCGGACGGGGAATCGAGGAAGCCCAGCGGCCGGACGGCCGCGCCCGGCGCCTGAGGGCTTGGATATCAGTGCGCCGTGGGCACCACCGTCGCCTCATCCATCAGCGCCAGGAAGGGCAGGTCGCTGGGCTGGTTGCCATAGCCCCAGCGCTGGCCGTAGGGGCCTGTCTGCGCCATCCACAAATCCAGGCGGCGGGCCTTTTCCGCGCGCACGCAATTGCCGGCCACCATCTCGCCCGTCAGCAGGCCACCGCCGTCCACCGCCATCTCCGTCCCCAGCAGGTCGTGCACCGGCAGGTCGGCCAGAAGGGCCGGCATGTAGAGGGTCAGGGCACCGGTGGCGACCAGCACCCGGTGCCCCTGGTCGGCATGGCGCAGCAGGGTGTCGCGCAAAGGGTTGTGCCAACGCACCCATCCCGCCATGTCGTGGGCGGCCTCGCGGGCACGCTCCGCCGGTACGCCGGCCAGGCAGCGGCGCAGCAGCCGGCGCTTGAACGCCGTCTTGAAATCATCGTCCGCGTCCTCCGGCCGGCCGCCTTTCACCACCGTGCGGCGGGCCGCGGCCCCGGCCATGCTGCGGGCCAGCTGGCGGCGCAGGGTTTCCCGCCCGACCGCCCGCGCCAGGAACGGCAGCAGGCTGTCGCCGCGCACCAGGGTGCCGTCGAAATCGAACACGGCCAGGCCCGGCAGGCCGCCGGTCTGGGCCAGGTCGCCGGTCTGGAGTTGCGCAGGGAAAGGGGACATGGGAACCGACGCTCGAATGGTGAGGGGCGAGATGGCGCGTGCGCCTATCTTAAGGGGTATATGGGCTTTAGAGGTAGATGGAATGGTCATAATAAGACGGGTCCGGCCGCTTCCTCTCAAGTGGTTTTCGCGCTAAGTGTCGCCTTTCCGCTCATCGAGCCGGCTGCCGGCGATCGCCCAGGCGCCGCGTTTTAGAGAATTTGTCCCCATGATCACGACGCCCACCGCCCTGATGGCCGCCTCCGCTGAGGCGGCCAAGCCGTACAAGATCATCATCGACACCGATCCCGGCCAGGACGACGCCGTGGCCATCCTGCTGGCGCTGGCCAGCCCGGAGGATGTGGAGGTGCTGGGCATCACGGCGGTCGCCGGCAACGCGCCCCTGCCCTGGACCGAGAAGAACGCCCGGCGGGTGTGCGAGCTGGCGGGCCGGCCCGACGTGAAGGTCTTCGCCGGCTGTGACCGGCCCATGGTGCGCCTGCTGCACACGGCACCCGAGGTGCACGGCGATACCGGCCTGGACGGGCCCATCCTGCCGGAACCCACCATGCCGCTGCAGGACCAGCATGGCGTCGACTTCATCATCGAGACGGTGATGCGGGAGGATCCGGGCACCGTCACCCTGTGCCCGCTGGGCCCGCTGACCAACGTGGCCCGCGCCCTGGTCAAGGAACCGGCCATCGCGCCGCGCCTGCGCCAGATCGTGCTGATGGGCGGCGCGCAGATGGAAGGGGGCAATTCCAGCCCCTGTGCCGAGTTCAACATCTATGTCGACCCGCACGCCGCCGACATCGTCTTCAAGTCCGGCGTGCCCATCGTCATGTTCCCGCTGGACGTCACCCACCAGGTGCTCACATCCCGCCGCCACATGGACCGCATCCAGGCCGTGGGCAACCGCGTGGCCCAGGCGACCTATGAGATGCTGGACTTCTACCAGCGGTATGACGAGGCCAAGTACGGCACCGACGGCGGCCCCCTGCACGACCCCTGCGTCATCGCCTGGTTGATCCGGCCGGAGATTTTCCAGGGCAAGACCGTGAATGTGGAGATCGAGACGGGCAGCCCGCTGACCACCGGCCAGACGGTCATCGACCGCTGGAACACCACCGGCCGCCCACGCAACGCCACCGTCATGCTGCAGGCCGACAGCGATGCCTTCTTCGACCTGCTGGTGGAACGGCTGAAGCGCTTCGGCGTCTGACCCGATGTACGACACATCGGCAATTGTTGCCGATGTGTCGGAATCTTTTGCCCGCATCTTGGCGGACATGGTGCCGTTTGCCGGGTGTAAAGCGGCTGAAACCCTGGGCTTCTTGGGAACTTCGGTCCGGCCCGGGCCTTGCTTGGAAAGACATCGTCAACCATCCCCCACATGGGCGGGTGGCGTTCGGACGCTTCCAAGAGGGCCATGGCGATGTCGTTCCTGAACACCAGCAACCAGACCCAGTCGGCGGGGGCGTCCAGCCTACTGGGGACACAGGGCGCCGGCACCTCCGCCGGCGCATCTTCCACCAGCAGCAACCTGTCGACGGCGCAGACCGACAGCGCCTTCGCCGACATGCTGAAGGGGGACGACGATCCCCAGTCCATCTTGAAGGACATGACCAGCGGCGGCATGCAAGGCTACTGGTCGTACCAGATCAAGCAGATGAAGCAGAAGGTGGCCGAGGACACCCTGCAGTCCAAGGGCCTGACCGAGGCGGACGTGGCCAACATGCCGCCGGACCAGCGCGCCGACCTTGAGCGCACCATCATGCGCGAGGTGGAGCAGAAGGTCCGCCAGATGACCAATGCCGACAAGAACGGCAAGACCGGCCTGCTGGACAGTGGCGGCCAGGGTGCCGCCACCACCGGCCAGGCGGCCTATGGCGCTCAGGCGGCCAACGCCAACAACCAGACCGGCGCCCACAGCGGCGTTCCCATCGCCGGTGGCGACACCCTGCAAGGCATCCTGTCCACCCAGGAAATGCAGAACTAGAGCAGATCGCGTAAAGGCGGAATCGCCTTGAAGCGTGGATCTGCGCGCGAACAGGCTCGACTAGAGCCGGCTGTGGTTCCGATTAGAGCGGAACGCGATCAGGTGGAATCACCTGATCGTGTAAATCCGCTCTATCATGAACAGCTTAAGAGCAAGATGCGATCATGCCTGATCGCATCTTGCTCTAAACGCAGCCGGCTCTAAGTCAGCGGGATGGGCGGCCCGCCATTCGGGGAACCCCAGCGCAGGGTGGTGACCAGGCGGCCCGCCGTGCCGTCCTCCAGCGTGATGCGTTCCCATCGCATGCGGCTGCGGCGGATCAGCAGGTCGGCACGGCCGTTGGTTTCGGTCTCCAGATCCAGCACGCTGTCCGGCCGTTCGTACCAGCCGGCGTCGGCCAGGCCGGCCTCCGCCGCCAGGATCTGTGGCGTGGCGTAGGGTAACAGCGGCACGCCCAGCATGGTGCTGGCCGCCATTGTCCATTCCGCCTCCCGCGAGGGTGAGGCCGCCAGCAGCCGGTGGCTGCGGTCGCAGATCAGGTGCACGGGCAGGGTGGAGTGGCGCACCAGGCGCTTCAACGCGCCGTCGTGCCCCGGTTGGGCCTGGGCCAGCGCCTGGTCCAGCAGGCGATGGATGCGGTCGGCATGGTCCGCGTCCGGCGCGGTCTGGCCCCGTTCCCAGCGCGACACCGTCGCCTGGGTCACCCCCAGCAGGTCGGCCACGTGGCCTTGTTTCAGGCCGCGCACCCGGCGCAGGCGCCGCAGGTCGGCGACTAAGCTTCGGCCATCCGTCATCTTCGCCCCCTGAAAAGCGAAAGGGCGGCCCGCTGGACCGCCCCTCACCTTACCCCCTAAAGGCGCCATTCGGCACCCCGGCCAAGCGTCAGTGCGCGGCGGCGGGGCCGCTCTGGATGGTGCCGGAGATGGAACCGCCGTCGGCGATGCTGATGCGGCCGTAGCGGATGGTGCCGTCGACCTGGCCCGTTTCCCCGATGGACAGGGTGCCCGTCACCTCGATGGTGCCGGTGGCGCGGCCGGAAACCTTCATGCTTTCCACCACGGCGGTGCCTTCGAAATGGCCCCCCTCGGCCACTTCCAGGACCTTCACTTCCTTCAACTGCACGTCGACCAGGCGGCCGGCCACATGCAAGGTATGGCAGTGGGAAATCTTGGCGCCTTCGATCCGGGCTTCCGGCGAAATGGTGGTCACGCCACCCGGCAGGTCGGCCGCCGCTTCCGCCTGCGGGCCGCCGTTCAGGCCTGGCCGCAGGAAGCTGCGCGGATCGAGGATGTCACTGGCCATCGGTCCCCCTCATTGTCCGGCGTGGCCGGCACCTAAAATCCCCATGACGCATCTTCGCCCCCGCCGAAACGGGCCGGACGCTTTGAAACTCTTAAGCGTTCCTGGGGTTTTTCGCAACATCTCCCACGGGATCTTACAAGATCCCGCCCGGTCCCCGTGTCGCCGTGCATGGCAGGGGGGAGGCGGAATCGGGCTGGATACGATTGACGGGGGCCCGCGCGCGCACAATAGTCGGCGGTTCCAAAACCCCGGTACGGGCGCCGTGGGCTTCCCCGGCCGGCTATAGATTTGCAATACCTTGTTTAAAACAAAGGAGTGTCTGGCCGTGATTCCTGTCGTGATGCCGACCTATTCCCGTATCGACGTTGTGTTCGATCGGGGTGAGGGCTGCTTCCTTTACGACACCACCGGCCGACGATTCCTGGATTTCACCAGCGGCATCGCGGTGAACGCCCTGGGGCACGCCCACCCCTATCTGGTGGAGAAGCTGACCGAGCAGGCGCATAAGCTGTGGCATACCTCCAACCTGTTCCGCGTGGCGGGGCAGGAGAAGCTGGCCACCCGCCTGACGGAGCTGACCTTCGCCGACACCGTGTTCTTCACCAATTCCGGTGTCGAGGCGTGGGAATGCGGCATCAAGACGATCCGCAAATACCATTATGAGACCGGCCATCCGGAGAAGAGCCGCTTCATCGTCGCCGGCGGCAATTTCCATGGCCGTACCATGACGGCCATCGCCGCCAGCGGCCAGGACAAGATGGTGAAGGGCTTCGGCCCCCTACTCGACAGCTTCGACCGGGTCGCCTACGACAACCTGAACGAACTGCGCGCCGCCATCACGCCGGAGACGGGCGCCATCCTGGTGGAACCCATCCTGGGCGAGGGCGGCATGCGTCCGGCCAGCCTGGACTATCTGCGGGCCCTGCGTGCCGTCTGTGACGAGTTCGGCCTGTTGCTGTACTTCGACGAGATCCAGTCCGGCATGGGCCGCAGCGGCAAGCTGTTCGCCCATGAATGGGCCGGCATCACGCCGGACGTGATGTGCATCGCCAAGGGCATCGGCGGCGGCTTCCCGCTGGGCGCTTGCCTCGCCACCGAGAAGGCGGCCCAGGGCATGGTGGCCGGTACCCACGGCAGCACCTTCGGCGGCAACCCGCTGGCGACCGCCGTGGGCAACGCCGTGCTGGACGTGATGTTGCAGCCGGGATTCCTGGACAACGTCATCGCCAAGGGCGCGTTGCTGCAGGGCAAGCTGGAGGCGCTGGTGACGCGCCATCCCAAGGTGCTGGACAGCGTGCGCGGCAAGGGCCTGATCCTGGGCGTGAAGTGCGTCCTCCCGGCGGGTACGCTGGTTGATGCGCTGCGCGACAACGGCATGCTGGTGGTGTCCGCCGCCGAGAACGTTATCCGCATCCTGCCGCCGCTGATCGTGGGCGAGGCGGAGATCGATGAGGCCATCGCCATCCTGGACCGCACCTGTGCGGCCTTGGCGGTTTGACCAAGGGACCCTGAGACATGACAGATCATGCCAAGAAGGTCCGGCATTTCCTGGACATCAGCGACTTCGACGCGGCCACGCTGCGCGACATCCTGAACCGGGGCCTGGCTCTGAAGAAGACCGTCGGCACGCCGGCCCATCCGCAGCCGCTGAAGGGCCTGACGCTGGCCACCATCTTCGAGAAGCCGTCCACCCGCACCCGCGTCTCGTTCGAGGTGGGGATGCGCCAGCTGGGCGGTGAGGTCATCACCCTGACGGGCCGAGAGATCCAGCTGGGCCATGGCGAGACCATCGCCGATACCGGCCGGGTGCTGTCGCGCTTCGTCAACGTCATCATGATCCGCACGGATCATGAGGCCAAGGTGCAGGAGATGGCGGGTGCCGCCACCATCCCCGTCATCAACGGCCTGACCGACACCTCCCACCCCTGCCAGATCATGGCGGACATCATGACGTTCGAGGAGAAGCGCGGGCCGATCGAGGGCCGCGTCGTCTGCTGGAGCGGCGATGCCAACAATGTTTGCCAGAGCTGGATCCACGCCGCCGCCCGCCTGGGCTTCGAGGTTCGCGTGGCCGCACCCAAGAGCCTTCAGCCGACGGACGGGACCATCGCCTGGGCGGCGGCCGAGGGTGCCCGCCTGACGGTGACCGAGGACCCGCGCGCCGCGGCCGAGGGGGCGGACATCGTGGTGACCGACACCTGGGTGTCCATGCACCACAAGGACGCGCCTGCGCGCATGGCATTGCTGGCCCCCTTCCAGGTCAATGACGGGCTGATGAAACTGGCGTCCCCCGACGCCATATTCATGCATTGCCTGCCGGCCCATCGGGAGGAGGAGGTGACCGCCTCCGTCATCGACGGGCCGCAGTCCGTGGTCTGGGATGAGGCGGAGAATCGCCTGCACGCCCAGAAGGGCATCCTGTCCTGGTGCCTGAACGTCTAAGCGTTCGGGTTGCTGGACTGGGTGTCCGGCCCGAATGTTCTACATGGCCCCGATCGGCGTGCCCGCCGGTCGGGTGCCTTTGTTTTGGGGTACGCGATCATGACCACCGCCGCTGTTTCCACCGCCACTCTCACCCCCGAATTCGACAAGGTGCAGCCCTTCCAGCTGGACCGGTCCAACCTGCGCGGCCGCATGGTGCGCCTCGGGCCCGTGCTGGACGAGATCCTGGGCCGGCACGCCTATCCGGGCCCCGTCGCCCAGATGCTGGCGGAGACCATCACCCTGGCCACCACGCTGGCGGCGGCGCTGAAGTATGAGGGCGTGTTCACCCTGCAGACCAAGGGCGACGGCCCCATCCGCCTGATGGTGGCCGACGTCACCAGCGCCGGCGCCGTGCGCGGCTACGCCCAGTTCGACGAGGACGCGCTGAAGACCGCCCTGGAGGCCCCTGGTGACAAGGCCCCCGTGCCCACCCTGCTGGGCAAGGGCTACCTCGCCTTCACCGTCGATCAGGGGGAGCACACCCAACGCTACCAGGGCATCGTCGGGCTGGAGGGGGAGCGCATGGACGATTGCGTGCGCCACTACTTCACCCAGTCGGAACAGCTGGCCACGGGCATCGTCGTTCACGCCGGCCTCTCCGACGCCGGCAAGTGGGCCGGCGGCACCATCATGCTGCAGGCCCTGCCCGATGAGGACGCCGGCGGTGTCGTGTCGGACGCCAAGCCCAGCGACCTGGAGGACGATTGGCGGCGGGCCATGGCCCTGCTGTCCACCGTCACCCCGGGTGAGATGCTGGACCCGGCGCTGCCGGTGAACGACGTGCTGTTCCGCCTGTTCCATGAGGAAGAGGTGCGGGTCTACGATGCCCACGATTTGGCCGCACAGTGCCGCTGCTCGCGTGAGCGGGTGGAAACGGTGCTGAAGTCCCTGCCGCGGGATGAGGTGGCCGAACTGAAGGTGGACGGCGTGGTGGAGGTCGCGTGCGAGTTCTGCAGCATGGCCTACCGCTTTGACGACGCCCAGTTGGCCGCTGTCTACGGCGCGGAGTTCTGACAAAGGTTCCCTCAATCGCCGGGCGCCTGCGTCCGCTGGCTTGGGCTTCCTCGGTTTCCAGTCCACTGACGTTTCCCGGAAACCTGCGGCGGACGCGGTCGCGTCCTACCACGACCTGGGGCGTTGCCTCAGGTCGTGGGCGCGGTATCAACCCCTGGCCGGTTTCGTCCGGGCATGACGCCCACGGCGATGCCGGCCAGCACCCCCACCAAGCCCAGGGCATGGGCCAATGCCGGCCGCTCCCCCAGCAGGAACAGTGACGGCACCAGCACGGTGACCGGCAGCAGGCCGGTGAAAAGACCCGCCTTGCTGGCCGGCACCCGCGCCGCACCCTTCAGCCACAGCACCACCGCCACCAGGCCGTTGCCCAGCGAGGCCGCGGCGTAGAGCGCCCATAGGCCGGGCGGCAGGGCCGCCCACAGCGCCATCAGGCCCATCCCGTGCGATGTGGCGACGGCGAAGGGCAGGGACAGCAGTGCTGCCGCCAGGTTGGCCAGGAAGGTGGCGGCCAGGGGCGATACGCCGGCCAGGCGCCGGGCGAAGACGTTGTACAGCCCCTCCGACACCACCGCCCCCATCACCAGGGCGTTGCCCCCTACCGAATCGGCGGTACCACCGCCATGCGCCCCGGACGCCAGGTTAAGCGCGGCGATGCCGGCGATGGCGAGGGCGATGGCCAGCGTGCCCTGGGCCGTCAGCCGTTCGCGCAGGATCACGGCGGCGCACAGCGCGGTGGCGGCGGGGATGGTGCTGGTCAGGATGCCGGCGGTGGTGGCGCTGGTGCCGCGCAGGCCGTACATCAGGAAGACGTTGAACAGCACCATGCCGAACAGCGACAGCCAGGCCAGGCTGGCCCAGTCGCCGCGGCCGGTCGGCAGGGCGGCCCGCCCGCGCAGCAGCATCCACGGTGCCAGCGCCACCGCCACCAGCGCGAATCGCACGTCGGCCGCCACCAGGGGCGGCACGGTCGCCACCGCCATCTTGGTGACGGGAACCGACAAGCCCACCAGGATCATGGCGGCGGTGAGGTGTAGATAGGCCAAGCGCATGGGCGCCACTGTAGCCCGGCATTCCCCGACCTCAACATCCCTGTTGAAGCCAGGGTCGCCAGCGCTTACTTGCAGGACCTGACTTTTGCTTTCTCCCAAGGAAAACGACGATGACGACCGAAACTGCGACCGTGGCCGGCGGCTGCTTCTGGGGCATGGAAGATTTGATCCGCAAGGTGCCGGGCGTGGTCGACACCCGCGTGGGCTATACCGGCGGCAAGCTGGAGCACCCGACCTACAAGGAAGTGAAGACCGGCACCACCGGCCACGCCGAGGCGATCGAGATCACCTTCGATCCGTCCAAGCTGGCCTTCCGTCGGTTGATCGAGTTCTTCTTCCAGATCCACGATCCGACGACCACCGACCGTCAGGGCAACGACATCGGCAGCCAGTACCGCAGCGCCATCTTCTACGCCTCGCCCGAACAGAAGGCGACGGCCGAGGAAGTGACGGCGGAGGTCGAGGCGTCCGGCCGTTGGCCGGGCAAGGTCGTCACCCAGATCGTGCCCCTGGGCGCCTTCTGGGAGGGTGAGGATTACCACCAGGACTATCTGGAAAAGAACATCGGCGGCTACACCTGCCACTGGGTGCGCCCCGACTGGGTGCTGACCGGCAAGTAAGCCTGCGTCCCCACGTTTGAAAAGGCCGTCCGTCAGCGGGGCGGCCTTTTCCGTGGGGGATGCCGGCCCGCGATCTTCAGCGGAATGCGACCCGGGAACGGCGCTTCAGCCTTGGGTCCAGTTCAAGCCATTCACGGACCGAATCTGGATCTGCTGTCGGCCGGTCTTGATCGAGCCCTGCCGGCTCAGTGTGATCAGGGACCGGCTGACCACTTCACGGCTGGTGCCCAGCATCGTCGCCAACTCGGCATGGGTCGGGGCCGGGCGGATGATCCCGCCATCATGCAATTGGTTGGATTCCCGGGCCAGTTCCTCAATGGCGCGGCGCAGGCGCGCATCCAGCTTCATGGTGGCGATCTCGAAGCTGAGATTGGCCAGGCGGTCGATGCGGGTGGTCAGCTCCTCAATCAGGCGCCGGGTGATGGCGGGAAAGCGCTCCATCAGCGTGCGGAAATCGGCAGGGCGGAAAGTGACCAGGGTGGCCGGTGTGGTCGCCACAACCTCCACCTCACTGGGGTGGTTGGCGATGAGCGCGCCCTCGCCAAAAAAGTCGCCGGGCTTGATCCGCCCCACCGCGAACACCAGGCCATTGGGCGCCACCTTGCGCTGGGTAAGGCAGCCTGATGCCACCACGTAAAAACCGCGACAGGCCTCCCCTTGGTCAATCAGCACCTGCCCTTTGCTGACCGCGATTGACCGGCCTATCGATTGCACGATAGGCAATTCATTCTCGCTCAAATCCGCGAACAGCGGCACTAGGGCGACGGGCAGGGCGAAGCCGGCCGCCGCCTTGCCGCCCGGGAGCAGATCGATGTCATCAACCGTCTTCATCCCTGATCCTTTTTTTGCTGACGTCGGCGCCTCGACGCCCCGCGATGCCGGCTAGCGAAAATTTACGCGCTGGATACTTGGAGCGACATTGCAGGCGGCCATCAGTTGGCCCGAGATGCGATAGCGCGCCGCGGTCGCATCATTGGACAGGCCCACTTTCGGATCCTGCTCACCCGCATTCGGCACGGCGATGGAACGAATCGGGATGGTTGTGTCCAAAGCATAAGTCACGTTAACGTTATTGGGCAGATAGTCGTTTATGTAGGTCGGTGCGGACACCATATATCTTGTACCTTGCGTCGACTTTTCATCGCGAAAGGCATCGATTTCTCGATAGTTGACAGCGGAATCTATGTCGTAATAGGCAGTTTTATAGATATTTGCGGTCTTTTCTAATTTATAGAATGAATTCCATAAATTAACCGGGGCGTTGTTTATCGATTCTATATAACCGTCATTTGTAGATTCGATGACTCCTTCGCACATGTAACAAGGAAGAAGAGAACTAAATAGAACAAATTCTCCATTTTTTTCTGTGCACTCAAAAATATTTTTCGCCAAACTGCTCACACTGTTTCTGTCTTTCCATTTTGTTGGGAACATTGCAAATGATTCTACTTTATCAACGCCAATAACATTAACAGCGCTCAGAAAATCCAAGACTATGGACATGCGTACTTCTGCGTGTGCGGCTCTATTGACTCCTTTAATGTTCAATGATCGCATCATGGTGTAGTGCCTGTCGTATTTGTATTCTTTGGAGAATTTTCTTAAGAAGACTGCTGCGCCAATATTAAAGTCACCGTTGTTCTTTGTCTTTGGCATTGAAGTCCAGCGATCTGCGATGTCAATCAGAACTTGACCGAATCCACCACCCTGACTCTGAGAAAATGCGTCACCAACAACGTCTGATATTCCTTCATAAATCATATCAAACATATTTCTACCATTTATATAACCATCTTTAATAAATTCATTATTGTATTTATTTATCATTTCTTTTATAAAATCATCGCTGATTTCGACAACGTGATTTGTAGAAACATTTATATTCAGAATGTTATTTATTGCTCCTGTTATGCTGAAATTTCCATTTTGTCTATCCAATTGAATATTTGACGTGTGTGTGAAGATTTCATTTTGGCCCGATCTTCCGTCGTGCTGATATATCGAAATGCCTCTGCCATTCTGGTTATCACGTGAGGCATTCAATCCAATTTCATTATTGCATATGTAAATAAACGGAAGTGTCGCGTAGCTTATATAATTATCTATTTTTTTTCCATCTTCAATGTTAATGACCACGCCAATAAGATCTGCTGATGCAATATTAGCAGGAATGTCAATTCTATTGCTTCCTACTTGAAATTTGTTTTTTAGGGATATTAATAGTAACTGGGCATAGTTACTGAATATACCAAGAGAGAAATCTTGGGTTTTTGGATCTTTCATTTTTGAGTCTTTGCAATAAATGACATAAGTTCCGCTATCTGTCCCATCGCTGAATGTTATATTTGCAACAACACCAAAGCTTCCATCATTTTTTTCCATATTAACCTCCTCTGTATGTGTTGGACGGGGAGTAACGGGCATTTTTTCGCCCGGCTGTGCTAGGGAATGACGGCGCCTAGGGTTTAAGGGAGGGCCAAGCCGCATTATCCGATCTCCAGGTGGGGCAGACGTGCCTTCTGACGTCCGGCAGGATTTCGACGCGATCTGGGCGCGCGCGTCCGGCCCGTCAGAGCCAAAAGCGCTTAAGGGGGGACCCAAGAAAAGGGACCCGCGTGAACGGGCCCCTTATCCTCGTCAGCCACCGGTGGCCGCGTTGGCCGACAGCATCTGGGCGATGGCGATGGCGTCGGCGATGGTGTCCAGGCTGTAGATCTGCATGACGCCCTGGGTGGTGGCGGCTTGGCCCAGGATGTTCTGGTTGTTCTGGGTGGTCACGGCGTTCTCGAACATCAGGCCCGTCGAATGCGACGCCACCTGGTAGAGCGAGCTCATCGCCATGGCGGGGGATTCAGCCACGACCTTGACATTGGCCTGGGTCACGGCATCGGTGATCTGGGGGGAAACGGTGGTCATTAGACTCTCCTCGGTTTGTCTTTGTAGGTGTTTCTTCGGCGATTACTTTGGTAAGTAACCGCCGAAGTGGATTACTGACCATTGTCAGCTAACTATTTTTTCCGAATATATTTTTGAATATTATTTCTGCGTGTGTTTATTCTCTCGGTGATGCGATTTTGAAGATCCGCCAAGCGCGCTGCGGCCTGCAACTGCATTCCTTGGGCAGCAAGCTGCGGTTGATCCGATGGAGCCTTCTGGCTAGCCGCCAGATCTGCGAGTTGCTGAAGGAGAGGTCGGACTTCGACCATGATCGCCTCAAGCACTTCGGCTTTGATCTGTTCAACAATTCCACTGTTGCCGCGAATTTCATTCTGCTCATGGCTTCCGTCGCCCATATTGACCTCACGCGGGTTTGGTTGTGCTGGCCAGGCCCGGCGGGCGTGATGCCCGTCAGATGTTGGCGAAGCTGTTGGCGATGACCGCTGTGCTGGTGGCGAAGGTGGTTGTGGCCGTCTGCGAGGCGGTGATGTCCGCCAGCAGGAGCGTGCCAGCCGCCTGCTTCGCCGGATCCTGACTGGCTACCATCGCCAGCGCTTTGGCGGTGGCGGTGATGTAGATCTGTTCCATGCTTTGCATGAAGGTGCGGGTATCTTCGCCGATCATGGCTGCCACTTGACCGGCCGCCGCCATGGTGAAGCTGCCGATCACATCGCTGCCCAGGCCGTTCGGATCGGCGTCCACTGTCGTCAGGGCGGTGATCGGTAGAGCAAAGGCCTCCGCTTTACTTTCTGAGGCGCCGTCTGGCGGCGTTTCCTTCCCGTTGTCCCGGTTGCCGAAGAATGGAAAGGCCATCTTGCGATCCTCCGCTCATGCGTTTGCCATTTGAGCTCAAGCTCGTGAGAGCTTAAGCGCCGCTCAGGACCTTCAGGGCGTTGGCCACGATGGATGGATTGAGCGCGTTCAAGTTTTGTTGGTTGGAGGACGCGTTCTGCATGGTCAGCGAGAAAGCCTGTCCGGCAGCCTGGTAAAACATGCCCAATGCGACGTTGGGGCCCGCCGCGATGACGCTGGTGGCCGATGTGGCTACGCTGTCGACGATCTGGGGGTTCACTGAATCTGACATATCGCCACCCGATGATTTTCTTGGGGACTGCGCGTTGCCTGCCACCAGGCGGGCTTGCAGGGATTCAGGTAACAAATCGTGCATGGGCGGTAAGTGACTTTTGTTTCATAGGGTGTATTTCTTACGTATTTACTCGTTTTTCGTGTTTGCGTGGAATGGGTGGCGGCATCCCGTGTCCAGGCAAGGCAGGGATGGCGCAAGAGATGGAAGGGATTGGGGGAGGCTGTGGGGACGCTGTAGCGGGCGCCGAAGCCTATGGCCAAGCGGAACGGGGCAATCCTGTCCACCGCCCGTAGGCTTATTGCCATGATCACGTTCCATGGCGTGGCGGAGGAACGCATCCGACGGGTCAGCCCTTTCAAGCCGACTACGCCGGCCTCCTGGCCCGATCTGGTGGGGGGAGTATAGCGGTTCTTCGGTGGTGTTTTGTCACCACACCACAGCCCTGACCGAGGGTGACCACGGTGATCGACCCGATGATGGCGCGGCGTTCCACCGGTTGATGGAACTGAAAGTCCGGGACTTGATCGGCGCCGGCCACGGCGAGCGGCCGGCCGGGCTGGTTCAGCGCAATGTCTACCGTGACCGCGATTGACACACCCGCGCCGGCACGGTGGAACTGCGCATCCCCAAGCTGTGCAGGCAGGCTACTTCCCGGGCTTCCTGGAACGCCGCGGGCAGCCGTGCGCCGGAAAATACAAAGGCCCGGCTGACGGATCAGCCGGGCCTTTGTATTTGGTGGAGCTAAGCGGGATCGAACCGCTGACCTCTACAATGCCATTGTAGCGCTCTCCCAGCTGAGCTATAGCCCCGAACCTTTGAATTCGGTCCCCGCCATCTGGGCAACGGCGGTGAGGCCGGGAATATGCGCAGATGCGGGATGGAGATCAAGTGCGCAGTTGTGGCGGGACCCTGGCATGTGCGCGCTGCAAGGAAATGGCGCCACAAGGGGGCGTTCGCGCAAGAATAGATGATGTCGGCGCAAATTCTGAAAGGCTGAAAACACAAAAGGCCGGCTGAGTCGTCAGCCGGCCTTTTGGATTTGGTGGAGCTAAGCGGGATCGAACCGCTGACCTCTACAATGCCATTGTAGCGCTCTCCCAGCTGAGCTATAGCCCCAAACCATTTTAACTCTGTACCGCGCCGCCTGGGGGCTGGCGTGGTGTGGGCGGGAATATGCTCAGATGCGTCGGCCGGATCAAGAGAAAAATTCGGAATTCCGAGCTTTTTTTTCGAAACGGCCAACGCCCTGATTTCAAAGGCCTATTAGCGGTCTTCGTCGCCTTCGACGTCGACCACTTCACCCATGTCATCCTCGTCGCCCAGTTCCTCGGCGTCTTCCAGCAGCACGTCCTCGTCATCATCGCCGGGAACGTCTTCAGCCGCCGCGTCCGCGGCCAGGTCATCGACCTCCAGGTCGACCTCGGCCTCCTCGAGGACCTCTTCCTTTTCCTCGTCCTCGGTGTCCAGCGGCGACTCGTCGTCGTCCGACGACGGCACCACCTTCTTCGGCTCATCCGCCAGGATGGGGCGGGCGCGACGGGACTTCAGCAGGGCCTCGGGATCGAACACGGTCGAGCACGAGGGGCAGGTCGGCGGATTCTTCCGCATGTCGTAATAGCGGGTGCCGCAGTTCGGGCAAATCCGCTTCGTGCCCCATTCCGGTTTCGCCACGGCAATCCTCCGTAAAAGCACACGCGACGAACGACCCGGGCAGACCGTTTCGGCGCACATATAAAAAGGTACAGACGCGGGCGTTTGCCATGAAGCCCGCCCCCTGTCAAACGTGAATCCGTGAAAGGCCCCAGAAGGTGCCGCTTTAGCGCAGGCAAGCTATCCATGAAGGGGGGCTTGCCGCCTTGCCAGGCGGGGGCGGCCGGGCCCATGCTGAACCTTCCCCCGTCATCCCGTCCGGCTCAGGACCGCCCCCTTTCGTGCCCATGATCCAGTCTCTCCCGGCCGCCGCGCCCCCCATTTCCTGGACATCGACCCCGGTGTCGGGCCTGACCGGCACGGCATTGGTACCGGGCGATGCCGCCATCGCCACCCGTGCCCTGGTGCTGGCGGCGCTGGCGGTGGGGGAAAGCGTGGTGACCGGCGTGCCCGAGGGCCTGGCGCCCCTGGCTGATGTCCTATGCATGCTGGGCGCCCAGGTCGCGCCGAGGGAGGCCGGCGTCTGGCGGGTGCATGGCGTGGGTGTCGGGGGCCTGCGCGCGCCGGTGGGCCTGGTCGACGTTGGCGACAACGCCCTGGCCTTCGCCTTGCTGGCCGGCCTGCTGTCCACGCAAGGGCGCGACGCCTTCCTGGTGGGCGGCGGGCCTGGCAGTGCCGCCTTCCTCAAGACGGCCCTGGCGCCGCTGGGGCGCATGGGGGCCGCGTTCATCAGCAATGGCGGCGGCCCGCTTCTGGTGCGGGGGACCGGCGGCCCCGTGCCCATCGACTTCCGTCCCCGGACGCCGGTGCCGTGCGATGTAAAGTCCGCCCTGGTGCTGGCGGCGCTGAACACCGCCGGCCGCACCACGGTGGTGGAGGACAAGCCCACCGCCGATCATACCGAGCGCCTGTTGCGCCATTTCGGCGCGGCGATCGCCGTCCAATCCCAGGCGGACGATGTCCGCAGCGTCAGCGTGACGGGGGAGCATGAACTGAAGCCCGCGCGTGTGGATGTCGCGGGCGATGTCACGCTGGCCGCCGCCGCCCTGGTCGCCGCCACGCTGGCCGTTGCCATTGGGCGCCCCGGCGGGGCCGACCTGGTCCTGAGGGGGGCCGGCATGAACGACCACCGGGCCGCCCCCTTGCGCCTGCTGCGCGACATGGGGCTGGACCTGGCGGCGGAGGGCATCCGGGAACAGGCGGGGGAACCGGTGGCCGACCTGCGCCTGCGCCCGGCCGCTACCCCCTTGCGCGGCATCGCGACGGTGGGGGCGCAATTGGGCGCCGGCGAGTTGGCGCTGCTGGCGGTGGCGGCGCTGGGGGCCGACGGTGTCACGTCCGTGCGCGGGTTGTCCTCCGGACTGGCCGGCACGCTGGCGGCGGCGCTGTCCGCGTGTGGCGGTGCTGTCGAGGGCGGTTTGGACTTCCTGACGGTGACGGGGGGCCGGCCCGTGCCCGGTGGGGCGACGGTGCGCGTGCCGGCGGCGATGGCGCCCGCTTTCCTGGCGCTGGGCACGGCGACGGCGGCGCCGGTGACGGTGGTCGTGAGCGATGGCCGCTTTCCGGTGGAGGCCGCCCGCCTGCTGAACGCCCTGGGCGGCGCTTGCCAGCCGGGGCCGGGCGGTGTAGGCCACGGTCCCGATTCCACCCGCTAGGCGCAGGCACTTCCATGACCGCATCCTTCGTTGTCGCCATCGACGGCCCCGCCGCCAGCGGCAAGGGCACCCTGGCCCGCCGCCTGGCGGCGACGCTGGGCTTCGCCCACCTGGACACGGGCGCGCTTTACCGCGCTGTGGGGTTGACGGTGCTGCGGGCCGGCCATGCGCCGGACGACGTTCCGGCCGCCATCACCGCCGCCCGGGGCCTGGACGCGGCCACCGTGCTGCCCCTGATGAACGACCCGGCCTTGCGGCAGGACGCCGTGGCCACCGCCGCCTCCAAGGTTTCGGTGGTGCCGGAAGTGCGGGCCGCGCTGTTGGATTTCCAGCGCAATTTCGCCAGCCATCCCCCGGCGGGCGCCAAGGGGGCGGTGCTGGACGGGCGCGACGTCGGCACGGTGGTCTGTCCCGGGGCGCCGGCCAAGCTGTACGTGACCGCCGACGTTGAGGTCCGCGCCCGTCGCCGTTTGTCGGAGTTGCGCAATACTGGCGCTGAGGCTATATACGAGGCCGTCCTGGAGGACATGAAAGTCCGTGATGCGCGTGACAGTCAACGGGCGGTGGCACCGCTGAAGCCCGCTGTCGACGCGTTTTTGCTTGATACGTCCATGATGGATGCCGAACAGGCCTTCATCGCCGCCATGGATTTCATCCGCTCCAGACCCGCGTTTCCCGACTTCCTTTAAAACGGACGGTTTGGCCGCGCGGCCCCCAACTCAACCCAAGTCGCCGGGCATGGTGTCCGACGCCATGGGCCAAGTTAACCCACCGTCGGCCGGGCGTCCGCCGGAGGGTTGGAACGGGCTTATGCTGGATCCACTCAAGGAGTTTAAATGGCCCAGGTTTCCGCCGCCAAGTCCCCCGACCGTGGGATGAAGGAAAGTTTCGCCGCCCTTCTGGAAGAGTCGCTCGGCACGAGCGAGAGCCTCGAAGGCACGGTGGTTAAGGGTACCGTTCTCAACATCGAGAACGACATGGTGCTCATCGACGTTGGCCTGAAGTCCGAAGGCCGCGTCGCCCTGAAGGAATTCGCCGTCCCCGGTCAGCCGGTCGAGCTGAAGGTGGGCGACACGGTCGAGGTCTACCTCGAGCGCATGGAAGACAAGCACGGCGAAGCCATGCTGTCGCGCGAGAAGGCCAAGCGCGAAGAGGCCTGGACGCAGCTTGAGCGCGCGTTCACCGAGCAGCAGCGCGTCACCGGCATCATCTTCGGCCGCGTCAAGGGCGGCTTCACGGTCGACCTGTCGGGCGCCGTGGCCTTCCTGCCGGGCAGCCAGGTGGACATCCGCCCGGTGCGCGACATCTCCCCGCTGATGGGCACCCCGCAGCCCTTCCAGATCCTGAAGATGGACCGCTCGCGCGGCAACATCGTCGTGTCGCGTCGCGCCGTTCTGGAAGAGAGCCGCGCCGAGGCCCGTTCGGAGCTGGTGGCCAACCTCAAGGAAGGCCAGGTTCTGCAGGGTGTGGTCAAGAACATCACCGACTACGGCGCGTTCGTGGATCTGGGTGGTGTCGACGGCCTGCTGCACGTCACCGACATCGCCTGGCGCCGCATCAACCACCCGTCGGAAGCCCTGCAGATCGGCCAGACCGTCACGGTCCAGGTCGTCCGCTTCAACTCCGAAACCCAGCGCATCAGCCTGGGCATGAAGCAGCTTGAGGCTGATCCGTGGGAAGGCGTGGAAGCCAAGTACCCGGTCGGCGCCAAGTTCAAGGGCCGCGTCACCAACATCACCGACTACGGCGCCTTCGTGGAGCTGGAGCCCGGCATCGAAGGTCTGGTGCACGTCTCCGAGATGTCCTGGACCAAGAAGAACGTCCACCCCGGCAAGATCGTCTCCACCTCTCAGGAGGTCGAGGTCATGGTGCTGGACGTGGATCCGCAGAAGCGCCGCATCTCCCTGGGCCTCAAGCAGTGCCTGGACAACCCGTGGGAGACGTTCGTCGACAAGTTCCCGGCCGGCACCGAGCTGGAAGGCGAGGTCAAGAACATCACCGAATTCGGTCTGTTCGTTGGTCTGCCGGGCGACATCGACGGCATGGTCCACATGTCCGACCTCGACTGGAACAAGTCGGGTGAAGAAGCCATCCAGGACTTCAAGAAGGGCGATCACGTCCGCGTGAAGGTTCTGGACGTCGACGTGGAAAAGGAACGCATCAGCCTGGGCATCAAGCAGCTGGCCAGCGATCCGTTCGAAGCCACCGTCGCCGGCGTCAAGAAGAACGACGTCGTCACCTGCACCGTCACCGCCATCACCGAGGGCGGCATCGAGGTGTCGGTGGTCGACGGCTTCACCGGCTTCATCCGCAAGTCCGACCTGTCGCGTGAGCGTTCCGAGCAGCGCCCGGACCGTTTCGCCGTCGGTGAGAAGGTCGACGCCAAGGTCACGCAGATCGATCGCGCCAGCCGCAAGATCGGTCTGTCGATCAAGGCGAAGGAAGTCGAGGAAGAGAAGGCCGCGATGGCCGAGTTCGGTTCGTCCGACTCGGGCGCTTCGCTGGGCGACATCCTGGGCGCCGCGCTGAAGCGCGCCCAGAAGGACAAGGACGAGGTCTGATCCTGACCAGCCCTCTCGGGGGCTGACAGGACCAGGAATCATCCGGTTCCGATGTTGAGGAAGGGCCGTTCCCGGGAAACCGGGGGCGGCCCTTTCTTTTTTCGTAATGTTCCCTCAAGCGCCGGGCGCGGCCATCCGGTCGCTTGGGGCTTCCTCGGTTTCCAGTCCGCTACGCTCCCCGGAAACCTGCGGCGGCGCCGGTGGGCGCCTACGGCGGCACGAGATGGCATCTCGTACCACCGTTTACCGGGCTGGCGGCTATGGGGCGGCGCCTCCTCCGAAAGAGGGCCCCGGCCGAAAGGCCGAGCCCGGACGGCTAGGCCGCCGGCTTGCCGAAAACGGTGATAATGCAAGAGTATGAAGACCTTACCCTTGCGCGGACGGGTCGGCTCCGGCACAGTTGGGGTGGGACGGGTGGCGACCGGCCGGTGTTTGCCGACCTTGGGACGCCCCCAGTGGAAACTGGGGCACCAAGGGAAGCGGTGCCTGGTGCCGGGACCCGCTAGGCGTGGGATGGATGTGATCCCCGCCGCGTCCTGCCGGGAGGCACCAACGACACGAAAAGATAGCGGCCCAACCTGCATTCGGGCCGTTTGCCCAAGGGGGAATTGCCGATGACCAAATCGGAACTCATCATGCGGCTGGCGGAACTCAATCCGCACCTCTATCAGCGCGATGTGGAAAAGATCGTCACCACCATCTTTGACGAAATCACCGAGGCCCTGGCGCGGGGTGACCGGGTGGAGTTGCGCGGCTTCGGTGCCTTCTCCGTCAAGCGCCGTGACGCCCGCACCGGCCGCAATCCGCGCACCGGCCAGTCGGTGGACGTGGAAGAGAAGTTCATTCCCTTCTTCAAGACCGGCAAGCAGCTGCGCGAACAGTTGAACACGGACTGATCGGCCCCATCTGTGGGGTCCGGCCCTGGTGATGCCAGGGCCCTTCTGAAGGCCGCCTGTGCGGCCGCCCCCGGTCTCATGGGGCGGTCCGGGGCGGCCGTTGGCAGTGGAGCGACGTGTTGCGTTACCTTTCCTGGATCGTATCCATCCCCCTGTCCCTGGTGGCCATCGTCTTCGCGATTTCCAATCGCGACGGCGTGACCCTGGGGTTATGGCCGCTGGTCGATACGATCACCGTGCCGGCGTTCGCGCTGGTGCTGGTGTCGCTGGTGGTGGGTTTCGCCATCGGTGGGGTGGTGTCCTGGCTGTCGGCCGGCCGGCACCGCCGCGCGGCACGCAAGGAAAAGGCCCGCGCCGACCAGGTGCAGCGCGACCTGGATGCCGCCCGCCTGCACGCCGCCGACCTGGAAAAGCGCCTGGTCGCGGCCGAACGCGCCGCCCCGGCCCCGGTGTCGGGCGAGGCCAAGGTCATGTCCCTGCGCTAATCCTTAGCGTGCCGCCTTTTCTTCCTCATCCAGCTTCTTGTTCAGCCGGGCGGTGACGGTGTCGGCATGGCGTCGGCAGGCGCTCGCGTCAACCAGCGGCTCCGTGGCATTGGGGCCCAGCCGTGACCATAGCCGGGCGGCGTCGGGGTGCGGCGTCAGCAGGATGTCGCAGGGCAGGGCCGCCACGGCGGCGATGGCCTGGCGGAAGGCCGCCACCACGCCGGGGTGTGCCGCCTCATCCCCATACCGGTAAACCGCGTCGCTGTAGGCCGACAGGCTGTCGGCGTAGATGACATGCAGGCAGCGCGCCTGTTCACAGCTGTCCCAGGTCCAGGTGGTGGCGCCCGGCGTGTGCCCGGGGGTGGCGTGCGCCGTCAGCTTCAGCTGCCCCAGGGTCACGACCTCACCGTCCTGGATGCGGTGCACGTCGCTGACCGGGGGGAAGGGATCGATGCTGAGGTACTGCGGGTCGCCCCGGTCGCCCTTGCCGCGTTCCAGGGCCGCGGCCGCGGCCGGCAGGGCCAGCACCGTGGCGCCGGTGTCGCGCTGCAACTGGGCGATGCCGCCGGCATGGTCCAGGTGTTCGTGCGAATTCAGGATGTAGCGCACGTCCTGCAATTCATAGCCCAGGGCCTTGATGTTGGCCTCGATCATCGGCGCCGCCTTTTCCGTGGCGCCGTCGATCAGGATATGCCCCTGGGCCGAGGTGATCAGGATGGCGCTGAGGCCGCAGGTGCCGACGTACCAGGTATCGCCGAAGATGTGCTGGGGAGCGGCCGGCGTGTTCCAGTCCGCCCCTTCCTTGCAGGCCGCCGGTGCCGCCGCCGGCTGCGCCCGGGCCGTGGCCGTTGCCGCCAGGGGGGCCGCTGTCAGGGTGAAAGCGGCCAGAAGCAGGCGGCGCGCAACGGTCATCAGCATTTCCCCGCGACTATTTCTTTGGTTGGTTCACTTGGCCGCTGGGCGGCGTCCCCGCCGACGCCAGTCGGGCTTGGCGCCCGGCTTGGCCCCCGGCTTGCCGGCCCCGGGTTTGGGCGGCCGGTTGCCGCGCACGGCGCGGTAGCGTTCCACCAGGGCGATGAAGGGGGCCCGCAGGCGGGGCACCAGGGTGTCGTCCCCCTCCAGCTTGGCCAGGGCGAACGCCGCGGCCTCCAGCGTCGCCACGCTTTCCCGCCGGGGCTCGCGCCGCAGGTTGCCATAGGCCGAGACGAAGTCCGGATGGATGACCAGGCGGCGCAGCTTCAGCAGCCAGGCGTTGCGCCACCACAGGGCCTTGGCCTGCGACCATGACCCGTCCAGCAGGATGATGCCCTCCAGGTCGGCCAGGGCTGTGGGGTCGTCCACCGTCTGCCCCTTCTTGTCCACCAGGCGCAGGGTGCCGGCCCCGGTGCTGGTGGCGTCGTCGCCGGAGCCCATGTACAGCACGGCCCAGCGCCGGGCATCGGGCTCGCGCCCATCGGGGCGGGGCCCCAGGGCCTTGGCCAGGTTGGGCCAGGACAGCCCCACCTTCAGCCGACCGCGCGTCAGCGCCAGGGTCAGCAGCCGGGCCGTGCCCAACTCCACGTCCTGTTCCTGCGGATGCTGCAGCACCAGCACCTCCAGCCGCGTGTCGATGGGGGCCAACCCCTCGCACACGCACAGGTCCAGCGGCTTGTCGCAGCGCGGGCAGGCGGTGGGGGCGGGTGCCGCGGCGCCGGCGGAATCGGCCGGCGGGGTGTCGGTGTCGTTGGCGGTTTCGTCGGTCATCGGTTTGATTTCAATAAGGGGGGCTTGGAACAACCCCCCGGGAAGGCCATGTCACTACGGCTGCGACGGTAGGTCCACCGGACGAGGCTTGACGGCGGGTGCCGGCCGGCGTTGACCTGGACCCGACGGGACCGTCCCGTCAAGACCATAGCATAGCCTTGAGCGGTAAATATCCCATGGCCACCGTCACCGTCCTTCCCCGCCGCTTCACCTCGCCCCCCACGCTGGAGGAGATCGAGCGTCTGGCGAATGATGCCATCACCGCCATCCCGCCCGAACTGCGCGTCCACATCGGTAATGTGGTGGTCCGGGTGGAGGAGTTCCCGGATGAGGAGACGGAGCGGGAGATGGGCCTGGAAACGCCCTTCGACATCTTGGGCCTTTATCGCGGCGTGTCGTTGCCCCAGCGCGGGGTCAACGACGCCAATCATGGGCCGGACATGATCTTCATCTACCGCCGTCCGCTGCTGGACTATTGGTGCGAAACCGGTGAAGAACTGGGCGACCTGGTCCTGCACGTCATGATCCACGAGATCGGCCACCATTTCGGCTTCAGCGATGACGACATGTTCGGTATCGAAGCCAACGATCCGTGAGTGAGCGGCGCGGGGGCGCCGTTCTTTATTTTAGTTCAGTCACCAGGCCTGCGACCGCAGGCCCCGCAGTTTTGCGGGGAGCGGAGTGGACCGCAAAACGAGGATGAGGCAAGTCGGCGGGACGCCGGCGCCCGCCGCCTGAGGGGGAAAAAGATATGTCCGCGTTCGTCTGGACGGCCCTGGTCACGGTGCTGTCGCTGTTCGTCTATTTCTGGACCATGGGCCAGGTCGGCCGGGCGCGGAAGGCGCATGGGATCGAGGCGCCGTTCACCGATGGGCCGCCCGCCTTCCTGCGGGTGATGCGGGTGCAGGCCAACACGGTCGAACAGCTGGTGATGTTCCTGCCGTCGCTGTGGCTGTTCGCCCTGATCTGGGGCGACCGGCTGGCCGCCATCATCGGCGTGCTGTGGCCCATCGGCCGCGTGCTGTACGCCGTGGGTTATTATGCCGAGGCGAAGAAGCGCAGCGCCGGCTTCGGCCTGGCCATCTTCGCCACCATGGTGCTGCTGGTCGGCAGCCTGATCGGCCTGATCCGCACGCTGATCGGGGTTTAAGGGGATTGAAGTCTAATACCAGCGGCACGAAACTTTGATTCGTGCCGCTGGAGGCCGGCGACCGCCGGCCCCGGAGTGAGCACCGTAGGGCGGAACGAGGAAGCCCAAGCCGGCGGAGGCCGGCGCCCGGCGATTGAGGGGACCTTAATTAAGACGCCGGCTGCTGCGTGGCGTCGCCCAGGCGGTAGTACAGGCCGTTGTCGTCGTCGCCCACCATGTGCAGCGTGCCCGTCAGGGTGATGGGCTCATTGGTCATGGCGATGGGGGTGCTGGTCTTCACCTCCATCAAGTCGGCGGGGCCGGGCGGCGGGCAGAAGGGGCAGCTGGGCGCCATGGCGCTCAGCAGGAAATGGCCGGACTTCTCTTTCTGCTCCAGCGGGATGATGAAGCCGGCGATGGTCAGCGGCTTGCCTTCCAGGGCCTGGACCTGGGGGCCGAAGGCGGCGCGCACGCGCAGCAGGCCGTTGTCCATGCTGTGCACTTCCTTGACGTCGGCCAGCTTGTCCCAGCCCAGCGTGGCCTTGGGGACGTTGGCCTGCACCGCGGCGGCCGGTGCCCGGCGCTGGCGTGGTGGCGGGGCTCTTCCCGGCCGCCAGCGCGGGACCGCCGGCAACCATCGCCGCCAGAGCCAAGGCCGTTGTGAGGCGGCGCTTCATCCCGAACGTCATGGCGAAATCCTTTCTCTAAAAACTCTCTCGATCCTTATACGACCGACAGGGATGATCCCTGATCGTGACCGATTAAGGGCAGGCGGCGCTCACCCCCGCGACAGCACCGCCGACACGTCGGTGCGATAGGCCTGGATGGCCGGCACCAGGGCCGCCAGGATGGAAAGCCCGGCCGCCAGGACCAGTAGATAAGGTTCCGTGGCCGGAAACAGGAGTCCCGTGACGCCCATGTCGCGGGCCTGCGGCACTAATCGCCCCGCCAGCTCCACCGCGCCATGGCCCAGGACCAGGCCCAGGGCGGTGCCGGCGGTGCCGATGGCCAACGCCTCGGCCAGCAGCAGGCTGGCGACCCGTGTGCGCGTGGCGCCCAGCGCCCGCATCACCGCCAGGTCGTAGCGCCGCGCCTGGGTGGCGTTGTACAGCGCCACGAAGATGCTGAGCGCGGATGACGCCACCAGCAACAGGCCGAAGCCGCGCACCGTGTCGGTGCCCACGCCCACCAGCGACAGCAGGCGCAGCATCTCCGCCGCCGGCGAGGCCGTCTGCAACCCCGGTTCGGCGTTCAGTTTGCGGGGCAGGCGGGCGGCCGCGATGGGGGAACGATAGCGGACCAGGACGGCCGTCACCTCGCGTTCCGGCGCCTGCCCCTCGGGCATGGCCATGCCCTCCTCATGATGGTGATGGGCCTCGTGCACCGCCCAGACGCTGTCGAGCGGGGTCAGGACCAGGCGATCCACGATACCGCCGGTGGGGGCCAGGATGCCGACCACGGTGTAGGGCGTGCCCTCATGCTCCGCCCCGCCGGCCGACAGGCCGTGGGTGCCGTTGAACTGATCGCCCACCTTCAACCCGCTGGCCCGTGCCACCTGGGTGCCCAGGGTCGCCTCCATCGGCGCCTGCCACAGCCGGCCCTCGGCCACGCGCGCCTGGCGCAGCGCCACGAAGGACGGGTCGGTGCCGACGATGCGGTAGCCCCGGAAGCTGTCGCCCATGGACACCGGCACGGCCTGGGCCACCATCGGGTCGGCGGCCAGCGCCTGCGCCTGCGACAGGGGGATGTTCCCGGTGGGGATGTCGATCTGGTACAGCGCCGACAGGATCAGTTGCAGCGGGCTGCCCTTGGCGCCCACCACCAGGTCCACGCCAGCGGCGTCCTTGGCCAGCCGGTCCTGCAACTGCGTGCCCACCAGGATCAGCACCACGATGGTGCCGGTGCCCAGGGCCAGCAGCGCCACGTTCAGGCAGGTCGTCAGGGCCGACCGCTTCAGGTAGGCCCAGGCCAGGCCGAGGATGTTCATGCGGCGTGGCCTTTCGTATCGGCGCTGAGCTTGGGCAGGTCCAGGCGGTCGGATATGCGGGCGCGCGTGCGCTCGTCATGGGTGGCGATCAGCAGGGTGGCACCGCAGGCGTCCGCCTGTTCCAGCAGCAGGTCCAGCACGCGGGCGCAATTCTCATCATCCAGGGCGGATGTGGGCTCATCCGCCAGGATCAGCTTGGGCGCCGTCACCACCGCACGGGCGATGGCCACGCGCTGCTTCTCACCCTGGCTCAGGGCTTCCGGCTTGGCCGACAGCCGGTCACCCAGGCCCACACGGGCAAGGGCGCCGGCCACGGCCGCCGTGTCGCGCGGCAGGCCCGCCAGCCAGCGCGCCAGGTGCAGGTTGCCGGCCACGTCCAGGGCCGGAACCAGGTGCAGGGTCTGGAAGACGATGCCGATCAGCCGGCCGCGCAGGGCGTCGCGCCCGGCGGGGGACAGGTCCCACACCGACTGGCCGTCCAGGCGGATGGTGCCGGCCTCCGGCCGCTTCAGCCCCGCCAGCGCGTGGATCAGGGTGGTCTTGCCGCTGCCGCTGGGGCCCAGCAACAGGTGGTGGCGCCCGGCCTCCACCGTCCAATGGGGGATGTCCAGCACCGCCCGCCCGGCCACGGCGTGGCGCAGACCGGTGACATCGATCAGGGGCATGCGATTCGCTTTCCCGTAACAACCATCGCCCCGGCGGCTGCCACCGGCGGGGACGCGAAGGGCGCATCTTGGGGGGATGGCGGCGTCGCCGCAACAGCCAAGGTCCGCGTGGCAGCGTCGCAGCCCATCCCCCCAACCGCGCGTCCCATTAGCCAACCTCTCCCTTGGATGGTTGGCGGACGGCGGGCTGGCCTGTTATCGTCGCCGCCGACCTGGTCCCGGAATTGCCCCCATCATGAAGGCATGGCCATGAGCGACCCCCAGATTTCCCTGCTGTTCGTCTGCACCGGCAACATCTGCCGTTCCCCCACCGCCGAGGGCGTGATGCGCCGCCGCCTGGCCCTGGACGGCCTGGGCGACCGTGTTCGGGTCGCCAGTGCCGGCACACACGGCTATCACGTGGGCGAGGCGCCGGACATCCGGGCGGTGGAGGCCGCGCGCCATCGCGGCGTGGACCTGTCGTCCCTGCGCGCCCGCCGGGTGGATGCCGGCGATTTCGACCGCTTCGACCTGGTGCTGGCCATGGACCGCGACCATCTGGACTTCCTGCGCCGCCTGGCGCCGCCGGCCAAGCGTGACCGGGTGCGCCTGTTCCTGGACTTCGCGCCCGACCACCAGGGCCACGACGTGCCCGACCCCTATTACGGGTCGGAAGATCAGTTCGACACCGTGCTGGACCTGATCGAGGCGGCGGCCGACGGCCTGCTGGATGAGGTGCACCGGCGGCTGGCACGCTGACTCCGGCTTGGCCCCCGGGGCCCGTCGGCGCTATACCTGTGGGACCCCATCGCCCCGCCCTACTGGATTTAGCGCCCGTGCCCGACACCAACGACATCTCGTCCTCGGCCCCCGTCAACCAGTCCGTTACGCCCATGATGGCGCAATACCTGGAGATCAAGGCCCAGCATCCGGGCGCCCTGCTGTTCTACCGCATGGGCGATTTCTACGAGATGTTCTTCGACGACGCGGTGGCGGCGGCCCGCGCGCTGGACATCACCCTGACCAAGCGCGGCCTGCATTTGGGGGAGGAAATCCCCATGTGTGGCGTGCCGGTCCACTCGCACGAGAACTACCTGTCCCGCCTGATCCGCCTGGGCTTCCGCGTCGCCATCTGTGAGCAGACGGAGGACCCGGCGGAGGCGCGCAAACGCGGCGGCAAGTCCGTGGTGCGGCGTGAGGTGGTGCGGGTGGTGACCCCCGGCACCATCACCGAGGACGGGTTGCTGGATGCCCGGTCCAACAATTACCTGGCCGCCTTGGCCGATGTGGGCGGCGCCCTGGGCCTGGCCTGGCTGGACCTGTCGACGGGTGAGCTGACCTTGCAGCCGGTGGATCGCCCGGCCCTGCCGGCCGCCCTGGCGCGGCTCAGCCCCGGCGAACTGCTGCTGTCGGAACGCCTGACGCAGCAGCCCGACCTGTTCGAGCTGTGGGCCGAATGGCGCGACCAGCTGACGGTGCAGCCCAACGCCCGATTCGATAGTGAAAACGGCCGCCAGCGCCTGCTGGACCTCTACGGCGTCGGCACCCTGGACGCCTTCGGCAATTTCAGCCGGGCGGAGGTGGCGGCCGCCGGTTCCCTGGTCGACTATGTGGAACTGACCCAGAAGGGCCGGGTGCCGCGCCTGGACCATCCGCGCCGCCTGGCACTGGGGGCGGTGCTGGAGATCGACCCGGCGTCGCGCCGCAACCTGGAACTTTCGCGCACCCTGACGGGGGAAAAGCGCGGCAGCCTGCTGGGCGCCATCGACCGCACGGTCACCGGGGCCGGCGCCCGCCTGCTGTCGGTGCACCTGGCCAGCCCCCTGACCGATCCGGCCGCCATCGGCCGCCGGCTGGACACCGTGGGCTATTTTGTCGAACAGGGCGCCTTGCGCGCCGACATCCGCGCCTATCTGGGTCGGGCGACGGACATCGAGCGTGCGCTGTCGCGCATCAGCCTGGGGCGGGGCAGCCCGCGCGATCTGGCCGGCATCCGCGACGGCCTGATTCGTGCGCGTGAGATCTGCGGCACCTTCCCGGCGGACGCCTTGCGCAACGCCCTGGAACCGCCGCTGCCGCCCGGATTGCTGGATGCCCTGCGCGCCATCAAGGTGCCGGCCGACCTGGTGGGCACCCTGGCCGGGGCCCTGGGCCCCGACCTGCCGCTGAACGCGCGCGACGGTGGTTTCATCGCCCAGGGGTATTCCGCCCCCCTGGATGAGCTGAAGGAATTGCGCGACGATTCGCGCCGGCTGATCGCCAACCTTCAGGCCCGCTACGCCGGCGACACCGGCATCAACACCCTGAAGATCCGGCACAACAACGTGCTGGGGTATTACATCGAGGTCACGGCCCAGCACGGCGACAAGCTGATGGCGGCCGAACAGCGCGGCACCTACATCCACCGCCAGACGCTGGCCAACGCCATGCGTTTCACCACGGTGGAACTGTCCGACCTGGAACGCCGCGTGGCGGAGGCGGGCGACAAGGCCCTTGCCCTGGAACTGGCGCTGTTCGAGGAACTGACCCAGGCGGTGGTGGCCAAGGCCGACGACATCGCCAGCACCGCCCAGGCGCTGGCCCAGTTGGACGTCGCGACATCCTTGGCCGACATCGCGGTGGAATGCCGCTGGTGCCGCCCGGTGGTGGACGACAGCCGTGAATTCACCATCGTTCGCGGCCGCCACCCGGTGGTGGAGGCGGCCTTGGTCGCCAATGCCGGCGTGGCCTTCGTGGCCAACGACTGCGACCTGTCGGACGCCAACCGCCTGTGGCTGCTGACCGGTCCCAACATGGCCGGTAAGTCCACCTTCCTGCGCCAGAACGCCCTGGTGGCGGTGCTGGCGCAGATGGGCAGCTTCGTGCCCGCCGACACCGCCCACATCGGCGCCGTCGACCGGCTGTTCAGCCGCGTGGGGGCGGCCGACGACCTGGCGCGCGGCCGCTCCACCTTCATGGTGGAAATGGTGGAGACGGCGGCCATCCTGAACCAGGCCAGCCCGCGCAGCCTGGTCATCCTGGATGAGATCGGACGCGGTACCGCCACCTTCGACGGCCTGTCCATCGCCTGGGCGGCGGTGGAGCACCTGCATGAGGTGACGCGCTGCCGCGCCCTGTTCGCCACCCATTACCATGAACTGACGACGCTGGCGTCCAAGCTGCCGTCGCTGTCCTGCCACACCATGCGCATCAAGGAATGGCAGGGCGACGTCGTCTTCCTGCATGAGGTGGCGGCAGGTGCGGCCGACCGCAGCTACGGCATCCACGTCGCCCGCCTGGCGGGCTTGCCGGCCACGGTGATCACCCGCGCGGAAGAGGTGCTGGCCATCCTGGAGGCGGGGGACCAGGGCAGTGCCGTGACCCGACTGGCCGACGACCTGCCCCTGTTCAGCGCGCCGGTGCGCCGGGCACCGGAACCATCCGCCCCCCCGGCACCGGTGTCACCGGCGCTGGCGGCCCTCAAGGACGTGAGCCCGGATGAACTGACGCCCCGCCAGGCGCTGGAGGAACTGTATCGGCTGAAGGGGTTGTTGTAAGCGCCCTGGAGCGAAGCGACTAGGACGCGACGGCGTCCGCCGGAGCTTTTCGGGAAGCGGCAGCAGACTGGAAAGCGAGGATAGCCAAGGGGCCGGATGGCCCTGCCGGCGCCTGAGGGAAAACGTAAAGACTCATTCCCGGGGCAGGTGGCCCGCAGGCGGTTCAGGCTTGGTCACATCCACGAAATCGCCATCGATGACGGTGGTGGGCTGCCGGGGGGTGAAGCCGTCTCCACCGGTGCGCACCGTGAAGCGCACGCCCGACAGGCGCTGGGCCTGGGCCAGCAGCACGCGGCGCACCGGCGGCAGCAGCAGGGCCACGGCCAGGGCGTCGCTGACGAAACCGGGCACGGCGAACAGCACGCCGGCCGTGGCCAGGCACAAACCGTCCCAGGCCTCCACCACCGGGGCCTGGCCGGGAGCGAGGCCCGCCGCCTTGCGCAGGGCGTCCAGGCCCTGGCGCTGCACCAGCCACAGGCCGACCACGGTGGACAGCACCACCAGCGCCACCGTGCCCAGCACGCCCACCTTCTCGCCCACCCAGGCGAAGGCGGCGATTTCCAGCAGCAGATAGACGACGATCAGGACGGGAAGGCGCATAAGCTTGCTCTTTCAGCGGGTGCCCCCTATCTACAAGCGATAGGGTTGGGGCATCCAGGGTGGTGTTCCGAACCTTAACATGGTGGGGCCGTGTCCGCGTATCCAGGGATGGGCGGCCGGCCGATTTTGGGGCGCGGGAAAGCGCCGGAGGTTGGGTGAGCCATGGGTGACAACTCCTACTTCGTCGAAATCATCATCTTCGCGATGATCGCCGTGTTCCTGGGCTATCAGCTGTACAAGGCGCTGGGCCGCAAGACGGGGGATGAACGTGAACGCCCCAACCCCTTCACCGTGGTGCCGCCCCCGCCGCCCACGGCACAACGCCCGGGACCGGGCGCCGTTCCGCCCGCCTTCCAGCAGCCCGGCCAGCCCTATCCGGCGCCGGGCGCTGTCATCGAGGGCACGGCGCGTGACGTGACCCCGCCGGAGTATGACGGCCCGCTGTCGCTGGATGCCGGGCTGGCCCGCATCCGCCAGGCCGACCCCAGCTTTGACGAGCGCAATTTCCTGAAGGGGGCGGAGGCCGCCTTTTCCATCATCGTCGACGCCTTCGCCCGTGGCGACACCGCCGCCCTGCGGCCCCTGCTGGCCGACGTCGTCTACACCGACTTCGCCAAGGCCATCGAGGCCCGCAACCAGGCGGGGGAGACCTTGGAGGCCCACATCCAGGAATTCGACACGGTGGACCTGGTGCAGGCCCGCCTGCTGGAAGGCCAGGCCCTGTGCACGGTGAAGTTCGTCACCCACCAGACCAACGTCACCCGCGACGCCCACGGCGCCGTGGTGGATGGCGACGCCCAGCATTCGGCCGAGGTGGTGGACATCTGGACGTTCGCCCGCGATACGAAATCGACGGACCCCAACTGGCGTCTGGTCGAAACCCGCGTTCCGCATTAAGGTCCCAGGCCAGTGCCTCGGGGGATGCACCCCCGTTCCTGAGGTCCCTGGCCCGCCTTCGTGAGGATACGTCGCCCATGCCGTGTCGGCCCGTTCTTGACCGCGCGACGCATGTTGTTGCCGGCGCCCTGCTGCTGCTGACCACCGCCTGTTCCTGGCTGGGGTTGGGGGAGGCGCCGGCGCCTCCGCCCGTATCGCCCCAGGGGCAGAAACTGGTCCTGCAACCCGCCGCCTTCACCGACCTGCCCGGCTGGCAGGACGACCGTGTGGCCGAGGCGCAGCTGCCCCTGCTGAAATCGTGCGAGAAGATGGGGCGGCAGACCACGGGCGTGGCCGGCCGGCCGATGGATTGGGACGCGCCCTGTGCGGCGTTGAAGAACGTGCCCCTGGGCAATGACGCCGCCCTGCGCGCCACGCTGGAGCGCTGGTTCCAGCCCTGGCACGCTACCGACAACGGCAACGCCGATGGCCTGTTCACCGGCTATTACGAGGCGGAACTGCGCGGCAGCCGCACCCGCCATGCCCGATTCGCCACACCCCTCTACCGTCGCCCGGCCGATCTGGTGATGGTGGATCTGGGCGATTTCCGCGACAGCCTGAAGGGCCAGCGCATCGCCGGCCGCGTCAGTGACGGCCGCCTCAAGCCCTATGACGACCGCCGCCGCATCGATGCCGGCTCACTGGCCGGCAAGGGGCTGGAACTGGTGTGGCTGGACGATCCGGTCGACGCCTTCTTCCTGCAAATCCAGGGCTCCGGCCGTGTCCTGCTGGACGACGGGTCGGTGATGCGGGTCGGTTATGACGGCCAGAACGGCTGGCCCTATGCCGCCATCGGCCGGCAGATGGCGGCGACCGGCAAGCTGGACAGCGATGGCATCACCATGCAGTCCATCCGCGCCTGGCTGGCGGCACAACCCGGCCCAGGCCCAGGCGACGATGGAGGGCAACCCGTCCTACGTCTTCTTCAAGGCGATGGACGGCGACGGGCCACTGGGCGCGCAAGGGGTGGCCCTGACCGCCGGCCGGTCGCTGGCGGTGGACCATACCTTCATCCCCTACGGCGTGCCCGTCTGGCTGGACGTCACCGATCCGCAGGATGATGACAAGCGTCTGTCCCGCCTGATGGTCAGCCAGGACACCGGCGGCGCCATCCAGGGCCCCGTGCGCGGCGACGTCTTCTGGGGCTATGGCGCCCAGGCGGAACAGCGCGCCGGCGTGATGAAAAGCCGGGGCGGCTATTGGCTGCTGCTGCCGCGTACCGTCAACCCGGCCGCCGTGGCCCCGGCGGCGTCGAGCGGCCCGTCCACCTGAGGTTCTGTTGCGACTTCTGTCCCGTGCGGCCTATCCTGGCCGCCATCACCCATGGGGCAGCTGTAGGGATATCGAGGCGCCGCGATCATGAGCAGACAGCGACGGGCGCCCACGTCCGAGGAAATACGCCTGTGGCGTGAGGTGATGCGCGACGCGGCACCCATCCGCAAATCGGGCCAGCCCTTGCCGCCCGCCCCACCGGCGCCGACACCCCAGGCGGTGGTCGCGGCCCCCGCGCCGGCGGTGGCGTCAGCGCCCGTTCGCCCGGCACCGCCCGTGGCGCCGCTGACCCATCCGCCGCTGGTGTTCGGCGCCCGCGCCGGCCTGGACCGCCGCACCGACGACCGCCTGCGCCGGGGGCAATTGGCCATCGACGGCCGCCTGGACCTGCACGGCATGACCCAGGCGGAGGCGCATGGCGCGCTCAACAGCTTCGTGGCCCGGGCTCATCGCGAGGGGCGGCGCACCCTGCTGATCATCACCGGCAAGGGGTCCGGCGGCACCCCCCTGGGCCCCGACCGGGAGAAGGGTGTGCTGCGCGGTGCCGTGCCCCGCTGGTTGGGGGAGGCGCCGCTGCGTCCCCTGGTCCTGGCCATCCGCCAGGCCCAGCCGCAGCACGGCGGCGGCGGCGCCCTCTATATCCTGCTGAAACGCCAGCGGTCATGACCCCCTTCGGCCAGCGGATGCGGGACCTGCGCGAACAGCATGGCCTGGCCCTGAAGGACATGGCGGCGGCCCTGCACATCTCGTCGGCCTACCTGTCGGCCCTGGAACATGGGCGCAAGGGCACGCCGTCCCCCATGCTGGTACGCCAGATCTGCGGTTATTTCGGCATCATCTGGGACGAGGCGGAGGAGATGGAGCGTCTGGCCAGGATGTCCGACCCACGCGTGGTGGTGGACACCAGCGGCCTGTCACCTAAGGCGACCCTGGCCGCCAACCGCCTGGCCCAGCGCATCGGCCGCATGAGCGATGCCGACCTGGAGCGCCTGCTGGAGATGATCGGGACGGGCTGACACCACTTTTCATGCCGGCCGATTCATGCGACCAAACGGCGGCAGCCTTGCTGCGATTTCCGCTCGCCCCGGCGGGGGTGTCCAGTTTAGAATACTTATAGTTTCCTGTCCGCACAGCGGATGGGGCATACTTCGCGCCACCCGCGCCATCCATGCTTTTTCGGAGCCTCGCCATGCCATCGCGTCTTGAACAGCTTTGCATCCAGAAGGGCCTCAAGATGACGGAGCAGCGGCGGGTGATCAGCCGCGTGCTGTCCGAGGCCGTGGACCACCCGGACGTGGAACAGGTCTACCGCCGCGCGGTCGAGATCGACCCCAACATCTCCATCGCCACCGTCTACCGCACCATGCGCCTGTTTGAGGAAGCCAACGTCATCGAACGGCTGGACTTCGGCGATGGCCGCGCGCGGTATGAGGAAATCCGCGATGAGCACCACCACCACCTGATCGACCTGCAGTCGGGCGAGGTGATCGAGTTCCGCAGCGAGGAACTGGAGCGCCTGAAGGAAAAGGTGGCGGCCGAGCTGGGGTATGAGCTGATCGGCCACCGGCTGGAACTGTACGGTGTGCCGCTGAACCGCAAGCGCTCCTGAGCGGCGGGGAGGGGACCGGGCCCATGAGCTGCGGTGGCGACCAATCCGACTGTTGCCGTCCCGCCGTGGTGCGGGCGTACCAGGGGATGCGCGACGGCGGCCAGCCCGAGAAGTTCTGCCTGGAGGCGGCGATCGCCGTCTATCGCTACCACCACCCCACCCCTGACGATTTGCCGGCCGAGGTCATGGCCATGGTCACCGGCTGGGTGCATGCGGGGTTGAGGCATTAGTCAGGATGCCCTCAGGCGGCGGGCGGCCCCATCCGGGGCCTTGCCTTGTCCTCGCTTTTCGGTTCGCTGACGCTCCCCAAAAAGCTCCGGCGGCCGCGGTCGCGGCCTAGGAAGGAGACAGGGGGATCAGCGGCAGGTGGGGCAGGGCCTTTGTGGCGGGCTCGCACGCTGCCCTTGCGCCCCTTGCACTGGTCAAGGGGCGTTGCCGCCCGTATGGTCCGGCGCCATCAGTCCTGGCTGAAACGTCAGCCCTTGAGCAGAGGCGCCGCCCCATGATTCCGCGCTATAGCCGCCCCCAGATGGTCAAGATTTGGGAACCGGAAAACCGGTTCCGCATCTGGTTCGAGATCGAGGCCCACGCCTGCGACGCGCAGGCCGAGCTGGGCGTCATCCCCAAGGAAGCGGCCGCGGCCGTCTGGGAACGCGCCAAGTGGGACGTCGCCCGCATCGATGAGATCGAGCGCGAGACCAAGCACGACGTCATCGCCTTCCTGACCAACCTGGCGGAACATGTCGGCCCCGAGGCCCGCTTCGTCCACCAGGGCATGACCTCCAGCGACGTGCTGGACACCTGCCTGGCGGTGCAGCTGAAAGAGGCGACCGACCTGCTGCTGGAGGACATGGACGCCCTGCTGGCGGCCCTGAAGCGCCGGGCGCTGGAACACAAGTACACCGCCACCATCGGCCGCAGCCACGGCATCCATGCCGAGCCGGTGACCTTCGGCCTGAAGCTGGCCGGCCACTACGCCGCCTTCCAGCGCAACCGCGACCGCCTGGTGCAGGCCCGCGCCGAGATCGCCACCTGCGCCATCTCCGGTGCTGTCGGCACCTTCGCCAACATCGACCCCCAGGTCGAGGAACATGTGGCGGCCAAGCTGGGCCTGTCGGTCGAGCCGATGTCCACCCAGGTCATCCCGCGTGATCGCCACGCCATGTATTTCGGCGTGCTGGCCGTCATCGCCGCCAGCATCGACAACCTGGCGACGGAAATCCGCCACCTGCAGCGCAGCGAAGTGCGCGAGGCGGAGGAATATTTCAGCCCGGGCCAGAAGGGCTCGTCCGCCATGCCGCACAAGCGCAACCCGGTGCTGTCGGAAAACCTGTCGGGCCTGTCCCGCCTGATCCGCAGCCACGTGGTGCCGGCGCTGGAGAACGTCACCCTGTGGCATGAGCGCGACATCAGCCATTCGTCGGTGGAACGCGTCATCGCCCCCGATGCCACCGTCGCCCTGGACTTCGCCCTGTCGCGCCTGACCGGCATGATCGACAAGCTGGTGGTCTATCCCGAAGGCATGCAGCGCAACCTGGACATGCTGGGCGGCCTGCACAACAGCCAGCGCATCCTGCTGGCCCTGACCCAGGCCGGCATGAGCCGCGAGGACGCCTACCGCGCCGTCCAGCGCAACGCCATGCCGGTGTGGCTGGAGGGCAAGGACTTCCGCACCCTGCTGAAGGCCGACGCCGAGGTGGTGAAGCACATGAGCGTGGACCAGATCGACGGCGTGTTCGACCTGGAATACCACACCAAGCATGTGGACACGGTGTTCAAGCGGGTGTTCGGCGAGTAAGCACCAGACGCTTTCGCCAAAGGAAAAGGGGCGGCCCCACGCGGGACCGCCCCCTTTTTTATTCTGTGATCTGGCCTGGCTGGCACAGCGGTATGAGGCGTCCTCATGCCGCTGTAGGCTGCGACCGCAGCCGCCGGACCTTTCCGGGGAGCCGCAGGCGGACCGGAAAGGGAGGACAAGCCAAGGGCGCGGATGCGCCCGCCCGGCGACTGAGGGAAAACGAACTAAGCGCTCATGATCTGCTGGCGGGCCACTTCCAGCGTGTGCTCGATTTCCTTCTCGATGCGGTGGGCGGAGATGTCCACGCCCTTGGCGCTGAAATCGGCCTCGATGCGGACCAGGATGTCCTTGTGGCCGGGTTCCTTCAGGTCTTCCGACACCATTTCCCGGGCGTAGGCGTCGGCCGCCTCGCCTTCCAGGCCCAGATGCTCGGCGGCCCACTGGCCGACCAGGCGGGCGCGGCGGGCATAGATGCGGAACAGCAGTTCCTCGTCATGCTTGAACTTGGCCTCGAAAGCCTGTTCGCGATCATCAAAGGTCGTCATCGCTATTCCTCAAGAAACGCCGGTTGGGTTGTTTGGTTTTCTCCCGGGAGACTTATATATCGGGCGGACGGCGGCGGGTCTACACCCCCCCGGGGCATTCCGCCGCTGTTTACCGCCTTATACCCACCGATCGGCCTTTCCCCATGTGCAGCGTCATCATTCTTCGCCGTCCGGGCCATGCCTGGCCCCTGATCGTGGCCGCCAACCGGGATGAGATGAACACCCGGCCCTGGACGCCGCCCGGCCGACACTGGCCCGACCGGCCCGAGGTGGTGGCCGGCCGCGACGACCTGGCCGACGGCAGCTGGCTGGGCCTGAACGACACCGGCGTGCTGGCCGCCGTGCTGAACCGCGAGGGCACGTTGGGCCCGGCCGACGGCATGCGGTCGCGCGGGGAACTGGTGCTGGAGGCGCTGGACCACGCCGATGCGCCGCTGGAGGCCTTGTCCGACCTGGACACCCGCGCCTACCGCCCCTTCAACCTGCTGATCGCCGACAACCGCGATGCCTGGCTGCTGGAACACACCGGGGCGCCGGGCCGCAACCGCGTGACGGTGACGCCCATTCCCGAAGGCGTCTCCATGATTACCGGGCATGGCCTCAACGCCGCCACCTGTCCGCGCACCCGCCGCTATCGCCCGCTGTTCGCCGCCGCCCCGGCGCCGGATCCGGAAAAGGAGGGCGCCTGGGGGGCGGAGTGGGAAATGCTGCTGGCCAGCCGGGTCAGCGGTGCCGATGGCGACCCGCGCGAGGCCCTGTGCATCGTGACGGAACAGGGGTTCCAGACCACCAGCGGTTCGCTGATCGCCCTGCCGGCCATGGACCGTGCGGGCGTCAAGCCGCGCTGGCGCTTTGCCGCCGGCCGGCCGGACCAGGCGCCATTCCAGGATATCGATCTGGGGTGAATGCCCACACCGGATGGGCGCCCGGCGTGGGGCGAGGGGTGGCCGACATTGTACAGGGGGCCATTGCTTGCTATATCCTCGCCATCAGGGCCGTCCCTCGGGGGCGGGCGCTCCGCTATGCGCCGCTCCCGGATGCCGCCCGCATCCGTTCGTTCGAAAGAAGTGATCCCATGTCTCGACGCCGGCGGATCTATGAAGGCAAGGCCAAAGACCTGTTTGAGGGGCCTGAGCCCGGCACGCTGGTTCAGTACTTCAAGGATGATACGACCCATGAGCAGAAAAAGGGCGTCATCACCGGCAAGGGTGTGCTGAACAATCGCATCTCCGAATATCTGATGACCCGCCTGGGTGAGATGGGTGTGCCCACCCATTTCGTGCGCCGCCTCAACATGCGTGAGCAACTGGTGCGTGAGGTGGAGATCATCCCGGTGGAGGTGGTGGTCCGCAACGTGGCCGCGGGCTCGCTCAGCAAGCGCTTCGGCATTCCCGAAGGCACGCAGCTGCCCCGGTCGATCATCGAGTTCTATTACAAGTCCGATGAGCTGGGCAGCCCGATGGTGTCGGAAGAACACATCACCGCCTTCGGCTGGGCCGGCCCGCAGGATCTGGACGACATGCTGTCGCTCAGCCTGCGCATCAACGACTACCTGTCCGGCCTGTTCCTGGGTACGGGCCTGAAGCTGGTGGACTTCAAGGTGGAGTTCGGCCGGCTGTGGGAAAACGATGAGATGCGCATCATCCTGGCCGATGAGATCAGCCCGGACAATTGCCGCCTCTGGGATCTCAAGACCAACGAGAAGCTGGACAAGGACCGTTTCCGCCAGGACCTGGGCAAGGTTGAGGAAGCCTACCAGGAAGTGGCGCGCCGCCTGGGCATCCTGCCCGAGGGCGGCCCCGGCGACGTCAAGGCGCCCAAGTTGATGCAGTGATCACCCGGGGGCGTTTCGCCCCCGGACTTTTAGGCACACCCCGCACAGCAAAGCAGGAAGACAATCGCTATGAAGGCCAAGGTTACCGTCACGCTGAAGCACGGCGTCCTCGATCCCCAGGGCAAGGCCATCGGCCACGCCCTGCAGAACCTGGGCTTCGACGGCGTGGGCGAAGTCCGCCAGGGCAAGCTGATCGAACTGGACCTGGATGAGACCGACCCCGCCAAGGCCAAGGCCGCGGTGGAGGCCATGTGCCAGCGCCTGCTGGCCAACACGGTGATCGAGAACTACGCCATCGAATTGGTGTGAGTCCGGGACCGGGGCGGCTTTCCTTCGCCGCCCCGGCCCTTTTTTGCCCTCAAGTGCCGGGCGCCGGCATCCGCCGGCTTGGGCTTCCTCCCTTTCCAGTCCACTTCGTTCCCCGGAAAGGTCCGGCGGCCCAGTCGGGGCCTAGCGGCATGAAACAACTTTCATGCCGCGATGAGGATCCTCAGGCTTCTCGGCCTGCCGCCGCCGGCGTCAGTCCGGCGATGAAATAGCCCAGCGCGCGGTCGAACGCGACGTCCGGGCTGTCCCCCAGGATGCCGGCCAGCGCCTCCGCCATCAGTGGCGCCTCGGGCCCCAGCTCCGGCATGATGTCGCCGGTGCGGTCAGGCGCATCCGTCGCGCGGGCCTGTTCTTCCAAAACCCACCCCACGATGAAGCGCGACATCGCCACCATGATGGACAGCGCGTCCGCCGGCGTGAAGCCGTGCGCGCACAGCAGGCGCAACTGCGCCTCCGCCAGGGGTATTTGCTCCTTGGCCGGGCCCGTGCCGGCATGCACCCGGGCGCCGTCGCGATAGGCCAGCAGGGCCGCGCGAAAGCCGCGGGCGTTGATCGCCAGCCAGCCCCGCCAATCCACCTCGTCCTTGGCCGGCATGGGGTGCGTGTGTTTCGCCAGCATGGCCACGGCCATGGCGTCCAGCAGCGCCCGCTTGTTGCGGAAATGCCAGTAGAGGCTGGGGGACCGCACCTGCAGGCGCTCAGCCAGCAGCCGCGTGGTCAGGCCGTCCATGCCCACCTCGTTCAGCAGATCCAATGCCGCCCGCACCACCGTTTCGCGGGTCAGCGAGTCGCGTTTCGCGCCGCGTGCCGTCATGCGCCATTTCCCTCTCTCGATCCATTGGCGCTTGACTCTCTATCAACGATAGGGATTATGCAACCCTATCGTTGATAGGGAAGTGCGTGGCGGGTGTGGGATGGCATCGGAAATGACCAAGGGGACAGGGCGCGGGCTGTACGTGGTGTTCGCGGCGATGACGCTGGACGCCATGGGGATCGGCATCGTCATGCCCATCCTGCCGGGACTGCTGCGTGAGTTGGGTGGGGTGGCGGATGTCGCGGCCACATACGGCCTGCTGCTGGCGGCCTACGCGCTGATGCAGTTCTTCTTCGCCCCCGTCCTGGGCGCGCTCAGCGACCGGTTCGGGCGGCGGCCGGTGTTGCTGCTGTCCCTGGCCGGTGGGGCGCTGGACTACCTGGCCATGGGGTGGTCGCCCAACGTATGGGTGGTGGTGGCCGGGCGCATCCTGGCCGGCGTGACCGCGGCCAACATGGCGGTGCTCACGGCCTACATCACCGACACCACCGACGAATCGGGCCGTGCCAAGCAATACGGCCGGATGAGCGCCTGTTTCGGCATCGGCTTCATCGCCGGCCCGGCCCTGGGCGGTCTGCTGGGCATGGTGTCGCTGCGAGCGCCCTTCCTGCTGGCGGCGGGCCTGAACGCCCTGAACTTCCTGCTGGCGCTGGTGCTGCTGCCGGAATCGCGGCATGCCGGGGAACGGCAGCTCTTGCGCCTGGGAGCCTTGAACGCCTTCACCTCGCTGCGCTGGGTTGTCGGCATGCCGACCTTGGCGCGTGTGGTGATGGTCTTCGTGCTGACGACGGTGGCCGGGCAGATTTCCAGTTCCCTTTGGGTGCTGAACGGTGAGGACCGGTTCGCCTGGAACGCCGCCCAGGTGGGCTGGTCGCTGGCGGGTTTCGGCGTGCTGCACGCCTTGTCCCAGGCACTGGTGACCGAACCGCTGACCCGCCGGCTGGGCGAACGCGGTGCCTTTATCCTGGCGGCGGTGGCGGACAGTCTGGCCTATGCGGGGATGGCCTTCGCCACCGGCGGCCTGGCGGTGGTCTTCATCATGCCCCTGCTGGCCCTGGGCGGCATCGTGGGGCCCTCGCTGCAGGGCCTGGTGACCACGCGCGTCGGCCCCGACCGGCAGGGCGAATTGCAGGGGACGCTGGCGGCGCTGACCAGCCTGGTGGGCATCGTCGGGCCCCTGCTTTTCACCACCCTCTACAGTGCCGGCCGCGACCTATGGCCGGGGGCGGTGTGGATGGTGGGGGTGCTGGTCTATGCCGTCGCCATCCCCCTGCTGCCCAGCGCCAAGACCCTGGCCACGCCGCGGGCCTGAATCACGTCTCCCCGTCACCGGCGCCTTTGCCCGTGTGGGCCAGCAGGTTGTCGCGCAGGCGGCTGACCATCTTCTGCACCGTGCGGAATTCCTCCGGCGTCAGGCCGCTGGCCTTCACCAGGTTCTTCTGTCCGCCCTTTTCGCGCAGTTGCCGGCCGGCTTCCGTCAGGCTGACGCGCACCTGGCGTTCGTCCTTCGGGTCGCGCCGGCGGTTCAGATACCCCAGGGCCTCCAGCTTTTTCAGGATGGGGGTCAGGGTGTTCGATTCCAGGAACAGCTTCTCCCCCAGTCCGCTGACCGTCTGGTCGTCCTGTTCCCACAACGCGACGATGGTGATCCACTGCGTATAGGTGACGCCCAACTCATCCAGGATGGGCTTGTAGGCGCGGCCATAGGCCAGGTTGGCGGAATAGACCGCGAAACAGAGGAAATCGGCCAGTTTGGGGGCGGCCGGGTCCTTGGGGTCCAAAGGCATGTGGGGGTATGGTCCTGACGGCCAAGGGTGGTGTTGCGTTGGCTCCTATATAGCACGCATACGATTAAATCGGAATTGACTCGTAAGCGCGGCCAGCTTATATGAATCGCATACGATGCAAACGGATGCGTTCTTTGGCCACGCCCCTGGTTGGGAATAAGGCCGGACAACAAACGCAACGATAAACATCGTATACGATAAAAGCTTATGCGATGGAGATGCCGATGTCTGTGCGCCTCATTCCTTCCCTGGTGATCCTGCTGTCTCTGGCGCCCGGCCTGGCCCAGGCCCAATCCGCGGCCGATGTGCTGGGCCCGGCGGGTGTCGTGCCCCTGACGGAACCGCAGCCGCCCGCCCGCCTGATCGTCGATCCGCCGCTGCCCGGCCCCCTGGCCGAGGGCAAGGTCTTCATCCAGTACCGCGCGGAAAACCTGCGGATCGAGCCGGTGTTCGGGCCTGCGGCGCTGAAGGTCACGCCCCGCATCGGCCACGTCCACGTCGTTGTCGACCACGCCCCCTGGCACTGGGCCGACGCCAGCGGCGAACCGCTGATCCTGGTGGGCATGCCGGCCGGCCACCACACGGTGGAAATCATCCTGGCCAACGCCAACCACCAGCCGCTGGACCGCACCACCGTCGCCTTCGACGTGCCCGAGAGCCATGGCGGCCATACGGGCCATTGACGGCCATCCATCCATTGAAAGGGGAGGCCCCGATGGCCCTCTTGCTGCTGTCCTACCTGGCGGGCGTGCTGACCATCGCCACCCCCTGCATCCTGCCCGTCCTGCCCCTGGTGGCCGCCGGTTGGGGAAACGCCCCCTGGCGCCGGGGGACACCCCTGCTGCTGGGCCTGGCGCTGTCCTTCGCCGTCACGGCCAGCCTGGCGGCCGTGGCGGGGGAGGGGGTGGTGGTGGCCACGCGGGACGGCCGGCTGGTCGCCCTGGCCCTCCTGGCGCTGTTCGGCTTGTCGCTGTTGTGGCCGGTCCTCGCCCGCCGGCTCACGACTCCGCTGGGTGCCGCGGGCGGCGTGCTGGCCGCCTGGGCGGAGCGGCGGGGTGGCGTGGCCGCATCGCTGCTGCTGGGCGTGGCCATCGGCCTGATCTGGGCGCCTTGCACCGGGCCGGTGCTGGGCGTGGTGCTGACCGCCGCCGCCCTGAACGGGCCAGGGATCGGGACCACCCTGGCGCTGGCCGCCTATGGTCTGGGGGCGGCCACGGCACTGGCCATCGGCATGGCCGGGGGTGGACGCCTGCTGGCCGTCCTGAAGCGCACCACCCGCTTCGATGGCAGCATTCGGCGTGCCCTGGGCGTGGCCGTGCTGGCCGGTGTGGCCTTGGCCGCCTGGCCGCAGGTGGGGGCCCGCCTGCCGTCGCTGCCGACCGATGCGCTGGAAAGCCGGCTGCTGGCGGTGTTCGGTGGCACGGCCCATGCCGCCGCCCTTGAGCCCATCCTGTCCGGTCCCCTGGCGGCATTGCCGGTGGCACCATCGTGGATCAACACCCCGCCCCTGACGGCGGCCGACCTGAAGGGCAAGGTGGTCCTGGTCAACTTCTGGACCTATTCGTGCATCAACTGCCTGCGGGTTCTGCCCCATGTCCGCACCTGGGCGGCGCAATACCGTGACCAGGGCCTGGTGGTCGTGGGCATCCACACGCCGGAATTCGCCTTCGAGAAGGACCGGGCCAACGTCACCCAGGCGGCATCGACCCTGGCCGTCACCTACCCGGTGGTGCAGGACAACGATTTCCGTCTGTGGCGCGCCTTCGACAACAACGCCTGGCCCGCCCTGTACCTGATCGACGCCCAGGGCCGCATCCGCTACCGCGCGGTGGGTGAGGGCGCCTATGCCCGGACGGAACAGGCCATCCGCCAGGTGTTGGCCGAGACGCCCGTTGCCACGGCCCCCGCCGGCGATCCGATGTCCGTGACTATCGCCGGCACCCAGGTGGCGGCCGATGAGGCCGACCTGGCCAGCCCGGAAACCTATGTCGGTTACGCCGAAGGCGCGCGTTACGCCGGCCCCGACGCCATCGTCCATGATGCCGTCGTCCCGTATCGGCCGGCCCCGGCCCTGTCGCTGAACCACTGGGGCCTGGCGGGCAACTGGGCCGTGGGGGCGGAGTACGCGACCCTGGACCAGCCGTCCGGCCGCATCGCCTTCCGCTTCCATGCCCGTGACCTGCACCTGGTGCTGGCGCCGGGCGCCGATGGTCGCCCCATCCGCTTCCGCATCCGTGTCGATGGTGCCGCCCCCGGTGCCGGTCATGGCGCCGACGTGGACGCCGAGGGCCTGGGCACCGTGCGTGACGCCCGCCTGTACCAGCTGGTGCGCCAGGCGGGCCCGGTCGCCGACCACACCTTTGAGATCGAATTCCTGGACGCGGGCGTCCGCGCCTACGCCTTCACCTTCGGCTGAAACCAGCCTTACCCGCGGGAGACCCGACATGTCCTTTGTTGATTTCAGCCGCCGCCGCTTCATCGGCGCCACCGCCCTGACGCTGGCCGCCGCCAGCCTGCCCGCCGCCATCTCCAAGGTCGCCGCCGCCGCGACGACCGCGCCCGCCTTCGGCCCCGTGCGGCAGGTGAAGGCCGGCGTGCTGGACATCGGTTATGTCGAGGCCGGGCCCGCCCAGGGGCCCGTCGTCCTGCTGCTGCACGGCTGGCCCTACGACATCCACGCCTTCGCCGAGGTGGTGCCCACCCTGGTGGCGGCCGGCCATCGGGTGATCGTCCCCCACCTGCGTGGCTACGGCACGACCCGCATCCTGTCGCCCGATACGCCGCGCAACGGCCAGCAGGCGGCGCTGGCCGTCGACGTCATCGCGCTGATGGACGCGCTGTCGATCCCGAAGGCCCTGATCGCCGGTTTCGACTGGGGGGCCCGCACCGCCGATATCGTCGCCGCCCTGTGGCCGGAACGCTGCCAGGCGCTGGTGTCGGTCAGCGGCTATCTCATCGGCAACCAGGAGGCCGGGCGCCAGCCCCTGCCGCCCAAGGCGGAACTGTCCTGGTGGTACCAGTTCTATTTCGCGACGGAGCGCGGCCGGGCGGGGTATGAGGCCAACCGGCACGATTTCGCCAAGCTGATCTGGCAGCTGGCCTCGCCCAAATGGGCCTTTGACGACGCCACCTTCGACCGCTCGGCCTTGGCGTTCGACAACCCGGACCATGTCGATATCGTCATCCATAACTACCGCTGGCGCCTGGGCCTGGCGGCGGGCGAGACGCGCTTCGATGACCTGGAACGGCGCCTGGCCGCTGGCCCCACTGTGTCCATCCCCACCATCACTCTGGAGGGCGACGCCAACGGCGCCCCTCACCCGGACCCCGCCGCCTACGCCCACAAGTTCACCGGCGCTTACGCCCACCGCCTGATCACCGGCGGCATCGGCCACAACCTGCCGCAGGAAGCGCCGCAAGCCTTCGCCCAGGCGGTGCTGGACGTGGCGCGGATGTGAACACTCATAACAAGCCCTGGGCGCGGAAGCTGAAGTGGCGGCCGCGGCCGATCACCAGATGGTCGTGTACGGCGATTTCCAGCGCCTTGGCGGCATCGGCGATGGCCTTGGTCATCTGGATGTCGGCGCGGCTGGGGCTGGGGTCGCCGCTGGGGTGGTTGTGCACCAGGATCACGGCGCTGGCGCCCAGTTCCAAGGCGCGCTTCAGCACCTCGCGCGGGTAGGCGGCGGTCTGGTTCACCGTGCCGCGCTGTTGCACCTCATCCCGGATTAGGGTGTGGCGGCCGTCCAGGAACAGGACGCGGAACTGTTCCACCTGTTCATGCGCCAGCGCGCCGGTGCAGTAATCCAGCAGCATCTGCCAGGACGACAGCACCGGCCGTTCCAGCAACTCGCGGCGCGCCATGCGCAAGGCCGCGGCCGCCACCACCTTGATGGCGCCGATGGCGGCGTCGCTCAGCTTGAACTCATCACGCAGGGTGGGCACCGGCGCCGACACCAGGCCCCAGAACGATCCGAAGCGGGCCAGCAGATCCTTGGCCAGGGGCTTCACATCGCGCCTGGGAATGGCCTGGAACAGCAGCAGTTCCACCAGTTCGTAATCCTGCAGCGCCTCCGCCCCCTGGTTCAGGAAGCGCTCGCGCAGGCGGTCGCGGTGGCCATGGTAATGGGGCGGCGGTTCCTTGGCGTCCTGGCCGCCGTCATGGGGGGCCGGCAGGTCCAGCCCGGCCTGTAGCTCTTCCATGCCCCGCTTCCCTTCCCCATGGCCCTTGGCTCGCATGCCCCATCCCCGTTCCTACCCGTGCAGGCAGTATAGGTCCGGGGCCATTCACGAACCAGGGGTGGGAACCATGTGATCCCGTATCGGCAAAACCTGCCCGCGATCCCGATGGTTAGGGGAAATGATTCCCGGCCTTTACCGGGGGTGTTTGCCGGCGTGGCGGTGCGACTCGTGAAGAATCCTGGGCGCCCTATTCGTAAGCCTAGCTGGCATGCCTATTGCTTTAGAGGTAATTCGACCGATTAGATTTTGGAGTGCCCGTCCAATGCCCCCCACCATCCCTTTGCCGTCCAAGACCTTGCGCGCCGAGACGACCGTGGCCGGTGGCGGGGGCAATGCGGGGGATCATGGCCTGGAGCCGCTGCCCGGCATCCCGGTGGTGGAGGAGGAACGGGTGCGGCGCTACGCCCTGTCGCTGGGTGACCGCACCCTGGCCGACATCCTGGCGCTGTACGCCGAATGTCTGGTCGATGTGGGGGCGGCCCTGGACTTGGCCCTGCAGAAGGGCGCCGTCGAGGGCGTGCGCCATTACGCCTATCTGCTGACCGGCACGGCGGCGGAAATGGGTTCCCCCCGCCTGGCCCATGTCAGTCGTTTCCTGGCCCGCCGCGCGGGTCAGGGGGTGGCGGAGGCCGGCGCCCTGGGCAGCCTGCGCCAGGCGCTGGCCCTGACCCAGGCGGCCGTCAGCGACCTGCTGGAACGGCATGTCGAGGCCGGCCAGGTGTCGGCGCGGGCCATGCCCGCCTGAGGTTTTTCGCCTGGAATCAAAAAGCCCCGCCACGGCATGACCGGGCGGGGCTTTTTCGTGCCGATCACAATCAGGCGATCTTGTAGGGCGGGTGGTGGAAACCGGCCGGCGATGTCGTGAAGATCTCACAACCGTCCTTGGTCACGCCGATGGTGTGTTCGAACTGGGCGGACAGGCTCTTGTCCTTGGTCACGGCGGTCCAGCCGTCGGACAGGATCTTCACATCGTAGCGGCCGATATTGATCATCGGCTCGATGGTGAAGATCATGCCTTCCTTCAGTTCGGTGCCCTGGCCGGGCTTGCCGAAGTGCAGCACCGACGGGGCGGTGTGGAACACCCGGCCCACGCCGTGGCCGCAGAAGTCGCGCACGACGGAGAAGCGCTGGCCTTCGGCAAAGCTTTGGATGGCGTGGCCGATGTCGCCCAGGGTGGCGCCGGGGCGTACCACCGCGATGCCGCGCATCATGGCCTCGTACGTCACGTCGACCAGCTTGCGCGCCTTGATGGCGATGTTGTCGCCCACCAGGAACATGCGGCTGCTGTCGCCGTACCAGCCGTCGACGATGACGGTGACGTCGATGTTGGCGATGTCGCCGTCATGCAGGCGCTTGTCGCTGGGGATGCCGTGGCAGACCACGTGGTTGATGGAGATGCAGCAGGACTTCGGATATCCCCGATAGCCCAGGGTGGCGGAGATGAAGCCCTGGGCCTGGGTCCATTCCTCGCACAGCCGGTCGATCTCTTCCGTCGCCACGCCGGGCACGACGAAGGGGGTCAGGTAGTCCAGCAGCTCGGCGGCCGCACGGCCGGCGCGGCGCATGCCGGCGAAACCTTCCTCGCCATGGATGACGATGCCGTGGTCGTCCAGGTCGTATTCCTCATCCGCGGCGGCGGCCGCTTCGCCTCTGTTCATGCTTCAAATCCACTGTCGTCGGGGTGGGGGCGCCGGATTTCCCGGGTAGCACCCATCCATAAATCACCATCCGGCGCCAGCGGCCGGACCCACGCCTGGAACTTAGGCGCGCACAGGCGTCACGGCAAGGCATACCGGGGCAATGCCGGCCGGCGAATCGGTGGGACCACGCTATGGCGACGGCGTCATGCCACGGCTTGGCGGCGGGGGATTTCATCCTATAATCCCGGCCCCAATCCACCGGAAGCCGCCCCATGACCGCCGTGCCCACCGCCTGCCTCATCATCATCGGCAATGAGATCCTGTCCGGCCGCACCCAGGACGTGAACCTGAACCATCTGGCCAAGGTGCTGGCGGAACTGGGCGTGCGCCTGAAGGAGGCGCGGGTGGTGGCGGATGACGAGGCCGCGATCGTGGAGGCGGTGAACCAGACCCGCGCCCGCTACACCTATGTCTTCACCACCGGTGGCATTGGCCCCACCCATGACGACATCACGGCCGCCTGCATCGCCAAGGCCTTCGGCGTGCCGCTGCTGCGCAACGCGGAGGCCGTGTCCCGGCTGGCGGCGCACTACGCCAACAGCGGGCGGGAGCTGAACGAGGCGCGGCTGCGCATGGCCAACGTGCCGGAAGGCGGCATCCTGATCGACAACCCGGTGTCGACGGCACCCGGCTTCCAGATCGGCAACGTCTTCGTCATGGCGGGCGTGCCGTCCATCATGCAGGCCATGCTGGCCGGCCTGACCAACCGCCTGGTGGGCGGCCCCGTGGTGCTGGCCCGCACCGTGCGCTGCCTGGTGGGGGAAGGGGAATTGGCGACGGGCCTGGGCGCCGTTCAGGACCGCTACCCGGACGTGGACATCGGCAGCTATCCGACGTATCGCGAGGGCCGCTTCGCCACCAGCCTGGTGCTGCGCAGCACCGACGCCCCGCTGCTGGCTGTCGCCGCCGACGCGGTGGCCGCCCTGGTGCGCGACCATGGCGGCGAGCCCGAGGTTGTGGAGGGGGCGGCCTGACGCTTGCCCTTTCGGCCCCTCCTCCGCTAGGGTCGCTTCCGCTTCACCTCCGTGCCCGCTTGGCGGAACAGGTAGACGCAAGGGACTTAAAATCCCTCGCCCTCACGGGCGTGCCGGTTCGATCCCGGCAGCGGGCACCAGGGGTGGGCGATTTCTCGTTAATTGAGTACTGGCTTTACTCCGCCGCCAGCGCGCGGGCGGTGGTCAGGGGCTCTTTCTCAATGACCTTAAGGTAGGCGAGAGCGGCCGCATCCGGTTCACGGCGCCCCTGTTCCCATTCCTGCAGGGTTCGCAGTGGAATGTGATAGCGGATCGAGAAATCCTCCTGGGAAAGCCCGAGGCTACGGCGGATGCGCTTCGCCGCTGCTGGAGGACGCATCCGCTGAAGCTGTTCGTCAGTAAAAGCGGCGTCGTTGGTCATGGCATTCCTCCGTGGCTGAAATAGGCAGCTTGTTCCCGCTTATCGGCCGCCCTGACAGAGATGATGCGAATGCTGTTGGGCCGTTCCGTATAGACCACGGCGTAAACGACGGCGGTGACGAACCCCAGCGCCAGGAACCTGTTCTCGCCATAGTCCATGGATTCATCCAGAAACTCGATCAAGGCCGGGTCGGCCAGCACCTGGCCTCCAAAGCTCAGATCGAGTCCGTGCTTACGCCGGTTGATCTCATTCTTAGCGGGATCGAACTCGACTTCCATGGCGCACTCTACGTCATTGACGGAGTTTTTGCCAGGGGCGGGATTTTGCCCGCCCCCACATTTCCGGTCTTACTGGTCCCGGTCTTCCGCCATGTCTTCGGCCAGTTCGCTGGCCAGATCGATGAACAGGCCGGGATCGACCGTCAGGCCCTGGGCCTCGTTGATGCGCACGAAGATGCGCCAGGCATGCAGGATGGCGACGTCCAGGATGGTGTCGTCGGCCTCTTCCGAATGCTTGTCGGTGATCCCCCGTTCCTCCAGGGCCGCCTTGATATCCAGGTCGGCGGCTTCCAGCACGGCTTCCATGGCGCGCTTGTGGGGGGTGGACATGGTGGCAACTCCTTGAATAACAATCGTGTGCTGATGGCTTGGTTCTGCCGGGGCGGCAAGGTACGCACCCCAACGTTCAGCGCATCATAGCGGATGCGCCGGGGGCGAAGCCATGCGCGGGTTTGCGCCCGGGTTCAAGACGAAAGATTCGCATAAGGGGGCGGTGGCGGATGGTGGGTGCCTTGCGTTTCCTGGCGGGACCGGTGGCCATGGCCCGCCTGCGGCGGGACGGCGTGTCGGACGCCGCGTTCGGTACCATCGCCGGCGCGTCGGGCGGGCCGAAATGGCTGGCGCTGACCCGGCTGGACCGGGCCATCCTGTCGCGCTGGTTCAAGGGCCGTACCCATCCCCTGGCCCTGGTGGGCAGTTCCATCGGCAGTTGGCGCTTCGCCGCCATGGCCCGGAAGGACCCGGCCGCCGTGCTGAAGCGGTTCGAGGACGCCTATCTGGCCTATGTGCCGACCGACGCCACCGTGCCGACGCTGACCCGCGAAAGCCGCGCCTTCCTGGACGTGATCCTGGGCTCCGGCCATCGGGGGGCGCAGGAGGTGCTGGACCATCCCTTCATGCGCCTGTCCATCCTGGCGGTGCGGGGGCGGGGGCCGCTCAGCGCCCGCCACCCGGCCCCGCTGGCCGCCGGCATCGGTGCCGCGGGCCTGGCCAATTTGGCCAGCCGGCGCAGCCTGCCGCTGTTCTTCCAGCGCACCCTGTTCGCCGATCCGCGCGCGGCCGATCCCTTCGATCTGGATGCGGGCTTCCCCACGCGGCGCGTGACCCTGACGGCCGCCAATCTGGGGGACGCCCTGATGGCGTCGGGCGCCATCCCCTTCGTGCTGGACCTGGTGCGCGACATCGGCGGCGCGCCCGCCGGCGCCTATATGGACGGCGGCATCATGGACTATCACCTGGACATCCCGTTCGCGGGCGACGACCTGGTGCTGTTCCCCCATTTCGGGGCCAAGGTGGTGCCGGGCTGGTTCGACAAGGCGCTGCGTTGGCGCCGGCCGGGTGCGGCGTCACTCGCCCGCACCCTGCTGCTGTGCCCGTCGGATGACTTCCTGGCAGGATTGCCCCACGGCAAGATTCCCGACCGGCGGGATTTCACCGCGATGCCGCCGGCGGACCGCCAGCGTTATTGGCGCCAGGTGGTGGCGGAGACCGACCGCCTGGCCGACGACTTCCTGGACGCCGTGGACCGCGACCGCATTCCCGACCTGCTGGAACCGCTGCGGCGTTAGGCGCCCGCCTTAATACCTAACCCCCAGGCTGTCGGCCGGCACGATGGCCTTGCCGATGGGGGCCAGGGCCAGGCCGGCGAACTTCAGGTGCTGGATGCCGAAGGGGATGCCGATGATGGTGATGAACCACAGGATGCCGGCGACCAGATGATACAGCGCCAGCCACCAGCCGGCGAAAACGAACCACACCACGTTGCCCAGGAAACCCACCGGGCTGGTGCCCAGATCCTCCCGCCCCGTCAGCAGGCGGCGGTCCACCGCCACCTGGCCGAAGGGCCACAGCACGAACAGCCCCATGTTGAAGGCGGCGCGCGCCCACGGGATGCCGACGATGCTGACCACCATCAGCAGGGCGGCGAAGAACCAGGCGAGGGCGCCGGTGAAACCGAACAGGACGATCCAAAGGACGTTCATTATCAGGCTGATCATGGCCCAGGCCTCCACTTAACAATTCACCCGCATCATCCCGCAAACCTGGCCATTCCGTCCAGGACCACCGGGGGACGGGCGCTTGGGACCACCCTCCGCGGCATTCCGGCATAGCCCCCAGTTGCGATCTTGCGAACATGGTTAAAGTCACCGACAGTGACAACGCTATCAGCCCAACAGCCTACCCCGAGCGAGCACATGCGCCGTAGCAGCCTTGCCGTCATCTCCGCCCTTGGCCTCAGCCTGGCGACCGCCCTGACGCCTGTCCTGGGCCCCGCCTGGGCCGCCACGCAGACCGACAATCCGGAACAGAAGGTGGGCCAGCGCTTCCAGGTGCGCGCCGCCGACCTGCCGGCCCCCTACGCCACCGACGGCGTGGGCAACAGCTCCGAAGAGGTGCCGAAGCCTGAGGGCGCGCACCTGACCGTGCCCAAGGGCTTCACCGTTGGCGTCTTCGCCACCGGCCTCAGCCATGCGCGCAACCTGGCGGTGGCGCCCAACGGCGACGTCTTCCTGGCCCGCCAGGAAAAGCCGGGGGAGATCACCCTGCTACGCGATGCCAAAGGCACCGGCACGGCTGACCAGCCGGTCACCTTCATCGGCGGCTTCCTGGAACCCTACGGCATCGAATTCCATGACGGCTATTTGTGGGTGGCCGACATGAAGGCCGTCTGGAAGATCCCTTACAAGGATGGCGACACCAAGCCGGCCGGCGACCGCATCCAGGTGACGCCGGATGGCGCCTTGGGTGAGCCCAAGGGCCACCGCACCCGCACCCTGGAATTCGCCCCCGACGGCAAGAGCTTCTTCGTCGGCATCGGGTCGCAGAGCAATATCGGCGAGGATCCCCAGCCCAAGGCGGCGGTGACCGAGTTCAACATGGACGGCACGGTCAAGCGCACCTACGCGTCGGGCACCCGCAACCCGGTGGGCCTGCAATTCTACCCCGGCACCGACGACCTCTACGCCGTGGTGAACGAGCGTGACGGCCTGGGCGACGGTCTGGTGCCCGATTACTTCACCCGTTTGCAGCCGGAGGGTTTCTACGGCTGGCCCTATTCCTACATCGGCAACCATCCGCAGCCGGACTTCGCGGAAAAGCGGCCGGACCTGGTGGCTAAGGCCATCGCCCCGGACCTGCTGTTCGAGGCGCACTCCGCCCCGCTGGGCCTGCTGTTCTATACCGGGCACGAGTTCCCGGCCGACTACCAGGGCGGCGCCTTCGTCACCCTGCACGGCTCCTGGAACCGGGCCAAGCCCACCGGCTACAAGATCGTCTTCGTGCCCTTCACCCATGGCCGGCCCACCGGCCATTACGTGAACTTCGCCACCGGCTTCTGGATCCCCGGCACCAATCCGGCCCAGGTCTGGGGCCGGCCGGTGGGCCTGGCCCTGGCGCATGACGGCGCCCTGCTGGTGGCCGACGATGTCGGCGGCACCGTGTGGCGCATCAGTTATCATGCAAAAGGCAAGGAGTGACCGTTGGACTCTGCAATGGTCGTTGCCTAAGGCAAGTCTAGCCTAAGGGATGGGGTGGTTTATCTGGGCAGAATCTGCCGCCCCCGCCCTTGTCCACCGGTCCCGATGGGCGTATATGAAGGGCGAGGTCAAGAGGAGGCCATTGCCATGTCTGTTGGCGGCATCGACTTTTACAGCACCGGTTACAGCAGCACCTTCCAGTCGCCCAACGCCGGTACCACCGACGCCACGGGCAACGGCAGCCAGGTGCGTCCTGTTCCCCCGGTGAAGACCCAGGGCACGTCCGATGGCAACACGGACGCGGCCAATACCGACAACACGTCTTCCGCAAACACCAACGCCACGCTGAACCTCAGCCCGACGGCGGATCAGGTGAAGTCGGCATCGGACACTGGCCGCACCCGCGGCGCCTTCGTGGACCTGACGGTCTAAGACAGGCATCCCGGGACGGTTGTAACAAGGGTCGACAGCGCAGGCTGCCGGCCCTTTTTGTTGCCTGGAAAAAGGGGATATCAGCGGAGGTCCTGCCTCACACTGCTATTGGGATGCGACCGCATCCGCCGGAGTTTTGTGGGGAGCCCAAGGCGGACTGCAAAACGAGGACAAGCCGAGCCGGCGGATGCCGGCGCCCGGCGCCTGAGGGTGAACGTTAAGCCGCTACCCAGCGGCGGACCTCGTGCAGGTCGGCGGCCACGCGGCACAGCGCCTCGATCTCCGCTGTCGGCGACAGCAGGTCCGGCACCATCACCGCCATCATGCCGGCGGCGTGCGCGGCACGGATGCCGTTGTGGCTGTCCTCCAGCGCCAGGCAATGGCTGGGATCGATGTCCAACGCGGCGGCGGCCTTCAGGTAGGGTTCCGGATGGGGCTTGCCCTGGGTGACGTCATCGCCGCCGATGATGGCGCGGAAGCGGTGCGCGATGCCGGCCTGGGTCAGATGGTGCAGGGCGCGTTCGCGCTGGGTGCTGGTGGCGACCGCCATGGGGATGCCGGCGGCGTCCAGATCGTCCAGCAGTTCCACCACGCCCGTCATCAGGGCGATGCCGGCCTCGAAATGCGCCTGGATGGCGCCGCGGTACAGGGTGGTGAAGCGTTCGAACAGCGCCTCGCCCCCGAAATGATCCACCAGCATCTGGCGTACCGCCGGATAGGGGCGGCCGATCAGCGTGCTGTAGAACGCCTCCGTCAGCGGGCGCTCCACCGTCACGGCGGCGGCCAGCATGGCGCCGCGCAGGGGCCGTTCGCTGTCGATCAGCAGGCCGTCCATGTCGAAGATGACGGCGTGGATGGCATGGGGAAACGGCATGTCCGGTCTTTCAGGGCCAGGGGCGGCAGTGTGTGGGGCGCTTTCTGGGATACCCTGGCCGCCCTGTCGCCGCCAGTGCCGGCCGGGCATGGCAGCGTACCGTCGCGCAAGTCATGGGTGATGGCTCAACCCATGCGCGATCAGCGGAGCCGCGCTGGGGCATGGCACCCACCCGCTCAGGCCCGCTTGCGCATTGTGGGGAGCCCTCCATATCGTTGCGATCCATTTTCAATGCCAGCAACGGTGCCGTCGCCCATGTCAGCCTCCGAGACGCCTTTCCGCCAGTCCGCGTTTCCGCAGCCGCCCGTCGCCCGGGTCTGGTCGGTGGAGAAGACCGCCCATGGCGAGGTGCGGGTCGACCCCTATGACTGGCTGCGCGATCCCGCCTTCCCGGAGGTCAAGGACCCCGACATCCTGGCCTGCCTGAACGCGGAGAACGCCTATATCGAGCAGGTGCTGGGCGGCGAGGGCGATCTGCGCCCCGCCCTGGTGGCGGAACTGCGCGCCCGCATCAAGGAGGACGACACCGGCGTTCCCTACCGCCGCGACGGCTATTTCTACCAGTCGCGCTTCGCCGCCGGGCAGAACTACCCCGTGTTCGTGCGCTGGCCGGCCGGCAGCGCGCCGTCGGCGCCGTCGGATGAGGAGGTGGTGCTGGACGTCAACGTCCTGGCCGCCCAGCACGAATTCATGCGCGTCGCGGATTTTGAGACGACGCGTGACGGCCGCCACCTGGCCTATACCGCCGACACCGACGGCTCCGAACGCTACGGCGTGCGGGTCAAGGATCTGGAGACGGGCGAATTGGTGCTGGAGGGGGTGGCGGACGCCGCCCCGGGTGTCGTGTGGTCCGCCGACGGCCGCCACCTGTTCTACATCCGCCAGGACGAATTCCAGCGGCCCAAGACCGTGTGGCGGCACCGGCTGGGCACCGCCGTCACCGACGACGTTCTGGTCTATGAGGAGGCGGACGCCGCCTGGATGGTCAGCCTGGACCTGACCCTGTCCGGCCGCTTCATCCGCATTGTCGGCCACAACAACGTCTCGACCGAGGTGCGGCTGCTGGACGCCGCCCAGCCGGAGGCGGCCCCCCGCCTGGTCCTGTCCCGCCGCCAAGGGCACGAGTACAATATCGAGGATCAGGGCGACACCGCCTGGATCATCACCAACGACACCCACCGCAATTTCCGCCTGGTGAAGGCCCCCCTGGCCGATACGGCGGAGAAGAACTGGGTGGAGGTCATCGCCCCCGCCGACCGCACCTATCTCACCGGTCACATGGCCTTCCGCGACTGGCTGGTGGTGTACGCCCGGGTGGACGGCGCCCAGGTGGTGCGGGTACTGGACAAGGCCGGCGGGGCCCATGACATCGCCTTCCCCGATGCCGCGTTCGAGGTCGGACCCGGTGCCAACTTCGGTTATGATCAGGGCATACTGCGCCTGCGCTACCAGTCGCTGGTGACGCCGCCCACGGTCTACGACTACGATTTGAAGGACCGCACCCTGGCCATCCGCAAGGTCCAGGAAATCCCCAGCGGCTACGACGCCGACCTGTATGTCAGCGCCCGCCTGCTGGCGCCCGCCCGCGACGGCACCCTGGTGCCGGTGTCCATCGTCCATCGCCGCGATTTCCCCCGGGATGGCTCGGGCGCCCTGCACCTCTACGCCTATGGCGCCTACGGCCATGGCATGGACCCTTATTTCTCCGCCAGCCGCTTAGGGTTGCTGGATCGGGGTTTCGCCTTCGCCATCGCCCACATCCGCGGCGGGGATGAGTTGGGCCGCGGCTGGTATGAGGACGGCAAGCTGGAGAAGAAGATCAACAGCTTCACCGACTTCATCGACGTGGCACAGTTCCTGGTCGCCCAGGGGTATGCCAAGGCCGGCAGCATCTCGGCCGAGGGCGGCAGCGCCGGCGGCCTGCTGATGGGCGGCGTCGCCAACATGGCACCGGAAGGCCTGTTCCGTGCCGTGGTGGCGCAGGTGCCCTTCGTCGACGTGGTCAACACCATGCTGGACGACAGCCTGCCGCTGACGGTCATCGAATATGATGAGTGGGGCAATCCCAACGAGCCGGACGTCTATCAGCGGCTGAAGTCCTACAGCCCCTATGACAACGTGGCGGCCAAGGCCTATCCCCACCTGCTGATCACCGCCGGCCTCAGCGACCCGCGCGTCACCTACTGGGAACCGGCCAAGTGGGCGGCCAAGCTACGCACGCTGAAGACCGACGACCACGTCCTGCTGTCGCGTACCGAGATGGGCGCCGGTCACGCCGGCGCCGCCGGCCGCTTCGACAAGCTGAAGGAAATCGCCCTGACCCAGGCCTTCCTGCTGCGGGCGTTCGGGAAAGGTTTGTAAGGTCGCGCCGGGCAATTTGTCCGGCCACCGATGTTTGTATGGGGGCTGGGGTGGGCTTATAGTCCGCCCCAGCCCTTTTTCTTTTCAAAAGGCCCGAAGCCCCGTGACCGTCACGCCTTTCCCCGCCGCCCGCGCCCGTTCCGCCGCGGCGCCCTATCGTGCCATCGGCATCTGGCTGCTGGTCTGCGCCGCCATGGTGTTCGCCATGGCCGTCATCGGCGCCATCACCCGGTTGACGGAAAGCGGCCTGTCCATCACGGAATGGAAGCCGGTGGCGGGCGCCTTGCCGCCCCTGGGGCAGGCCGCCTGGGCGGAGGAATTCGCCAAGTACCAGGCCACACCGGAATACGCCCTGAAGCACAGCGGCATGGACCTGGCGCAGTTTAAGGGCATCTTCTTCTGGGAATGGTTCCACCGCCTGGTGGGTCGGCTGATCGGCGTCGTCTTCCTGCTGCCCTTCCTGTTCTTCGCCTTCACCCGCCGCGTGCCGCGCAGCCTGGTGCCGCGCCTGATCGTCCTGTTCATCCTGGGCGGGCTGCAGGGGGCCTTGGGCTGGTACATGGTGAAAAGCGGCCTGGTGAACCGGCCGGACGTCAGCCACTACCGTCTGGCGGCGCATCTGTCGCTGGCGGTGCTGATCTACGTCGCCATGCTGGCCACCGCCGTGCCGCTGCTGTTTCCGCAGGCGTCGGCCACCTTGCACGCCAAGCGCGCCACCCTGCGCCGTCACGCCGGCATCGCCATGGCGCTGGTTGCCACCACCATGGTGTGGGGCGCCTTCACCGCCGGCCTGGATGCCGGCATGGCCTACAACACCTGGCCGCTGATGAACGGCACCCTGGCGCCGGAAGAGATGTGGAACCTCAGCCCCGCCTGGCTGAACTTCCTGGAGAACACGGCGGCCGTGCAGTTCACCCACCGCTGGCTGGCCATCCTGACCGGCCTGGTGGTGTGGTCCTACGCCATCCGGGCGCTCTCGGCCGGGGTGCAGGGCCGCGTGCGGTCGCTGGCCATCGCCGTCGCCGCCATGGTGCTGGTGCAGATCGGCCTGGGCATCACCACCCTGCTGCTGTTCGTACCGGTGCACGTGGCTGCCACCCACCAGGCCGGCGCCCTGGTCCTGCTGGGCCTGTTCACCTGGACCGTGATGGAATATCGGCGGGGTTGAGCGGGACCCGGAAAGTCACATAGGACGCGACGGCGTCCGCCGGAGTTTTGTGGGGAGCGTCAGCGGACTGCAAAACGAGGATAGCCAAAGGTTCGGATGGACCTGCCGGCGCCTGAGGGCAAAGAAAAAGGGCGCGAAGCCGGTGCTTCGCGCCCTTTTTCTTCAATCAAAACCAGCCTTACGCGGCAGCGGCGGCCTTTTCCAGGGCAGCCTGGCGGCGGTGCTCGATGGCTTCGCCGAAGACGCGCAGCATGGTCTCGATGAACTCCGGCACCACTTCTTCCGGACCACGGGCGGTCAGCAGGAAGCGGTCGATGTTCATGTTCTGGCCTTCCTCGGCCACCCAGGTGGCGCCCTGGGCCTCGGCGGCCTCGCGCACGGCTTCATGGCCGGTCACGGTGCGGCCCTTCAGGCGCTGGGCGACGGCCAGCAGCTGGACGCCGTGGTTGATGGCGGCGATGCCCTTGCCGGCATCCATGAAGCTGCCGACGATGCGGCGGGTGTGCGGGTTGGAGGCCAGCTTGGTCACGCTGCGCTCGCCACCCGGCAGGACCAGCAGGTCGAAGTCGGCGGCTAACACTTCGCCGACCTGCTTGTCGGTGGGGAAGTAGTGGCCCCAGGAGGTGCCGTGCCAGCCGTTCACCAGGCCCTGCTCGGGGGAGATGATCTTGGGCGCGGCGCCCGCGCGCAGCAGGGCGCGCTGGGCTTCGGTCATTTCAACTTCTTCAAAGCCATTGGCGATCAGAATGGCGACGGACTTCCCGGCGATCGACAGCTCGGTCAAACTAGCTCTCCTATGTTGTTTCGGCGGCGTGCGACCGACACCTTCCCGTCGCCGTTCCCAGGGGGGCGGCGCCGATGGCAGGGCGAGGGTTGTGCTGCCTCGTGAAAATGGCCACCCAGGAATGGGCGGCCATGGCAAAGCGTCAGGCGTGGGCGGCTGTCGTGATGCATGCCGGGCCGATGGGATGACGCTCTATTCGCATGGCATGGTAGTTGGCCTTTCGGGCGCCGAAGGTCAATCGTCTTCAGCCCCGAATCGGGGGTGCGGCGCATCATGGCTGGGTTGCGATGCGGCAGCCACCCTTTGGCACGCCGCCGCCCGTCCTGTCCTAACCTTATGGGTGGGGTGGCGGGTGCTTGAGGCTAGCTGATGGCCGACAGCGCCTCTTCCAGTTCGTTGAAGTCGGGCATGTATTCGGTCGGCACCTTTTTTCGCGCCGCCTCGATGGAAACCTGCGGGGCGTAGCCCGCCAGGTGGGCCGTGATGGCCGCCCGGATGACGTGATAGAACTGGTTTTCTTCCTCCGAGATGCCCTTCAGGCGCGACGCGATCGGCGCCAGCAGGCAATAGGACATGAAAATGCCCATGAAGGTGCCGACCAGCGCGCCGCCGATCAGCTTGCCCAGCACTTCCGGCGGCTCGGTGATGGATGCCATGGTCTTGATGACGCCCAGCACGGCGGCGACGATACCCAGCGCCGGCATGGCGTCGGCCATGTTCTGGAAGGCGTGGCTGGAGTGCAGGTCCTCATGCTTGCTCTTCTCGATCTCCTGCTCCATCAGCGCTTCCAGTTCGTGGGGGTTATCCACGCCGATGGAAAACATGCGCAGGTAATCGGAAATGAACTTGACCGTGAAGGGGTCCTTCATGATCGCCGGGTAGGCATTGAAGATGTTGCTTTCCATCGGCTTTTCGATGTGCTGTTCAATCGCCAGCACGCCTTTGGTCTTCATCGTCTTCAGGATTTGATAGAGCAGCGATAGCAGCTCCATATAATCCTTCTTGTGGAACTTGGCGCCGGGGAAGATGCGCTTCACGTCCTTCAGCGATTGCTTGATGACGTGGGAGCTGTTGGAAACGATGAAGCCGCAGATGGCGGCCCCGCCGATGGTCATGAACTCACCCGGCAAGGCCTCGATGATGATGCCGATCTTGCCGCCGAAGATCACGAACGACCCGAACACGCAGATGAACACACCGAGCAGGCCGATGGCGGCAAACATGAGCTGACCTTGATAGCTGTACTCCAGTGTTTGCAGAGTCCAGACAATCACCGTGCTTGTCAAACCTCCGATGGGGCAGGTCGCCGCTCACAGGGCATGGCGGCGTGAGGCGGACGCATGTCCAAGACCCTTGAATAAGGCAGCCGGGTCGGCCATGGTCGCGGTCATCGACTGGGGTGCCGCACCTGACTGACCAGGCAACGCGGCTGAGATCACACCCATGGAACCTGCTCCGGATCATGCCGGCGAAGGGAGATCGCGTTGCCCAAGACCCTTATTCCATTTCCGCAAAACGGTTCCGGCGCCAAGCCGTCGTTGGCCCCAGTGGTGGCCATCATCGGTGCCGGCTGCATCGGCCTGTCGCTCGCCTGGCGGCTGGCCGCCGCCGGCTGCGCCGTCGATGTCTTTGACCAGGGAAGCAGCGGCCGGGGGGCCACCCATGCCGCCGCCGGCATGCTGGCCGCCGCCGTGGAGACGGAACCGGGTGAGGAGGCGTTGCTGCCCCTGACCCTGGACAGCCAGCGGCGCTGGCCCGCCTTCGCGGCTGAGCTTGAGGCCTATAGCGGTGTCGCGGTGGATCTGCGCGCCGAGGGGACGATGCAGGTGGCGCTGACCCGCGACGATGTCGAGGTGCTGCGTAGCGGATACGAGTTCCAGCGGGCCTTGGGCCTCAATGTCGCCTGGCTGACCGGTGCCCAGGTGAAGGAACGTGAACCTTGGCTGAACCCCCGTGCCGCCGCCGGCGTGCTGGGCGCCGATGACGGCCAGGTGGACAACCGCAAGCTGGCGGTGGCCCTACGCGTGGCCGCCCTCAAGGCGGGCGCCCGCCTGCATGAGGATACAAGCGTCGAGGCGCTGTCGGCGACGGCCGGCCGCGCGGACGGCGTCGTGGTGGCGGGCGTGGTGCGCCCGGCCGACATCGTGGTGCTGGCGGCCGGCGCCTGGTCGCGCCAGTTGGCGGGCCTGCCCGAGGGGGCGGTGCCGCCGGTGCGGCCGGTGAAGGGCCAGATGCTGTCCCTGCGCATGGACCCCGGCCAGCCGCTGCTGCGCCATGTGGTGTGGCCGCCCAAATGCTATCTGGTGCCCCGGCTGGACGGCCGCCTGATCGTGGGCGCCACGACGGAGGAAAAGGGCTGGGACGACCGGTTGACCGCCGGCGGCGTGCTGGCCCTGCTGGAGGCGGCGTGGCGCGCCCTGCCGGGGGTGGAGGAACTGCCGATCGAGGAGATGTGGACGGGCTTCCGCCCCGGCAGCCGGGACGACGCACCCATCCTGGGGCCGGTGCCGGGGGTGGGCGGCCTGGTCATGGCCACCGGCCACCACCGCAACGGCATCCTGCTGACCCCCGGCACGGCCGACCTGCTGGCCGACCACATTCTCACCGGCCGCGTCGATCCGCTGCTGGCGCCCTTCGGCATCGGGCGCTTTGAGGACCGGGCGGCGTTGAAGGGGGCCGCGGGCATGATCACCGTCAACGGCAAGATCCGCGACCATATCGCCGACCTGTTCCTTCCGGCCCTGCTGGATGAGGCCGGCGTGGCTTTAGGCGCCCGCGGCATCGCCGTGGCCGTCAACGGTACCGTGGTGCCCCGCGCCCGCTGGGCCGAGCGCGCCGTCGCCGACGGCGACGCCATCGAAATCGTGAAGGTGCTGCAAGGTGGCTGAAGACCTGTTCCGCATCGCCGGCAAGGCGTTCACCTCCCGCCTGTTCCTCGGGACCGCGGGGTATCCCAACCAGCAGGTCTTCCTGGACAGCCTGGCGGCCTCGAAGGCTGAGGTCGTCACCGTCTCCATCCGGCGGGTGGACATGGCGGGCGGGGCCGAGGGCATCCTGGACCTGGTACGGGACCGCGCCTGGCTGCTGCCCAACACGGCGGGATGCGCCACGGTTAAGGACGCCGTGCTGACCGCCCAATTGGCGCGTGAGGCGCTGGACACCAGCTGGATCAAGCTGGAACTGATCGGCGACCGCGAAACGCTGTATCCGGATGTGGAACAGCTGGTGACGGCGGCGGCGCAGTTGGTGGAGGATGGCTTCACCGTCCTGCCCTATTGCACCGACGATCCCATCGTCTGCCGTCGCCTGGCCGACGTCGGCTGTGCCGCCGTCATGCCGCTGGGGGCGCCCATCGGTACGGGCCTGGGCATCCTGAATCCTTACAATATCGAAACGATCTGCGCGCGCAGCACGGTACCGGTCATCCTGGATGCCGGCATCGGCACGGCATCGGACGCGGCCCTGGCGATGGAACTGGGTTGTGACGCCGTGCTGCTGAACACGGCGGTGTCCAAAAGCACCGATCCCGTGCGCATGGCCGCCGCCATGGGGCATGCCGTGGCCGGGGGGCGCCTGGCCCGCCTGGCCGGCCGCATCCCGAAGCGCCTGCGGGCGGAGGCGTCCAGTCCCGAACTGGGCCTGATCGGCGGCTGATGCGGCCGCGCCCCCCTTTCGCCCTGCCGGACCCGCCGCTGCTGGTGATCACCGACCGGTCCCAGGCGGTGTTGCCCCTGCCCACGTTGCTGGACCGGGTGTTCGCCGCCGGCTGCCGCTGGGCCAGTGTGCGCGAGAAGGATCTGGCCCCGGCCGAGCGGCTGGACCTGGTGCAACGCCTGCGCCCTATTGCCCGGCATTACGGTGCCACGCTGACGGTGCACGGCGACCTGGCGGCGGCGGCCTTGTGTGACGGTGTGCACCTCGGTGCCGACGGCGACGTACGCGCCGCCCGCGCCCGCTTAGGCGCTCGCGCCCTGGTAGGGTTGTCGCGCCACCATCCGGACGAGGGGCTGGGCGGTGCCGACTACGCCACCCTCAGCCCCATTTATGAGACGCCGTCCAAACCCGGCTACGGCCCGGCCCTGGGTCCCCAGGCGCTGCCCCATCTGCCGGGAGCCCTGGCCCTGGGCGGCATCACCCCCGCCAACGCCGCCGAGGTGCGCGCCGCCGGGGCGGCCGGCCTGGCGGTCATGGGCACAATCATGCGCGCGGACGATCCGGGCACTGTCGTCCGTGACCTGCTGGCGGCGTGGGGTTAAGGCGCCAAGTGCCGGCCGGCTTCTTCTTTTTCCAGGACGCGACCGCGTCCGGCGGAGATTTCCGGGGAGCGCAGCGGACGGAAATCGAGGACAAGCCAAAGGCGCGGACGGGCCTGCCGGCGCCTGAGGCGGACGCCTAGTGCGCCTCGCCCCAACTCCGCCCCGTGCCGGCCTCGGCCACCAGGGGCACGCTCAGGCTTGCCGCCCCCTCCATCACCGCGCGCACCACGGGGATGGTCGCGTCCACCTCGGCCACCGGCACCTCGAACAGCAGTTCGTCGTGCACCTGCAACAGCATGCGGGCCTTCAGGCCGGCCCCCGTCAGTGCCGCCGGGATGCGGGCCATGGCGCGGCGGATGATGTCGGCGGCGGTACCCTGGATGGGGGCGTTGATGGCCTGGCGCTCGGCGAAGGCGCGGCGGGCGGCGTTGCTTTCCTTGATGCCCTGGATCCAGCACTGGCGACCGAACAGGGTGGTGACGTAGCCCTTCTCCTTGGCCTCGGCCTTGGTCCGCTCGAAATATCCCGCCAGTTCGGGGAAGCGTTCGAAATACTGCTTGATGAAGGCCCCGGCCTCACCGGGGCCGATGCCCAACTGGCGGCCCAGGCCGAAGCCGGAGATGCCGTAGATGATGCCGAAGTTGATGGCCTTGGCCTTGCGCCGAATCTCGCCCGTCATCTGGTCCAGCGGCACGCCGAACACCTGGCTCGCCGTCATGGCGTGAATGTCGATGCCTTCGGTGAAGGCCCGCTTCAAGGCCGGCACGTCGGCGATCTCCGCCACCAGGCGCAGTTCGATCTGGCTGTAGTCCACCGACAGCAGCACATGGCCCTCGGGTGCGATGAAGGCGCGGCGAATCTTGCGCCCCTCCTCCGTGCGGATGGGGATGTTCTGCAGGTTGGGGTCGGTGGAACTGAGGCGCCCGGTGGCGGTGGCGGCCAGGGCGAAGCTGGTGTGGACGCGGCCGGTGACCGGGTCGATCTGCTGTTGCAGCGCGTCGGTGTAGGTGGATTTCAGCTTGGCCAGCTGCCGGTGGTCCAGCACGCGCTGCGCCACCTCCACCCCCTGTTCGGCCAGGGGCTCCAGCACGCCACTGTCGGTGGAATAGGCGCCGGTCTTGCCCTTCTTGCCGCCGGGCAGGCCCATCTCATCGAACAGCACCTCGCCCAGTTGCTTGGGGCTGGCGACGTTGAAGGGGTGGCCCACCAGCAGGTGGATATCCTCCTCCAGCTTGGCCAGGCGGCCGGCGAAGTCGCGCGACAGTTCGGCCAGCATGGCCCGGTCCACCAGGATGCCGGCATCCTCCATGGTCGCCACCACCGGCGTCAGGGGGCGGTCCAGCGTCTCATACACCGTCACCAGGTGGCGGCGCAGCACGTCGGCCTTCAGCACCTGGTGCAGGCGCAGGGTGATGTCCGCGTCCTCCGCCGCGTAGGCGCAGGCGCGGTCCAGGGGCACGCGGTCGAAGGTGATACGGTTCTTGCCGGTGCCCGTCACCTCATCGAAGGTGATGCAGGTGTGGCCCAGGTGGCGCTGCGCCAGCTCATCCATGCCGTGGCCGTGGGCACCCGCACCCAGGGCGTAGGACAGCAGCATGGTGTCGTCCACCGGCGCGATGGCGGCCGCGTTCTCGGCGAAGCCGTGGCGGGCCAGGACGCGCAGGTCGAACTTGAGGTTTTGCCCGACCTTCAGCACCGACGGATCGGCCAGCAGGGGCGCCAGCAGGGCGCGCGCGTCTTCCAGCGCGATCTGTTCCGGCGGGGGCGGGGCCTCGCCGAAATCGAAGCCGCCGGCCTGTTCCTTGGGCGCGTCGGGATTGATGTGCCCCACCGGCACATAACAGGCGCGGCCCGGCGTGTGGGACAGGGAAAAGCCCACCAGCTTGGCGGTGTTGGGCGACAGGCCGTCGGTCTCGGTATCGACCGCCACGGTGCCGGCCAGTGTGGCCGCGTCCACCCAGCGCTTCAGTGCTGCCGCATCCCGCACCAGTTCGTAGCTGACCTCGGCGGGGGCGGGGATGGTGGGCTCGCCGATGGGGGCGACCTCGGTGCTGTAGAAGCGGCTGTTGAAGGCGGCGCGCACGGCGTCGGTGCGCTGCTCGCCGCCCGCCTTGGCGGCGGCCGGCGTCGCTTCCAGCGTCAGGGCCGGGGCGGCGGGCGTGCCGCCATCGCGCAGGAACTCACCCTCCACCTTCTGGATGGCGGAACGGAAGCCTTGTTCGCGCAGCCAGGCCACCAGCTTGTCATGGTCGGGCGCCCGCGCCTTCAACGCTTCCAGGGGTTCCGGCACGGGGGCGTGGGCGTCCAGGCGCACCAGCTGGCGCGAGATGCGCGCCATCTCGGCGTGCAGGGTCAGGGCCTCGCGCCGCTTGGGCTGCTTGATCTCATGCGCGCGGGCCAGCAGGCCGTCCAGGTCGCCGTATTCGGTGATCAGCTGGGCCGCGGTCTTGACGCCGATGCCGGGCACGCCCGGCACGTTATCGACGCTGTCGCCGGCCAGGGCCTGCACGTCCACCACCCGGTCGGGGGCGACGCCGAACTTCTCCATCACCTCATCGGCGCCGATGCTCTTGTTCTTCATCGGGTCCAGCAGGCCGACGCCGTCGGTGATCAGCTGCATCAGATCCTTGTCGGAGGAGACGATGACGCAGTCGCGGCCGGCCTCACGCGCCAGGCGGGCGTACGTGGCGATCAGGTCGTCGGCCTCATACCCCTCCAGCGCCAGGCAGGGCAGGTTGAAGGCGTCCACCGCCTCGCGGATCAGCGCGAACTGCGGCACCAGATCTTCCGGCGGCGGCGGCCGGTGGGCCTTGTACTCGGCATAGATGGCGTTGCGGAAATTCTCGCGCTTGCTGTCGAAGATGACGGCGACCGACCGCACCTTCACGTCGGCCAACAGCTTCATCAGCATGTTGGTGAAGCCCAACACGGCGTTGACCGGCGTGCCGTCCGGCCGGTTCAGGGGCGGTAGGGCATGATAGGCCCGGAAGATGAAGCCCGAGCCGTCCACCAGGTACAGCGTCTCTTTCACGGCGCCCATCGGGGCCGGAACGCCGGTGACGGGCGTGGGCGCGTCCGGGGGAACGGGAATGGCGTTGGCGGGCGTATCGGCCATGGCGGGCATCTTCAGCGTGACGGACGGAACGGATGCCGGCACGGGCAGCGGGCATCCCTGGGCCCGCACCATGGCCCATCGGGGCGGGGCTGTCGAGGGGGCCGGCCCGACCGGTGGGCCGGTGCGCATGACGCTTCTTTGCATTGCTGTCCGGGTGCCTTCTAATGGGCGCCATCTGAACGGATGGAACAGGCTTACCCCATGGATCGCGATCGCCAGGACGACGCCCTGTTCCAGCAGGCGACCGGCCACCACGCCGCCGGCCGCCTGGCGCAGGCGGAAGGGCTGTATCGCCAGGTGCTGGCCCTTCAGCCCCGCCATGCCGACGCCCTGCACCTGCTGGGCATGGTGGCCTATCAGGCGGGCCACCTGGACCCGGCGGCCGACCTGATCCGCCAGGCCATCGCGGTCCGGGGCGACGTGGCCGCCTTTTACGCCAATCTGGGCAACATCCTGCATGACCAGCGGCAGCTGGACGGGGCGGCGGCCTGCTTCCGCCGCGCCCTCGGCCTGGATGGCACGGTCGCCGCCGCCCACGCCGGCATGGGCGACGTCCTGCGGGACCAGGGCCGGCCGGCGGAGGCGGCGGACGCCTACCGCCGGGCGGTGGCGCTGAACCCCAACGCCACCAACACGCACAGCAACCTGGGCACGGTCCTGCTGGCCCTGGGCCAGGCGGCCGAGGCGGCGGCCTGTTTCGAACGGGCGATGGCGCTGGCGCCCGGCCGCGCCGCCTTTCCGTTCAACCTGGGCAACGCCTTGCGCGCGGCGGGCCAGCCGGCCCCCGCCGAGGCCGCCTACCGCCAGGCCATCGCCCTGGACCCAGGCCACCGTGACGGCCATTACAACCTGGCCAACCTGCTGCTGGACCAGGGCCGGCCGGCGGCGGCGGAGCCGCATTACCGCCGGGCGCTGGAACTGGCGCCTGGCCACATCGACAGCCTGTCGAACCTGGGCGTGGCCCTGCACGACCTGGATAGGCTGGAGGAGGCGGAGGCCCGCCTGGTCCAGGCCCACACGTTGGCGCCGGACCGGGCCGACGTGCTGAACAATTTGGGCTCCGTCCTGAAGCGGCGCGGCCGGCCGGCGGAGGCCGTGGCCGCCATCCGCCAGGCCCTGGCCCTGCAACCCGACCTGGCCGATGCCCATGCCAACCTGGCGGACGCCCTGGCCGGGCAGAAGGATGTGGAGGGCGCCCTGGACCATGCGGAACAGGCGGTGCGTCTTCGGCCCGACAGCGCCGACGCCCATGTCACCCTGGCCAACGTCCTGCGGACCGCCGGCCGCTTCGAGGCGGCGCTGGACCATTACCGCCAGGCCCTGGCCCTGTCCCCCGGCATGGCCGTGGCCCACGGCAATGCCGGCCTGCTGCTGACCGACCTGGCCCGGCCGGCGGAGGCGCTGGCCCATTACGACCAGGCGCTGGCGTCGGGCGATGCCTCGGCGGATGTGCGCTGGAACATGTCCCTCACCCGGCTGCTGATGGGCGACTACGCCCAAGGCTGGCGAGAGTATGAGGAACGCTGGCGCACCACCCAGATGGGCCATGCCCGGCGCGCCTTTTCCCAGCCGCAATGGCGGGGGGAGGCGGCGGCCGGCCGCACGCTGCTGCTGCACGCCGAACAGGGTTTAGGCGACACGCTGCAATTCTGCCGCTACGCCCCGCTGGCGGTGGCGCGCGGCTTCCGTGTGGTGGTGGAGGCGCACCGGCCGCTGGTGCGCCTGCTGCGCGGCCTGGATGGTGTGGCCCAGGTGGTGGCCGCCGGCGACCCGTTGCCATCCTTTGACCTGCACTGCCCCTTGTTGAGCCTGCCCCTGGCGTTCCAGACCACGCTGGACGCCGTGCCGGCCAACGTCCCCTACCTGGCACCGGACACGGCCGATGTCGCGGCTTGGGCGGCGCGCATGGCGTCCGCCTGCCCCGATGGCCCCCGGCTGCGGGTGGGCCTGGTCTGGGCCGGCAATCCGCACAGCAATGCTCCAGACCGCCGCCGGTCGCTGGACCCGCGCCTGCTGGCGCCGCTGACGGGGGTGCCGGGCGTGTCTTTCTTCAGCCTGCAGAAGGAGGGGACGGCCGCACCGGCGGGGCTGGGCCTGATCGACCTGATGCCGGATGCCACCGATTTCGCCGACACCGCCGCCCTGATCGCCAACCTGGATCTGGTGATCGGTGTCGATACGGCGGTCGTCCATCTGGCCGGCGCCCTGGGGCGGCCTGCCTGGCTGCTGAACCGGTTCGACAGCTGCTGGCGCTGGCTGCTGCACCGCGCCGATTCCCCCTGGTACCCCACGCTGCGCCAGTTCCGCCAGACGACGCCGGGCGACTGGCAGGCACCCATCGCCCAGGCGCGTGCGGCCCTGGCAACCCTGAGGGCCGGTTGATCTGCGATTTCTGAAAGGGGAAAGGTGGCGGACCCGATACGATTCGAACGTACGACCTCTGCCTTCGGAGGGCAGCGCTCTATCCAGCTGAGCTACGGGTCCATGCCGGGCGTCACGCCGGGTTCCCGGCGGCGCGGCGCGCACCATACAGGCAAGGCGGGGGTAATGCAAACCCTATGGTGGGGCCGCGCAACGCCCGGTCCGGGGCGGGCCGTTCAGGCCGGCGGGCCCAGGCGCACGTAGCAGCGTTCCATGCGGGCGGCGTTGAAATAGACGGCCACGGCGAAGCCGGTGGCGGGGTCGGTGAAGCGCTCGCCGGTGTCGTGCCAGCCGGGGCCGGGAAGGGCGGTCAGCAAGGGCTTGTAGCGCACCCGCTCCACGCACGCGGCCACGGCCAGGGCGGCGGTGCCGATCAGGATGCCGATGGGAAAGACGGTAACCATTTCCGCCAGCCAGGCAGCCAGGACCAGGGCGAAGGCCAGGACGCTGGCCAGCAGTAGCCAGGTGCAGGCCGGCTGGCGCGTCGCGGCGGCGCCGGGTCGGCCGGCGGCGCGGGGGGCGAGGTGGAGGTGCAACACGGACATGGGCGCTCAACTCCCTGTCAGGGTCCCCATTCCGGCGGCGGATGTCCCGGAATGTCGGGCGGGACCGCGTTTCATGCTCATCCAGGCGCAGGCGTGCCGGTCTTCTGTTTGTCAGGCGTCTCCGGGTTTCAGGTCACGGGTTCCAGGACGACGGCGGTGCCGTAGGCGACGATCTCACTCATGGTCTGGCCGATTTCCGAGCTGTCGAACCGCATCATGACGATGGCGTTGGCGCCCATGGCGCCGGCATTGGCCACCATGCGGTCGATGGCCTGGCGGCGGCCTTCCTCCAGCATCTGGGTGTATTCGCGGATCTCGCCGCCGATCAGGGTGCGCAGGGCGGCGACGATGTTGCCGGCCAAACCCCGGCTGCGCACCACCACGCCGAACACCTGGCCTTTCACCGCCAGGACGCGATGGCCGGCGACATTCTCCGTCGTCACCACCAGCATGGGTTCTCCGTACATCGGGCCAAGGGCGCCTCCTGTCTCATGACAGAAAGCTTACGCCCGTGTGGGCCGGGGCGCCACGGGTGCGTTGGATCAGAAAGCATATCCTTCACAAGATTGCGCTACCGCAACCGGCGGGGAGCTAATGCGATGCCAGCCAGCTGTCCACCTGGGGCAGGCGGCCGTCGGCGATCTTGGCGCGGAACGCGATCTCGGCGGCTGCCTGGGTGATGCCCTTGCGCGCGTCCGCCGGTACATGGGCCTCGGCATAGGCGTTCAGATCATCCACCCGGGCGGGGTCGTTGGAGCGCTTCGCCACGCTGGCGAAGAACTCATACCGCTGGATGGCGTCCAGCTTGGCCTGGATTGTGTCGGCATGGGCGGCGATGAAGCGCCAGGCCTGGTCCGGGTTGGCGTCGGCCGCCGCCAGGATCAGGTTGGGGGCGGTGGTGGTCGCCACCTCGTCCGTCAGGCTCAGGTTCAAGGCCTTTTCCGCCAGCGCCGGGTCGCGCACCGATCCCAGCAGGATGTACAGCTGCCGGCGGGCCAGCGCGTCGGTGGTGCCGGCGGCCAGGGCGTGCAGCCGGTTGAAGGTGGCGGCGTCGGCGTGCTGCGCCACCACGGTCAGCACCGGCAGGCGGATGCCGGCCGGCAGGGCGGTGGGGTCGCTGGTCTCCGCCGCCAGGCGCCGCTCCGCCTCCGTCAGGGTGTCGGGGTGGTCGAAGGCGCCCAGCGCCAGGATCAGGGCCGCGCGCTCCAGTTCCACCTTGTCGCCCTGGCCCGGCCGGGGGTCCCAGCCGATGCCGGCCAGCACGGGGGCCAGCACGCCGCGGGCGAAGACGCGGAAGGCCGCCTGGCCCGGCCGGCCGGCGTAATAGCCGTCCACCTGGCGCAGGTGATCGGCCGCCTGCTGCCAGACGGTGGCGTCGGCATCCGGGCGCAGGGCGCGGATCAGGGCCAGGCTGTCGGTCATGGCCATCTGCCCGGCCTCGCCCAAGGCGGCGCTGTCGTACATCAGGCCCAACTGGTCGATGGCCGGCAACTGGTCGACGCGGTCCACCAGGGCCTGGAACGCCGCCTCGGAATAGGCGACGCGGAGGTATCCGGTCTGGCCGGCATTGACCAGCAGGGCGCCGCAGCCGGGCACTGCCGCCTGGGCGGTGGCGGCGGACAGCAGGGTGTGCGTCTCGTTGCCCAAGCCGCCGGAGGCGCCGACCGTGGCCAGCGGCACCGGGATGTCCCACAGCCGGTCGTGCAGATGGTACTGGTCGGGGATGGTCACCGGCTCGGTCGCGAAACGTGACTGGCGCAGCGACACCTCGGTCTTGCCGCCGCCGGTGGCCGGTGCGGGAGTGGCGGCCGGGGCCGCCTTCTTGCCCTTGGCGGCCTTGGCGTGGGGCTTCTTCGACGCCGTTGGCGCCGGGGCGGCGGCACCCGCGCCGCAACTGGCGGCGCCGGCACTGACCAGGGGGATGCCGGGCTTGGTGACGAAGTCGGTGGCGATGTGCAGCACGTCCTTGGCGCCCGCCTCCTCCACCGCTTTGAACAGGTCGCGGGTGGTGGCGTTGCCATAGGCGTTGCGCTTGATGTAGCGGCGCACGCCGTCGCGGAACACGGCCTCGCCGGCCGTGGCCTCGATCATGCGGATGACGGCCTGGCCCTTGTCATAGGTGATGTTGTCGAAGGCCTCGTCCGCCTCGGCCACGGAATTGATGGGCTGCACCACCGGGTGGGTGGAGGCGCGGGCGTCCAGGCGCTTGGCCCGTTCCATCGCCGGCATGGCCACCAGCCAGGGCGACCAGTCGGGGTGCAGGGCCGCCATGGCCTTGGCCTCCATCCATGAGGCGAAACCCTCGTTCAGCCACAGGTCGTCCCACCAGGCCATGGTCACCAGGTCACCGAACCATTGGTGCGCCATCTCATGCGCCACCACCTGGAACACGCGCTGGCGGGCGGTCTCGTTGGACAGGCCGGGGTCCAGCAGCAGGTCCTTCTCGAACGCCATGATGGCGCCCCAGTTCTCCATGGCGCCGAAGCCGCCGGCACCGGGGGCGGCGATGAAGTCCAGCTTGGGCAGGGGATAGGGCGTGCCGAAATAGTCGTTGTAGCGCGCCAGGATCTCCACCGCCGTGTCCAGGGCGAAGCGCGCCTTGTCCAGCGATCCGCGCCGCACCACCACGCCTACCTCCACGTCGCCGGCCTGGGCGGTGGCGCGTTCCAGGTCGCCGATGGCCAGGAACAGCAGATAGCTGGACATGCGCGGCGTGGGTTGGAAATGCACCAGGTGGCGGCCGTCGGCCAGGACCTCGTCGGTCTTCACCGGCATGTTGGATATGGCCGCCTGCCCCTGGGGCGCCATCACCGACAGGCTGAAGGTCGCCTTGTCCGACGGTTCGTCCCAGCAGGGCAGGAAGCGGCGGGCGTCGCCGGATTCGAACTGGGTCAGCAGCATGCGGGCGGGCGTGGCCGCCCCCTTGGCATCGGTGCCGCTGTAGTCCAGCGAGAACAGGCCGCGCGCCGTCTGCTCGATCACGCCGCGATAGGCGATATCCACCGTGTGGTGGCCGGGCACCAGCGGGGCGGCGGTGCCCAGGGTGGTCGTCTGGTTCGCCGTATCCGGGGTGATGCTGGTGGCGGGCTGGCCATCGATGGTGACGCGGTCCAGCGTCAGGCTTTCGGTGTTCAGCACCACGGCGGGCGTGGCGGTGGCGACATCGATATCGATATGCACCTCTCCCGCGAAGGTCCGCGCCTCCACATTGGGGATGACGGTCAGGTCATAGTGCAGGGGCGAAATGCTGGCCGGCAGGCGGCCGTCGGCGGCAAGACAAGGTGGGGAGGCGAAACAGAGCGCCGCAGTCGCCGAAAGGGCCGCCGTCAGAACAGTTTTGACAGCACCTCTAAAACCCATCGACGAACACGGCATACGCCCACTCCTACTCTGGTAGTGCCGGCGCCACGCTGGGCGCTTCTCATGCGGTGGGGGAGTGTGCCTGTGCCGCCCCCTCAGTTCAATTGCCGCGTCCGGCGCGATGGTGGGGGCGTCATTATCACGCGTTTGCCGCATTTCGGGGGGGCGCCGGGCCGTTCAGGGCGGTGGTCCCAGGACGGCGGCATGGATAGGCGGCAAGTCAGGCCGATTTATTAATGGCGAAAACTTTACACAAATGGCCGGCGTATCTTGGTTGATACATCAACCTTGGTGCTTTGATTGGATGTTGGTGGACTTTAATTGGGTGGGTGAACCACTTCTTCAATAGAGATGATATCGCGATATCAAGTCATGGTGCGGCAATAACCAATACTTATGTATATGTTTATCGTCTGATTAACCAATTGCCCCGAAGATCGCCCATGTAGTGAAGGAAAGGTTGTTGCCTTGTTAAGGGGCGGATTGTCCTTGCGACGGTCTAATCTTCGAAAATGGCATGCCGAGTCCCCTGGATCTAATTTGAGAGGTTCTATATTTAGGGTGTCATCCAGAAAGATGGGTGTGCGGCGTTCGGCCGCGGGCATCGTGTCCAGGGGGAGCGCCTGGGCAGCTTCGTCTTTTTGTCGTGCCTGCATGCCGACGCCCCTCACGTGTCCCCGCGGTTCGGCGGACTTTGTTTTTTTTGGAGAGTGAAGACCATGTTCCAAGCCCAGTCCGCCGGCCGCGGCACCGCCATCTCCGAAAATGGGAGCGGTACCGCCCGCCGCCTGTTCGACCTGTCGGTTGCCACCCGCATCGCCCTGCTGATCGTGGGTGCGGTGACGCTGCTGACGGTGGTCAGCATGGGCATCAGCCACGTGCTGCTGGCGGGTTTCACCATGGAACTGGCCAAGGATCGGCAGGACGCCAACATGCGCGTCGCCTGGCACGTGCTGGAGGGCTACGGCAAGGGTTATAGCCTGAAGGACGGGCAGCTTTACGCCGGCGACACCGACTTGCAGGGCAACACGGAATCGGTCGATACGGTGAAGCGCCTGGTGGGCGGCACCGCCACCATCTTCGCCGCCAAGGATGGCGAGATGATGCGCATCGCCACCAACGTGATGAAGCCCGATGGCGCCCGCGCGGTGGGCACGCCCCTGGCCCGCGGCGCCGTCTACGACACGGTGGTGGGCAAGGGTGAAGCCTATCGGGGTGAGGCCGACATCCTGGGCGTGCCCTACTACACCGCCTACGACCCCATCAAGGACGGCACCGGCCACACCATCGGCGTGCTGTACACCGGCATCCAGAAGCGCATCTTCGCCGAGGCGGTGGACCGCCTGAAGACCAGCATCCTGGTGGCCAGCGTGGCGCTGGCCGTGGTGCTGGGCCTGGCCGCCTGGTGGCTGGCCAGCCGCTGGGTCGGCCGTCCCACCCTGCTGGTGGCGCGCCTGCTGGAACGCCTGGCCGATAACGACACGACGGTGGAGATCCGCCCCACCCAGCGCCGGGATGAGATCGGGCGCATGCTGCGCGCCGCCGGTGCCCTGCGCGGCGTGGTGGCCGACGTCTTCCGTCTGAAGCAGATGGTGGACGACATGCCGCTGAACGTCCTGCTGGCCGACGCCGCCCAGGACTTCCGCATCACCTATGCCAACGCCGCCAGCGAGGCCGCGCTGAAGACCTTGGGCGCCCCCTTGCCCCGGCCGCTGCCGGGCGGCACGGCGGTGGGCGCCGGCATCGACCTGTTCCATGGCGCGGGTGCCGACATCCGCGCCGTGGTGAAGGACCCCGCCCGCCTGCCGTGGCAGACCCGCCTGGCCCTGAAGGGGGCCGTCGGTGTTGGCGCCGGCGAGGATGAGGAACTGGAACTGCGCCTGGCCGCGGTGCGCGACACCGACGGCCGGTATGTCGGCCCGATGATGACCTGGTCGGTGGTGACGCGGCAGGCCCGCCTGGCCGCCGCGTTCGAGACCGACGTGCAGGGCGTGGCCACGGCCGTCACCAGTGCCGCCCATCACCTGGAAGGCGGCGCCCGTACCCTGACCGACAACACCGGCACCGCCAGCGTCCAGGCGCAGGACGTGCAGGCCGCCGCCAGCCAGACCTCCAACAACGTGCAGACAGTGGCCGCCGCCGCCCAGGAACTGGCGGCCTCGGTGGATGAGGTCGGCCGCCAGGTCGAACGGTCCAAAAGCATCGCCGCCCGCGCGGTGGCGGAGGCCTCGGCCACCGGTGGCACCATGGGCAGCCTGGCCGAGGCGTCGGACCGCATCAGCGCCGTCGTCGGCCTGATCAGCGACATCGCCAGCCAGACCAACCTGCTGGCCCTGAACGCCACCATCGAGGCGGCCAGGGCGGGCGACGCCGGCAAGGGCTTCGCCGTGGTGGCGTCAGAGGTGAAGACCCTGGCCGGCCAGACCGCCAAGGCCACGGAAGAGATCACCCAGTACGTCCAGGACATCAGCCAGCGCACGGGCCAGGGTGTTGAGGCCATGGCCCGCATCGAGGCCACCATCCGCGAGGTGAACGAGGTCGCCGCCGCCATCGCCGCCGCGGTGGAGGAACAGGGGGCCGCCACCCGTGAGATCGCCCGCAACGTGGCGGAGGCGGCCGACGGCACCAGCCATGTTACCCGCACCCTGACCTCACTGACCGCCGCCACCGAAAGTGCCGGCAGTGCCGCGGGCGAGGTGCTGGGCACCGCCGGCGGCCTGAGCCGCGAGGCCGGCCGCCTGAACCAGGCGGTGGAAGGCTTCATGAAGGCGCTGCGGGAGATGTAGCTTTCGTTCGCCTCAGGCGCCGGCGGGCCATCCGGCCCTTGGGCTATCCTCGATTTCCAGTCCGCTCACGCTCCCCAGAAATCTGCGGTGGCCGCGGTCGCGGCCTTGTCGCTACGCTCCAGGTGGAGTAGAGGGCCAGGGTGAGTTTTACCTTGGGGTATGCCTGTCGCCGATGAACACCAAACCCGATCTTGACGACGATGATGAGGACGACCTGCCGCCCCTGCCGGCGGGCGCCAAGAATTATATGACGCCGGAAGGCTTCGCCCGCATGCGGGACGAGCGCCAGCACCTGCTGCGGGTGGAACGGCCCAAGGTGGTGGAGGTGGTGTCCTGGGCCGCCGGCAACGGCGACCGGTCGGAAAACGGCGATTACCTGTACGGCAAGAAACGCCTGCGTGAGATCGATCGCCGCATCCGCTTCCTGACCAAGCGGGTGGAAAGTGCCGAGGTGGTGGACCCGCAGTTGCAGAAGAACCGCTCCCAGGTCTTCTTCGGCGCCACCGTCACTTATGCCGATGAGGACGACCGGCGCATGACCGTCACCATCGTCGGCCGGGACGAGGTCGACATGGACCGCAACCGCATCAGCTGGGTATCGCCGGTGGCGCGCGCCCTGATGAAGGCGAAGGTGGGTGACGTCGTCATCGTGCGCACGCCCAAGGGCCCGGAAGAGGTGGAAATCCTGGAGATACGGTATCCGGACTGAGGTCGCCCGATTGCGCTTGAGGAAAAAGAAAGCCGAGCGCAGCGAGTAGGCCCCGACTGGGGCCGCCGGAGGTTTTCGGGGAGCCGCAGGCGGACTGGAAACCGAGGACAGCCAAGGGCCGGATGGCCCGCCGGCGCCTGAGGAAAACAAAAAAGGCGGCACCCAAAACGGGGCCGCCTTTTTTGTTTTCCTCAGGCCGTTGAGCCCTACATCTCCGGCCGCATGCCGGCCAGGGAACGCCGCGCGATGTCCTTGAGGGCGGCGCGCAGGCGTTCGATCTCCAGGGCGGCGGCCTCGTAATCCTCGATCAGGCCGCCGACCAGGGTGCCGGGGTCGCCGGCATGGTCGGGATAGCGGTCGCGCGCGCGTTCGGCACGGCGGCGCAGGCGGTCGATGATGTCCTCGTTGACCGGCGGGGCCGCACGGTTGGACTCATCGTCCGTCAACATGTCTTCGGTGTTCGGCATGGCGCTCCCCGCGGGCCGGCGTGCAGGCTGACCGGACCCTTAAGGGGCCCGGCCGTGGCAGTGCTTGTACTTCTGGCCGCTGCCGCAGGGGCAGAGGGAATTGCGCGGCGTGTTCATCCACGTCTCCGGATCCTGGCCGCCCACCTTGGTGGACTGCGGCAGGGACACCGCACCATAACTCAGGCCGCTGCTGGCGCGGGCCATGCCGGGGGGCAGGGGCTCGTCGGCCGGCGGCAGGGCCGGTGCCTCGCCACGGCCTTCGCTCATCAGTTGCACGCCGTCACCGGCCGGAAAAACCGGGGCGAATTCCGGCTGCGGCTCGGACATCTGCAGCTGGACGCGCATCAGCACCTGGGTCACCTGCTCACGCAGGCTGTCCAGCAACTCCTCGAACAGGTTGAAGGCTTCGCGCTTGTATTCGTTCAGCGGATCACGCTGGCCATAGGCACGCAGGTTGATGCCCTGGCGCAGGTGGTCCAGCGACAGCAGGTGATCCTTCCACGACTGGTCCAGCAGCTGCAGCAGCAGGCTGCGCTCGATGGAGCGCATGATCTCGGGGCCGTAGCTGGCCTCCTTGGCGGCGTAGGCCTCGGTCGCGGCGGCCATCAGCCGCTGCTCGATCTCGACCTCGGCGATGCCCTCTTCCTTGCCCCATTCCACGATGGGCAGGTCCAGGTTCAGGACGCGCTGCACATCCTCCTGCAGCGCCGGCATGTTCCACTGCTCGGCATAGGCGTTGGCGGGCACGGCCTTGGCCACCAGGGTGTTGATGGTGTCCTGGCGCATGTCCTCGACGGTTTCCTTGATCTCGTCGACGGCCATGATCTCGCGACGCTGTTCATAGACGACCTTGCGCTGGTCGTTCATGACGTTGTCGTACTTCAGCAGGTTCTTGCGGATCTCGAAGTTGTGGGCCTCGACCCGGCTCTGGGCCTTTTCCAGCGCCTTGTTGATCCAGCTGTGGATGATGGCCTCACCCTCCTGCAGGCCCAGGCGCTGCAGCATGGTGTCCATGCGCTGCGACCCGAAGATGCGCATGAGGTCGTCTTCCAGCGACAGGAAGAACTTGGAGGCGCCGGGGTCCCCCTGGCGGCCGGACCGGCCGCGCAGCTGGTTGTCGATGCGGCGGCTTTCGTGCCGTTCCGTGCCCACGACGTACAGGCCGCCGCCGGCCAGCGCCACGTCCTTGGCGGCCGCCACCTCGGCCTCGATCTGGCGGATGCGCTGTTCGCGCTCGGCCGGGTCGGTCACCTCGGTCAGCTCATACTCGATGCGCATCTCGATGTTGCCGCCCAACTTGATGTCGGTGCCGCGGCCGGCCATGTTGGTGGCGATGGTGACGCCGCCGGGGCGGCCGGCCTGCGCCACGATGTAGGCTTCCTGCTCGTGATAGCGGGCGTTCAGCACGTTGTGCGGGATGCCCTGCTTCTTCAGCAGGTCGGACAGCAGTTCCGACTTCTCGATGGAGATGGTGCCGACCAGGACCGGCTGCTGCCGCTCGCGGCACTCCTGCACCAGCTTGACGATGGCGTCGTACTTCTCGCGCGCCGTGCGATAGACCTCGTCATCATAGTCGATGCGGCACACCGGCACGTTGGTCGGGATGTCGACCACGTCCAGGTTATAGATCTCCGCGAATTCCGCGGCTTCCGTCAGGGCGGTGCCGGTCATGCCGGCCAGCTTGGGGTACAGGCGGAAATAGTTCTGGAAGGTGATGGACGCCAACGTCTGGTTCTCACGCTGGATGGTCACATGCTCCTTCGCCTCCAGGGCCTGGTGCAGGCCTTCGGAATAGCGGCGACCGTCCATCATGCGGCCGGTGAACTCATCGATGATGACGACCTTGTCGTCCTTGACGATGTAGTCCACGTCGCGGGTGAACAGCTGGTGGGCGCGCAAGGCCTGGTTCACATGGTGGACCAGGGTGATGTTATGGATGTCGTACAGGTCGCCCTGCTTCAGCAGATCCATCTCCATCAGGATCTGGGAGACCTTCTCCGTGCCGTCTTCCGTCAGGTATGACGGACTTGGCCTTCTCATCCTTCTCATAGTCGCTCTCATCCAGGCGCAGGATGACCGTGTCGACGGCGGCGTAGAGTTCGGAACCGTCGGTGGACGGGCCGGAGATGATCAGGGGGGTGCGGGCCTCGTCGACCAGCACGCTATCGACCTCGTCCACCACGGCGAAGTTGAAGGGCCGCTGGACCATGTCGTCCAGGCGGAACTTCATGTTGTCGCGCAGGTAGTCGAAGCCGAATTCGTTGTTGGTGCCGTAGGTGATGTCGGCGGCGTAGGCGCGGCGGCGCTCGTCATCGTCCAGGCCGTGGACGATACAGTCGGTGGTCAGGCCCAGGAAGCCGTAGACGCGGGCCATGGTGGCGCTGTCGCGACGGGCCAGGTAGTCGTTCACGGTGATGACGTGGACGCCCTTGCCCTCCAGCGCGTTCAGGTAGACGGCCAGGGTGGCGACCAGGGTCTTGCCTTCGCCGGTGCGCATCTCGGCGATGCGGCCGCGGTGCAGGACCATGCCGCCCATCAGCTGCACGTCGAAGTGGCGCTGGCCCAGGGTGCGCTTGGCCGCCTCACGCACGGTGGCGAAGGCGTCGGGCAGGATGTCGTCCAGGCTTTCGCCCTTGGCCAACCGGTCGCGCAGCCAGTCGGTGCGCATCTTCAGCTCGTCGTCGGACAGCGAGACCAGCTTCGGTTCCAGCGCGTTGATGGCATCGACGTCCTTCCGCAAGCTTTTGACAACGCGCTCGTTTGCGCTGCCGAACAGTTTGCGGGCGATGGAACCGAGCATGAAAACCTCGAAGGAAACGAAAATGACAATACGACCGTTGGGGCTGGCGGTCGGGTCGCCCCGGCCGCCTTTTCCCGAGCGGAGGGGGCCGATCGGAAGGGGCCCGCTTGGGCGGGCCCTCACGCGCGTTCCTGAGATAAGGTGTCCTGGCCCGGCGGTCAATGAAGCCCCGCCGTTTCCGGCGCCGTTCGCGCCCCGGTCCCACCCGCCGCTCAAAAAAAGTCCCCCACACGCGCGGGCTGGGACCATATCATGATCCGCTTGCTTTCCAACCGCTTTGATGCCCGTGGCCGGCCGGTCGTGGGCACGGCCGGTGCGTCAACTGGACACGTTACCGGTGCACCCAACCGTGCGTCCGGCCCTCTCTCTCGCCTTGCGATGGGGACCGCCCCCGTGTTTTATGGCGCGACAGCCGAAGAAGGGCCCGGCAGTGCTACGGCGTGGCCGTCCCTGGTCCCTACCCGTCGCGCCGTTCTTGATGCAGCCCATGTTCGAGGAATTCAGCTCCATGTATGTGAAGATGTTGCGTGCCGCGCTGCTGACCGCGGCTTTTGGTTCCCTGGCCGGTGTGGCCGTGGCCGCCGACGCCCCCAAGGCCGCGGCCCCTGCCGCCGGTGCGCCCGCCCAGGCTGTGGACGACCCCGTGGTCGCCAAGGTCAACGGCAAGGAAATCCATCGCTCGGAAGTGCTGCAGGCCTACCAGCAGCTGCCCGCCCAGACGCAGCAGCAGGTCCACCTGTCCGACGCCTACCCGCGCGTGCTGGACAGCCTGATCACCGCCAAGCTGCTGACCGACGCCGGTTACAAGGACAAGCTGCAGGACAGCAAGGAAGTGAAGGCCGACCTGAAGCGCGCCGAGGAGCGTTTCGTGGAGCAGGCCTACGTGCGCAAGCAGGTCGACGCGCGCATGAACGACGCCCTGCTGAAGAAGAAGTATGACGAGATGGTCAAGGCCCTGCCGGTCGAGGACGAAGTCCGCGCCCGTCACATCCTGGTCAAGACCAAGGAAGAGGCCGACGCGCTGATCAAGCAGATCCAAGGCGGCGCCGATTTCGCCAAGCTGGCTTCCGAGCAGCAGATCGACAAGAACTCCGCCGCCCAGGCCGGTGATCTCGGCTACTTCTCGAAGAGCGAGATGGTGGCCCCGTTCGCCGACGCCGCCTTCGCCATGAAGCCCGGCGAGGTCAGCAAGACCCCGGTGAAGACCGACTTCGGCTGGCACGTGATCAAGGTTGAGGACCGCCGCAAGCGCCAGGCCCCGCCGTTCGAGCAGGTGAAGGAACAGGTCGCCCAGGCCGAGGCCCAGGATCTGGCCGCCCAGGTCGTCGCCGACCTGCGCAAGGGTGCCAAGGTCGAGGCCTTCGACATCACCGGCAAGCAGGCCATCTCCCTGACCCCGCCGGCCCCCGCCGCCGCCCCCGCGGCGCCGGCCAAGCAGTAAGGTCGATCAAGCGCGCCGGCCGGCCCCTCACTCGTGAGGGCCGGCCGGCGTGGATTTCTGGTGAAAAGGGCGCGGGCTTCGCGCCCTTTTTCATGGCCTGAGGGCGGCCCTTTTCGATTAAGAGCAAGATGCGATCACGCGTGATCGCATCTTGCTCTTAAGCTGTTCATGATAGAGCGGATTTACACGATCAGGTGATTCCACCTGATCGCGTTCCGCTCTAATTTGTCACTATTTTCAGCCTATTTTCGGCGCGTTTTGCCGCCTTTTCCGGAGCGATCCCCATGGCCCTCAAGGTCTCCCCCCTGGCGCCCGCCGGTTTCCCCACCCTGTCCCCCGTGGCCGGCGTCCGCCTGGCCGCCTACAACTGCGGCATCCGCTACAAGGGCCGGGACGACCTGATGGTGGCCGAACTGGCGCCCGGCACCACGGTGGCCGGCGTGCTAACCCGCTCCCTGACGGCCAGCGCGCCCGTGCACTGGTGCCGCCGCGGCCTGACGGGCGGCAGCGCCCGCGCCCTGGTGGTGAACTCCGGCAACTCCAACGCCTTCACCGGTGCGGCCGGCGAATCGCTGGTCTCCCAGACGGTGGCCAGGGCCGCCGAACTGGTGGGCTGCAAGCCGGAAGAGGTGTTCGTCGCCTCCACCGGCGTCATCGGCCAGCCCCTGCCGGCCGACAAGATCGCCCAGCACCTGGGTGAGGCCTGGGGCCGGCTGGACGCCGGCGCCTGGGACGCCGCCGCCCGTGCCATCATGACCACCGACACCTTCCCCAAGGGGGCGGTCGCCAGCTGCAAGATCGACGGCAAGACGGTGACCCTGAACGGCTTCGCCAAGGGCAGCGGCATGATCGCACCCGACATGGCGACCATGCTGGGCTTCCTGTTCACCGACGCGGCCATCGCGGCCCCGGTGCTGCAGAAGCTGCTGTCGCGCGCCACCGACCTCAGCTTCAACTGCGTGACGGTGGACGGCGACACCTCCACCAGCGACACGGTGATCCTGGTGGCCACCGGCCAGGCCGGCAACGCCCCCATCACCGACATCAATGACGCGCGCCTGCGCCCCTTCGCCAAGGCGCTGGACGCCGTCTGCCTGGACCTGGCCCAGCAGATCGTGCGCGACGGCGAGGGGGCGACCAAGTTCGTCACCCTGACGGTGACAGGGGCGGTCAGCGCCAAGGCCGCCAAGCGCATCGCCCTGACCGTCGCCAATTCCCCCCTGGTGAAGACGGCGGTGGCGGGCGAGGACGCCAACTGGGGCCGCATCGTCGCCGCCGTGGGCCGCGCCGGTGAGAAGGCCGACCGCGACCGGCTGGTGATCAGCATCGGCGGCGTGCAGATCTGCGCCAACGGGATGGAGGTCCCGGGCTATGACGAGGCGCCGGTGGCCGCCCACATGAAGGGGCAGGAGATCGATATCCAGGTCGACCTGGGGCTGGGCCGGGGCAAGGCCACGGTCTGGACCTGCGACCTGACCCACGGCTATATCGATATTAACGGCAGTTATAGAAGTTAATTGAGGTTCCCTCAGGCGGCGGGCGCGGGCATCCGCCCGCTTGCCTTGTCCTCAGTTTCCAGTCCGCTACGCTCCCCGGAAACTTCCGGCGGATGCGGTCGCATCCTACGGCGGCATGAGGAAAGCCTCATGCCGCGGATTTCAGTTTGGAAAGGGCATACCATGGCGGATGAGATGACCCCCTGCTGGGACGGCAAGGCGGAGCCGGTGGCGCCCGTGCCCACCCTGCTGGTCGCCGCCGTGGCGCTGGTGGATGCCGACGGGCGGGTGTTGCTGGCCCAGCGGCCGCCGGGCAAGTCGCTGGCGGGATTGTGGGAGTTCCCCGGCGGCAAGGTCGATCCGGGTGAGACGCCGGAGGTGGCGTTGGTGCGGGAACTGCGGGAGGAACTGGGCATCGACACCCGGTCCAGCTGCCTGGCGCCCTTCACCTTCGCCAGCCACCGCTATGAGACCTTCCACCTGCTGATGCCGCTCTACGTCTGCCGCGTCTGGCAGGGCACGCCCCAGCCGCTGGAGGGCCAGGTACTGGCCTGGGCGCGGCCGGAACGCCTGGCCGACTATCCCATGCCCCCGGCCGACGTGCCGCTGGTGGCCATGCTGCGCGACCTGCTGTAGGCGTGGTGAAAATCACAACTCGTAGCATATGTGACTGAATAATATAAAACTTTAAGAATTTAAAACCCAGCCGCAGTGTTACTCATAAGGGCAATCCATCCATAACAAATCCCAAAGAGGTTTAGGATGCTGCCCAATTGCGCGTGTTCCCGTTTCGATGTCGTCCAGGTCGCGATGGCCTCCATCGCCAACAAATCGTCCGACGACCTCCGCCAAGACCTGATAGATGCCCTGACGCCGATCCAGCAGGATTACCCCGTGCTGCGAACGGCCCCGGCGCCGGAGCCGCCCGGCGCGCCGGCCCGGCTGTTCCACAACGGCACCATCCGGACCATGCGCAACGATCTGCCCACGGTCGATGCCCTGGTGATCAAGGGCAAGGAAATCCTGGGCGTCGGCACCCTGGAGGCGATGCGTGTCCTGGCGCCCGGTGCGCAGGAGATTGACCTGGCTGGCCGGACCTTGCTGCCGGGCTTCGTCGACCCCCACATGCACGTGGTGGCCAGCGCCCTGCTGGCGCCGGGCCTGGGCTTGGGGCCCGTGCCGGGGGAGGACTACACCTTCAAATCGGTCACGGATAAGTTGCGCCAGGCCATCCAGTCGGCCCCGTCGCTGGACGACTGGATCGTCGCCACCGGTTTCGATTCATCCCGCCTGTCGGACGGCTGGCGCAACATCACGATCAACGACCTGGATGAGTTGTTCGGAACCGACGATCCGGACAAGCAGAACCCGATCTACATCGCGTCGGGATCGGGCCACACCACCTATGCCAACCGCCGGGTCCTGAAGATGGCCGGCATTCCTGCAACCAATCCGCCCCTGCTGAAGGGCGGCAAGATCGCCACCTTCTTCGATGGCGATGTGGATACCGGCCTCACCTCCGGCATCTTCATCGAATACCCGGCCCAGAAATACGTCCTGGCGGCCCTGTCCGCCAACCACACGGGTTTTCCGGAGGATGCGAAGACGCTGGGCCTGAACCTGGCGGAGATCCTGTACACGGCGGTGACCAACGGCAACACCATGGTGAACGAGGCGGCGCTGGGCATCGCCCTGGGCAGCGCCGCCCAGGAAAAGATCGCCATCGAAACGGTGTCTATCTTCACGGCCCGTCCCCGCTTCGCCAGCGCGCTCTATGTCAACCAGTACCAGTTGGGCGATAAGGGCGCGCATGAGGTGCAGTGGGCCGAGCCCGATGTCAGCGACCCCATGTTCCTGCAGCAGGCCATCAAGCTGTTCGCCGATGGATCCAACCAGGGCGTCACCGGCTTGCAGCGCCAGCCTTACACCCAGAAGGCCATCGCGTGGACGGAGCGGGACTATCTGGGCCTGGACACGCGGGGCAACGAGAACCTGCCCGCCAGCGCCCTGTCCGACCTGGTCGCCACCGCCAACGGCCTGGGCTGGCAGGTCATCACCCACGCCAACGGCGACGCGGCGATCGACAACATCCTGACGGCTTATCAGGCATCGAACGACAAGCATCCCGGCAACGATGTCCGCCGCAACCGGGTGGAGCACTGCTCCATCCTGAATAACGACCAGATCACGCGGATGGTGGAGTTGCAGGTGGTGCCGTCCTTCCTCATCCAGCATGTGGCGGAATGGGGCTGGGTGCTCAAGGAACTGCTGGGTGACGCTCGCGCCAATCTGCTGGACCGCTGCAAATCGGTGGAGGAAGCGGGCCTGCGCTTCTCGCTGCACAGCGACTACACCGTCAGCCCGTTGGAGCCGCTGCGCCGGATCCAGACGGCGGTCACCCGCATCATGGACCACGACGGTATGGTGCTGAACGAGACGGAATGCATCACCGTGGAAGCTGCCCTGAAGGCGCAGACCATCGATGCCGCCTGGCAGTGCCATGCCGACCAGTATGTCGGTTCGCTGGAGGCGGGGAAGCTGGCGGACCTGGTGATCCTGGACAGCGACCCTTGCACCCATGAGGAGAAACGCATCGCGGAGATCAAGGTCCTGGAGACCTGGGTCAACGGCGCCCGGGTGTTCCAGGTATCGCCCCAATAGGCACGACGACAGCGGCTTGAGGCTCTACCTCAAGCCGCTGTCGGTGCATGCCAGATCAATTCCTGTCGCGCAGCGGGTTGATCTCTTGCGTGCCCAGGGCATCGGCCAGGCGCAACTGGGCGCTGCCCCGGCGCAGGGGCTGCTGCTGGCTGGCGTCGGGCGCCCAGCCGGCCATGTACAGCACCTGGAAACTGGCGGCGACACCCTGTTCGCCGTCGGGGTACAGGTACTGGTAGCGTTCGGCCGCGTTGGTGAACAGGGCGCTGGGGCTCATGGCGCGGCGGGCGTCGCGCACGGCGTTGGTCTCGCCCATGCCGCGCAGGTCCTGGATCAGGCGGAAGGCGTGGGGATAGCTGACGGTCAGCATGTCGCTGTCCACCACCGGCAGGGCGAAACCGGCGCGTTGCAGCAGGGCGCCGGCGTCGCGCACCTCCGCCATGGGGCTGACGCGGGGCGACAGGCCGCCCAGCAGCGCCATCTCCGCCTCCATCAGGCTGCGGCGCAGTTCGAACAGCGTCTCACCGCCCAGGATGGCGCCCAGGAACAGGCCGTCGGGCTTCAGCGCCCGGCGGATCTGGATCAGGGCGCCGGGCAGGTCGTTCACCCAATGCAGGCTGAGGGCGCTGACCACCAGGTCGAAGCTGCCTTCCGCGAAGGGCAGGAATTCCTCATCCGCTGCCACGGTGGGCAGGCCGGGGGTGCGTTTTGCCGCCTCCGCCGCGAAGCGCGGGGACAGGTCGGTCGCCACCACATGGGCGATGCTGGGGATGGCCGCCAGGGCCTGTGCCACCTCACCGCCGTGGCAGCCCAAATCCAGGGCCACGCGGAAGTCGCGCTTGATGTCGCCCAGCCGGTCCACCAGCCGGGTGACCACTTCCCGCTTCAGGAAATCGAAACCGTCCCAGCCGGCCGCGGCGCGGTCCCGATGGGCCCGCACACGGCGTCGGTCGAAGACGGTCATGCTGTCGGCGTCGCTCATCGGGCCGGTATAGAACGTTCCGTGCCGGTGGCAACAGGAATTTTCCGAAAGCACGGCCCCGCTGGGTTATCATGACGCGCACCTCGGTGGGGATGTACACGCATGGACGGTGAAACCCGATCCGGTCCGGTGACACGGTGGGCGACAGCGGCGCGGGGCGCCGGCGGTCACGTGCTGGGCCAGATGCTGGACCTGGTGCTGCCGCCACGTTGCCTGGGCTGTGGCGGCACGGCCGGCAGCGCCGGCGCGCTGTGCGGCACCTGCTGGCGCGGACTCAGTTTCATCGCCGCCCCCCAATGCGCCTGTTGCGGGCGCCCGTTCCCCCACGACATGGGGCCGGACGCCCTGTGCGCCATCTGCGTGGCGGCCCCGCCGGTGTTCGCCAGCTTGCGCGCCGCGCTGTTGTATGACGACGCCAGCCGCCCCCTGATCCTGGGTTTCAAGCATGGGGACAGGACGGAGGCCACGGGCCTGCTGGCCGGGTGGATGGCGCGGGCGGGGGCCGACATGCTGGCCGATGCCGACGTGATCGTGCCGGTGCCGCTGCACCGCTGGCGCCTGTTCGCCCGCCGCTACAACCAGGCGGCCCTGCTGGCCTTGCGTCTGGGCCGCCTGGCGGGGGTCAGGGCCGTGCCCGACCTGCTGGTGCGCCGCCGCCGCACGCCGACCCAGGGCACGCTGTCGCGTGAGGGACGGGCCCGCAACGTGGCCGGCGCCTTCGCGTTGAGGCCGGGGCGGGTGGTGCGGGATCGCCGGGTGGTGCTGGTGGACGATGTCTACACCACCGGATCCACGGTGGCGGAATGCGCCCGCGTCCTGCTGCGCGCCGGTGCGGCACGGGTGGATGTGCTGACCGTGGCCCGGGTGCTGCGGGCCGAACCGATTTAGAGGCACTCTAAATTCGGGGCTGGGTTGCGCACCCAACCTTGGCGCGCGCGGCCGATTGCGCCAATATCTGAACCATGTCCTTCCCGACCGGTTATGGTCGTCCAAATGTCTTCCAGGGAGTTCGGGTCCATGCCCCGCGTTGAAATCTACAGCAGCCCCTATTGCCCCTACTGCCACCGCGCCAAGCGGCTGCTGGATGCCAAAGGTGTGGCGTATGAGGAGATCGACGTCATCGCCAACCCCGGCCGCAAGCCGGAGATGATCCAGCGCGCCGACGGCCGCACCACCGTGCCGCAGATCTTCGTGGATGATGAAGGCCTGGGCGGTTGCGACGACATCCACGCCTTGGACCGCGCCGGCCGGCTGGATGCCAAGCTGGGCCTGTCCGCCGGCGCGGCCTGACGGCCATGGCGGGGGAAGCCTTCACCGGCACGGTGCGCGCGGCGGTCCTGCAAATGACCGCCGGGCCGGAGATCGCGGCCAACCTGGACGCGGCGGCCGACCTGCTGCGCCAGGCCCGGGACCAGGGCGCGCAACTGGCGACCCTGCCGGAAAACGTGGCCCGCATGGTCCAGGGCCGCGACCGCGTGCTGGCCGGCGCCTATGCCGAGGAAGCGCACCCGGCGCTCACCCGTTTCCGCGAACTGGCGGCCGACACCGGCCTGTGGCTGATGACCGGCACCCTGGCCTGCCTGACGGAGGACGGCCGCGCCGCCAACCGCTGCTTCGTCATCGACCCGGCGGGCCAGGTGCTGGCCCATTACGACAAGCTCCACATGTTCGATGTGGAACTGCCGAATGGGGAGCGGTACCGCGAAAGCGCCACCTTCCGCCCCGGTGACACCGCGCGCGTGGTGGACACGCCCTGGGGCGGCCTGGGCCTGACCGTCTGTTACGATCTGCGTTTCCCCCACCTGTTCCGCGCCCTGGCCAAGGCGGGCACCCGCATCATCACCGTGCCCTCGGCCTTCACCGTGCCCACGGGCCGCGCCCACTGGCACGTCCTGCTGCGCGCCCGCGCCATCGAGACCGGCTGCTGGGTCCTGGCCCCGGCGCAGGTGGGCGTCCACGACGGCGGCCGCGCCACCTATGGCCACGCCCTGATCATCAGCCCCTGGGGCGAGGTGGTGGCCGACGCCGGCGGCGAGGCGCCGGGCGTCCTGGTCGCCGACCTGGACCTGTCCAAGGTGGATGAGGCGCGCGGCATGGTGCCCAGCCTGGATCACGACCGGGCGTTCGAGGGGCCTTAAGCTGACCGGACGGACTGTGTGATGTAACCATTGTGGTTTCGTCACCAAATGGGTTACAGTGACTTCCGGTGATGCGAAATCGCTGGGTGCCGCTGTGATCACGGGCTTCAAGAGCAAAGGCCTGCAAGAGCTGTTCGACACAGGCAGAACGGCCAAGATCGGGCCCCGTTACCACAGCGCCGCCATTCTGATTTTAGATCACCTCGATGCCGCGACCGACCTGAAGGATTTCACTGGCGTGAAGGATTTCCATGAACTGTCAGGCGATAGGCGGGGAACCTACAGCATGCATGTGAATGGCAATTACTGCATTACGTTCAAGTGGAAGCCGCCAGAGGTCTTCGACGTCGATTTTGAGGACTATCACTGACCCACCCAGGGCAGTGACCATGCGTAAGGCGAAGCGCCATGATGGCTAGACGCGAGCGTCGTCCGACCGCGCCGGGGCGTATTCTCCAGGCCCACTATCTGGAGCCCAGGGGAATTAGCATCACGAAATTGGCTGAAGCGACGGGGCTGACCCGGAAGCATGTCAGCAACATCGTGAATGAGAGTGCGAACATAACGCCAGAGACCGCGGTGCGGTTCTCCGTCGCGCTTAATACGACCCCCGAATTCTGGATGAACCTGCAGAATGCGGTGTCGATACATGACGCCCGGGCGGCACTAAAGGACGTACCGATCCAGGAGCTTCAGCTTTCGGCCTGATGCGAACCGGACAAAACAAAAAGGGCGGCACCCGTCGCGGATGTCGCCCTGCGTTTTTCTGCCGGAACAGACTCGTGCCCGGCGCCCCTGATAAACAGGGCATGGAAGTTGCCTGCGCGTGATCACGGCTTGCCGATCAGGGCGGTCGCCTTCCGGCGGATTTCGGACAGTTCCGCCGCGCCGATCTTTCCTTTGAACTGCGCCTGCCGGACCTGCCAATCCAGGCTTTTGACCTGGTCGGCCAACACGGCTTGGGTCCTGTCCGGGCCGAGCACGACCTCGAAGGGATAGCCTTTGATCTGCGTCGTCATCGGGCAACACAGCATCAGGCCCGTTCGCCTGTTATAGCTTGCCGGGCTCAGCACCACGGCCGGGCGGTGGCCGGCCTGTTCGTGCCCCGCCTGCGGGTTGAATTGCAGCCACACCACGTCCCCGGCGTCCGGGACGTAGCTCATTCACAGGGCCTCATTGCCGGTCGCTGGGCCGAAGTCGGCCTCGGCATGAAGGTTTTCCGGGGTGATGCCGGCAACCAGGTCGGCCAGGTCATCCGTGTCCTTGGCGACGGGCTCGATCACGATGCGGTTGCCGTCTTCGCGGATATCGACCGTGGCGTCGATCTCCAGGCCCACCGCCTCCATGATCGCCACCGGGATGCGGACGGACGCGCTGTTGCCCCATTTCTTCACGGTCACACGCACGGGATCGCCTCCTGCCATATCGACTACGATACGTTATCCCCATGGTGGGGCGTGTCAACATTGTCGATACGGCCAGAAAAAAGGGCGGCACCCGCGAGGATGCCGCCCTTGGTCTTTACGCCGACGGCAAAACTTACTCGGCGACCTTCAGCACGCCGCGGCGGATCTGGTCGCGTTCCATGCTGACGAACAGGGCGCGGAAGTTGCCTTCGCCGAAGCCTTCGTCGCCCTTGCGCTGGATGATCTCGAAGAAGATCGGGCCGATGGCGGTCTCGGTGAAGATCTGCAGCAGGTAGCGGTTGTCCTTGCCGTCCAGCAGGATGCCGCGCTTCTTCAACTCATCCACCGGCTGGCCATGGCCGGGCAGGCGCTCTTCCAGCATCTCGTAATAGGTGTCGGGCGGCGGGCTCATGAACTTCACGCCGCCGGCCTTCAGCTTGTCCCAGGTGGCGATGATGTCGTCGGTCAGCAGGGCGATATGCTGGATGCCTTCGCCCTTGTAGGCCTCGATGAATTCCTGGATCTGGTCCAGCTTGTCGGAACCGGCGTCCGACTTCGACTCGTTGATCGGGATGCGGATCTTGCCGCACGGGGCGGTCAGCGCCCGGCTGGTCAGCCCGGTGTATTCGCCCGTGATGTCGAAGTAGCGGATCTGGCGGAAGTTGAAGATGCGGCCGTAGAAATCAGAAATCGGATCCATGTTGCCCTTGCGGACGTTATGGGTCAGGTGGTCGATCACCGTCAGGCCGGCGCCGGCCGGGCGCTGGTCCACGCCCTCGATGGGCACGAAGTCGATGTCGTAGATGTTGGGGCTGTTGTAGCGGTCCACCAGGTACAGCAGGCTGCCGCCGATGCCCTCGATGGCCGGGATGTTCAGTTCCATCGGGCCATTGGTGCCCTTCACCTCGACCGCACCCTGTTCCACGGCGTGCTTCAGGGCCTGGGCGGCGTCCTGCACGCGGAAGGCCATGGCGCAGGCGCTGGGGCCGTGGGCGGTGGCGAAGCGCTGGGCCAGGCTGTCCTTCTCACCGTTGACGATGAAGTTGATGTCGTTCTGGCGGTAGAGCACGACGTTCTTGGAGCGGTGGCGGGCCACCTTGGTGAAGCCCATGCCCTCGAACAGGCGGCCCAGGGCCTCGGTGTCCTCGGCCGTGTATTCCACGAACTCGAAACCATCGGTGCCCAGCGGGTTGTCCCACAGCGCGCCGCCGGCGACAGCCTCGGCGACCGGGGTGGCGGGGGTATCATTGGGGGTGGACATGCGGGTCGCTCTCCCTGTTAGAAGCGTCATTTGCCTCATGATACGCCCGGCGACCCGGCATTTCCTTGCGAAGTCTGCCGCGTTTGGCCAAGATTGAGCAATGTTGTGCTCAGGAATTTATTAAGGCGGCATCACAATGGGTAAATCGTCGCTGGATGCGGCAGATCTGCGCATCCTGGATACGCTGCAGCGCAACGGGCGCCTTTCCAATGTGGATCTGGCGGAGGCGGTGGGCCTGTCGCCGTCCCCCTGTCTGCGCCGGGTGAAGGATCTGGAGGACCAGGGCTACATCCAGGGCTACGCCGCCATCCTGGACCGCCGCCGCCTGGGCCTGGGCGTGGTCGCCTTCGTCGAGGTCAAGATCGACCAGAACGCGGAAGGCGACGCCGTGTTCCGCCGCCTGGTCAGCCAGATACCCGAGGTGGTGTCCTGCTTCGTCATGACCGGCACCATGGATTACCTGGTGCAGGTGGTGGTGACGGACCTGGAGGCCTTCGCCGAGGTGTCGATGAAAAGGCTGCTGCAGATTCCGGGGGTGAAGGACGTGCGCTCCAGCTTCGTGCTGGACGTGGTCAAGCACTCCACCGCCGTGCCGCTGCCGTCCGCCGCCGACCTGGCGCGCGACTGAAACCAGCAGCGCGAGACTTAGTCTCGTGCCGCTGGAGGCCGGCGACGGCTGGCCCCGGAGTGAGCACCGCAGGGCGGAACGAGGATAGCCAAGCTGGCGGATGCCAGCGCCCGGCGATTGAGGGGACCTTTGATCGGTCACGATCAAAGGTCACGCATGTGAATATTTCAGGCGGCATAAGATTGCTGGATCGAGATCCGCTACGGCATGAAGTTGTCAGCGGCTGGGCGCTGTGGGGCATGATCGCAAGAAAATGGTGCCAGTTCGGCGATAAAATGGTTCCCGGATAAGGCCGGTGTTCCCGGCCCCTAAAATCAGGGAGAACCGGGCCCATGAACAGCGCCGTACCCGTCAACACCACCGGCAAGTCCGATACCCCCCTGCGGGGCGATTACAGCGCCATGGCGGCGGACTACACCGTGCCCCAGAACTGGGAAAACCTGACGGCGGAGGAGCACGCCCGCTGGCGGGTGCTGTACGGCCAGCAATCCGCCTTGCTGCCGCGCTATGCCGCGCCGGAGTTCATGGACAGCCTGGCCCGCCTGGACGCCGGCGACGGCATCCCGCGTTTCGACCGCGCCAGCGATGTCCTGTCCCGGGCCACCGGCTGGACCCTGGTGGCGGTGCCGGGCCTGCTGCCCAACGACGTGTTCTTCGGGCACCTGGCCGCCCGGCGCTTTCCCGTCACCAACTGGATCCGCCGCGCGGATGAGATGGACTACCTGGTGGAACCGGACGTGTTCCATGACTTCTTCGGCCATGTGCCGCTGCTGATGCATCCGGTATTCGCCAACTACCTCCAGGCCTACGGCGCCAAGGGGGCCGAGGCCAAGGATGCCGGCGACCTGGAACGCCTGGCGCGGCTGTACTGGTACATGGTGGAATTCGGCCTGATCAACACGGCGTCGGGCCTGCGCGCCTATGGCGCCGGCATGCTGTCGTCACGCGGGGAGACGCAGTATTGCATCGACAGCCCCGAACCCTTGCGCGTCGGTTTCGACCTGGAACGGGTGATGCGCACCCGCTACCGCATCGACGACTACCAGCAGACCTACTTCGTGCTGGACAGCTTCGACCAGCTGTTCCAGGCCACGGCCCAGGACTTCGGCCCCCTCTATGCCAAGCTGGCGACCCTGCCCGACCTGCCGGCCGACCAGGCGCAGCCCGGCGATAGGGTTTTTGAGTAACTGGTTGGGGCGCACCAGCGGCATGAGATACTCATGCCGCTGTAGGACGCGACCGCATCCGCCGGAGATTTCCGGGGAGCGAAGCGGACTGGAAATCGAGGATCAGCCAAGGGCCCGGATGGGCCCGCCCGGCGCCTGAGGGCAAACGTTACGGACTAGGCCGCAGGCATTGGCCGACCATGGCGTAGCCGTCGTCGCTGGCCAGGAAGACGTAGGCCGGCGTGACGTTTTCCCAATCCTCCTCACCGCCCGTGATCCCGTGCGCCGGCACCTGGGCGGGGCTGACGCAGTTGGCGGCGATGTCGTTGTCGCCCAGTTCATGCACCAGGCTGCGGGTGAAACCCAGCAGGGCGGACGCGGCGGCGCCATAGGCCGTCATGCCGCGCGCCCCTTCCATGGCGGCGGTGTCCACCGTGGTGACGATGCGGCCATAGCCCCGCTTCTGCATCAGGGGCAGCAGGTGGCGCACCATCAGGAAGGTGCTGCCCATGTTGGCCGCCATGGTGGCGTCGAACAGTTCCTGCGTCATCTCGTCGAACGGCAGCATCAGGCGGAAGCCGGCGTTGTTCACCAGGATGTCGATGTGATCGAAGGCCGCCACCGCCGCCGCCGCCAGGGTGTAGGCGCCGGAGGATCGGGTGATGTCGGCCTGCACCACCACGCCGGTGCGGCCCAGGGACTGGACCTGGCGCGCGGTTTCCGTCGCGGCGGCGGCCTCGTCGGGCAGCAGATGGTGCAGCACCATGTCGGCACCTTCGCGCGCCAGCGCCACCGCGATGGCGCGGCCCAGGCCGTCCGCGGCACCCGTCACCACCGCCGTCTTGCCCGCCAGGCGTTCCGTCTGCCGTTGTCCCGTCACTTGCCGTCCGCCTTCCTCATGTGCCGATGGCGAGGATAGCATGCCCGCCAAATGTTTGGGCCCCCAGACCAGGGTCTGCGACCAAGCGGGCACCCAGGGTGGTCAGCTTCCCCGCACCAGTTGCGCCGCGGTGGACAGCACCAGGTCGCGCGGCGTCAGCTTTTCCAGGAAGGCGGCGAAACCACCGTCCCCGTTCTGGTTGCCCGCCTCGGCGCCCTGCTCCGTCTCATGGTAGGCGTCGAACAGATCCTCGTACAGGCGCAGGTCCTTCAGGATGGCGGCCTTCTGTTGCAGCGACGCCTGGCTGACCAGGGCCAGGTGCAGCAGCAGCAGGCCATCCGGCGCCCAGTTCGGCTCCCGCATCAGGGGCAGCAACACCGACGTCTCATCGCCGCTGGCGCCGGCCGACAGCATGCCCCGGCCCAGGCGCAGGGCGCGGCGCTTGCCGCCGGTGGCCGCCGCCGGGCTGTCATGGCGCGAGGCCGCCCCCTTGGACCGGCCGCTGCGCTCGGCGGCCAGCAGCAGGGGCGTGCCGTCCGCGCCGTCGCCCGCCAGGCGGTAGCGCACGCCGCCCTCCACCCCGATCACCAGGGTGGACAGGGCGATCAGCAGCTGGCGTTCCGGTTCCGCCAGGTCGGACGGGGCGGCCCCCAGATCGGCCAATGCGGCCAGCAGCAGGGGGCTGATCTCGCGACCCGGGCGGCTGATGCCCACGGTGACGGTCTTGGCCTGGTGGCGGATGGTGTCGATGGGGCGCGACGTCTCCTCGAACACCAGGCGCAGCAGGTCCAGGCCGCGGTTGATGATGGCCGTGCGCTCCTGCTTGCCGCCCGGCGTGTCCAGCATGGGCAGGGCGGAGGTCAGCTTGGCCAGGCGCGCGGTGTAGGAGGCGGGCAATGCCGCGTCCAGCTGGCCGTCGGCGATGCGGTCGATGATGGCCGCCAGGCTGGTGGCCACCGGCGTCACCGGCCGGTTGGGGTCGGCCAGCGCCTGGTCCAGCGTGGCCGCCACTTCCCGGAAGGGGCGGGATTCGGCGTCGATGGCCAGGGCCGCGTGGAAGCCCCAGAGGTGGCCCGCCACCGTCGCCATGATGAAGTCCAGGCCGGCGCCGGCCGAGGGCAGGTGCACCACCGCCTCGGCATAGGGGGCGAAGCAGGTCTCGCCCTTGGCGGCGAAGACGATGGGCTTGCCGTTGTGGGCCTTGAAGATGGCCACTTCCTTGGCGGTGTCCTGCGCCAGCAGCGGCGGCAGGTCGTTGGCCACCACCAGGGTCAAGGGCTCGGTCGACAGGTCGATGTGCTTCTTGTCCTCGGTGTAATCCACCGGGATGGACTTGTAGCAAAGCTCCGACAGCTTGATGCGGATCTCTTCCGCCGCCACCTTGTTGGCGCCGTTGCCCACCACCGCCCAATAGCGGTTGCGCGGGGCGTAGGCCTTGGCGCAGGCGGCGATCGCGCCTTCGTCGTCCAGCACCTCCTGGATGCGCTGGGGCAGGGATTCCAGCGCCACCATCTCGTCATGGATCTGCTGGGGGGGCAGGGTGCCCAGGGCGTCGGCCAGGCAGAGCGCCGTCAGCTTGCCCGCCGCCACCTGGCTGTAGAACGCCTTGGTGGAGGCCACCGCCATCTCGATGTCGCGGCCGTCGCTGGTGAACAGGTGGCTGTCCGACTTGCGCACCAGGGGGCTGTTGCGGCGGTTGACGATGGCGTGGATCCAGGCGCCGGCCGCCCGCGCCAGGTCCACCGTGCGGTTGGTGTCGGTGGTGGTACCGCTCTGGCTGATGGCGATGACCAGGGTGTCGTCCAGCACCTTGCCGTCCAGGTTGGTGGACAGTTCCGACGCCTTGGCGCTGGTGACGGTGACGGACGACCGGTCCAGCGCCAGGCGGATCAGGTGCTCGATACCCATGGCGGCGATGGCGGCCGTACCCTGGCCCGTCACCAGGATGCGGCGGACGGGCGGCTTGGTGGTGTCGACCAGGCGGGCGCGCAGGCCCGCCCAGGGGCCGGTGTCGCCGCCGCTGGCCACCAGGTCGAAACTGACGCGGCGGTCCTGGCGGCGATAGCGGCCGGCCAGGGTCTTGCGCACGCTGGATGGCGCCTCGTGCACCTCTTTCTCGAAGAAATGGTCGTGGCGGCCGCGGAAGATGTCGCGGGAGAAGATCTCGATCGGATCGGCCTTCAGCGGGGCGGTGGTGCCGTCGTCGATCATGCGCGCGGCCAGGGCCGGCTCGCCCTCGGCCACCGACAGGGTGACGGCCAGGCCGCCGCGCTCCACCTGCGCCAGGGGGACGGACCGCCGGGATCGGGGCGCCAGGCCGTAATTCTCCGACGCCACGATCAGGCCATCGGCCACCTCGGCCACGAACAGGCTCTGCCCGCTGCCCTTCTGGCCGATCTGCAGCCGCTCCGGATCGGCCGGGTGCTGCAGGATGACGGCCATGGACCCTTCCAGGCGGCGCATGGTGGTCAGGAAACGGCCGGCGTTGCCGCCGCCCTCGCCCTCCAGGCGGAACAGCACGGGGATGACCTTGGTGTCGGTGGTCACCTCCGCCGGCAGGGTGTGGCCGGTGCCCGCGATGGCGCTTTCGGTCAGCGCCCGGTAATTGTCGATGTCGCCGTTCAGCGCCACCATGATGTCAGCGTCGGGTGCCAAGCTGGTGGCATTGGGACCCGCCGCGGCCTCGTTCGCCAGGCGCGCGTTCATGGGGTGGCAGTTGGGCAGGCTGATGGCCCCGTGCGAGGCCCAGCGGGTATGGGCGATGGCGCTGAAGCCCGCCGCGTGCGCCGCCACGGCCCACAGCACCCCGTCGGCCCGCATGCGGCCGCGCAGGAAGGCGCCGTTGTCGCCCAGGCGGCCGATCAGGGTCGCCACCTTGTAGGTGAAGCGCACGGTGGTGCGGCCGTCGGCCAGGACGTGCAGGGCCAGCCCCTCATGCCGGTCGCCCACGGCCAGGCGCTCGGCGGCTTGCGCGCGCAGGGCCGCCGGCAGGTCGTCCAGGGTGAAGCGGTGGGCTATGGTGATCTGCAGGGCGATGCCGGCGCTGTCGCGGCCGCGCACCTCCAGCCGGTCCAGGTTCTCCAGCACCTGCTCGGCGGCCCAGGCCACGGCCTGCTGCGGCCGGGGGGCCTTGGCACCCTCGGGCAGCAGCGCTAGGGTGCGGCCGATGTTGCCCAGCACCTCCGTCCGCAGCTGCCAGGCATAGTCGCGCAGGCGCTCGGCCGTGCGTTCCACCGCCGCGTCGCGGGCGGCGGCACCGCTGCGCAGGGCCGCCTCCAGCGCGTCGATGCGGTCGGCCACGGTGGTCAGCAATGCCGCGGGCCCCTGCGGCTCCGCCACCACCGCCATGTGGGTGGGGAAAGACATGAGGTCGGTGAAGCGCGCCACCAGGCCGTCCAGCGCCGCATCGATGGCGGTGGGGTCGCTGGGCGGTGCCGCGGCCAGCCCGTCGGCCACGGCCTTCAGCCAGGACAGATCCGCCGTCCGGGTCCAGTTGCGATTACCCAGGAAACCCGCAATGCCGCACATGTCTCACCTCAACACTAACCGATGGCAGTGATAGTCCAGGCCGGGCCCGGGGTGGAAGGACGAAAACGTCACGTTACACTGGGGTTCTGTACCATGCTTGGCGCGGGTATGGCGGCCCCGCTATGGTGGCCGCCGTCTGATCTGAACCGGAACCAAGGCCCCATTATGACCGTCACCCTGTGGCACAACCCGAAATGCTCCACCTCGCGCCGTGCCCTGGCCGACCTTCAGGCCGGCGGGCACGCGGTGACGGTGGTGGAATATCTGAAGACCCCGCCGGACCGTGCCGCCTTGGCGGACATGCTGGCTGCCATGAAGGCGCGTCCCGCCGACATCCTGCGCCGCCGCGGCAATGATGAGCTGCTGGTGGGCGAACCGGCGGGCGGCTTCAGCGACGACGCCCTGCTGGACCTGATGGCAGCCCATCCCATCCTGATCGAGCGCCCCATCGCCCGCAGCCCCAAGGGCGCCGTCCTCTGCCGCCCGGTGGAGCGCCTGGCGGAAGTACTCTGATACGCGCGGTCTTTGATCGTGGCCGATCAAAGACCCCCTCAGGCGCCGGGCGCCGGCATCCGCCGGCTGGGCTGATCCTCGGTTTCCAGTCCGCTTTCGCTCCCCGGAAACCTCCGGTGGCTGCGGTCGCAGCCTACAGCGGCACAAGTCAGAAGCTTGTGCCGCTGGCATATAGCGCGTCAGCGCGGGGCCGCCGCCAGCGGCACGGTGAAGCTGACGGTGGTGCCCAGGCCGGGTGTGCTGTCCAGCGCCAGCACGCCGCCGTGGCGGGCCACCAGGTCGCGCACCAGGGTCAGGCCCAGGCCGGTGCCGACCTCGCCCATCGTGCCGGGGCGGCTGTCCTGCGCCTCGCGCCGGTACAATTGGTCCAGCTGTTCCGGGGCCATGCCGATGCCCCGGTCCGACACCGCGATCTCCAGCCGGTCGCCCAGCGCGCGCGAGGTGATCTGGACGCCCTGGTTGGGGTGGCTGAACTTGATGGCGTTGGCCAGCAGGTTGCGCAGGATGGCCAGCACCATGGTGCGGTCGGCCAGGATGTGGCGGTCGCCCGAGGCGTCCAGCACGCGGATGCCCTTGGCCTCGGCCGTGGGGCCCAAATCGTGGATGGCGGCCGCCACCACCTCGCCCAGCGGCATGACTGACGGGGTGAAGGGCGTGCCCGACATCTGCACCCGCGACCAGTTCAGCAGATTATCCAGCAGGGTGTGGGCGGTCAGCGCGCTCTGGTGGACGGAGGCGGCGAAGTCCGCCACGTCGGCCGGCGCCATGCGGGTGCCGTAGTCCGCCAGTTCCCGGGTCATGCCCAGCAGCACGTTGAACGGCCCGCGCAGATCGTGGGAGATCAGGGAGAAGAAGCGCGTCTTCTCCCGGTTCAGGAAGTCCAGCTCGTCATGGGCGGCGCGCAGTTCGGCCAGGGCGTGTTCGGTGGCCGCACGGGCCTCGCGCTCCGCCGCCGTCGACCGCTCCTGCGAGCGCACCATGCGCCGCACCACGATGTTGAACAAAAGCACCACGGCCAGCAGCACGCTGGAGAACCCGGCCATGGACCCGGCGGTGTGCACCACCAGCGACCAGGTCAGGGCGGCGCGGGGGGTGATGTGCACCAGGCGCCAGGGGGTGTTGGCCAGGGGCCGGGTGGTGATGACGTATCCGGCATGTTCGGTCGTGGCGCGGTTCCGGTTCAACAGGGCCGCCACGCCCGCCGGCGTCGGCCGTCCCTCCTGGAACAGGTCGGCGGGCGGGGTGCCGAAGGCGCGCAGCACCTGGTCGTCCGGCCCCACCAGCAGCCGCGTGCCGGTGTCGGCGGCCTCCGCCGGAGCCTGGTCGGCCCCGGGGAGGGCGGCCAAGGTAAGGTCGAAGGCGATCACCCCCAGGAAGCGGCCCTGGTAATCGATGGGGACGGCCACGGTGGCCGCCGATGGGTCGGTCCAGGTCACGGCCCCCGTCGGGTTGGCCGCCTGGGTGGACAGGCGATAGACCGGCCGTTTGTAGAGGTCGGCCATCAGGTCGTTGGCATTGTCGGCCGCGAACCGGGGCGCCACCACCGCCAGGCCGGAAGAGCCGATGAAATATCCCCGCGACAGCCCGGCTTGCGTCTTCAGGTCCAGGGCCAACTGCTGGGCCAGCCCCAGCGCCATCGCCACGTCCGTCTGCCAGCGGGCGCGGTCGGGGCGGGCCAGGCCCTCATGCACGGCCAGTGCCTGGTCCGGGAAGGCCAGCAACGCCGTGGTCTCCGTGCCGGCCTGGTCCAGCACCACGACGTCGCGGTCCTTGGCCTGGGCCACCGTATTCAGGAAATCGGCGACCGCGGCGGGCGGCGCCCCCGGAATGGCCCCCGGACTTGACGGTTCCTGCAGCACCAGCTGCGCCCAGGCCCGCAGGCGGTTGAGGCGGCCGGCGATGGCGGCGAACTGTTCGTCCAGGGACACAGCCTCCGTGTCCATATGCTGGCTGATCTCGGCCCGGCGGGCGGTCAGGGCGCGGGTGAACTCGGCATGCACGAAGACCAATGACAGGGCGATGCCGGCGGCCAGCGAGATATTGATCAGCCGTCCGGGACCGATGGCTTTCAACCGCTCCGTCAGCCATCTCATCCCCGTATCCCCTTAGGCCCAAAGGTCCATCATGGGTTCATGCCCGTTTGGGACGCTTATCACGCAGGGGGTAGACGTGGCAATTGACGGCCAAGGCAGGTTGTCGCGTTGGTGCAACCGGCAATAGTGCCGGATCGCGCGTGGCGATGGGCATAAAGACACGCAAGGCGTGCCTTTCCCTGGCAGATAGGGCATGGTTGGCGGCGAATTACTGAATCGGGCAAATGATGGGCGCGGCGGGTATTGGCGGTTGGGCCGGGGATGGCGGCGGGGATGGGTGGCGGCCGCCGGCGCTGCTGCGCGCCCTGGCGTTTCTCTGCCTGGCACTGGTCTGCGCGGCCTTTGTTTCGCCGTCCTCCGCCCGGGCTGAAACGGCCGGCCAGGTGGTGGTCGACGGTCCGAACCTGTCCCTGGGCGGCCATCTGGAATTGCTGGAGGATCCCAGCCGGTCGTTGACCCTGGCCGACGTAATGGCCGGGCCGGCGGCCCAGCGCTTCACCCCCGCCACGCGGGAGACGCCCGGCTTCGCCCGCACCCGCTCCGCCTATTGGGCGCGCATCACGTTGGACAACCCCACGGACGCAGCACTCCCGCGCCTGCTGGTTTTCCCTTATCCCTATTACCATGCCCTGGATCTCTATGTGTTCCCGGGCGACGGCCTGTCGCCCGAGGGGCCGGCGGAACAGCGCCACGTGGCGGAGGGGGCGGCCCAGCGCGGCACGGACATCCCCCACCGCTATCCCGTCTTCAGCCTGTCGCTGCCGCCGGGCCGGACGGTCCTGTATGTGCGGGTGGAGCATTACTTCGCCTCCTTCGCCCTGTACCTGCGCACCAGCGACGCCCAGGGCCTGGTCGACCGGCGGGACATCCTGCTGCACGGCCTGACCTTCGGCGTGCTGATCATCGCCGCCGCCTATCAGTTCGCCCTGGTGGTGATGGCGGGGGTGGAGGTGGGCGTGACCCTGCTGTTCTACGCCTTGATCACCCTGGCCTACATCTACGGCCAGCTGGGTTATCCCTGGGAACACCTGCCGGCCGACCTGGCCAGCCATTATTATCGAGAGGTGGTGGGCACCCTGCCGGTGGCCATCGGCCAGGTCTTCGCGGTGCAGTTCCTGGATTTGCGGCGGCGGCAGCCCTGGATCGCCCGGCTGCTGATGCTGTTGACCGGCCTGATGGTGCTGGACACGCCGCTGCATTACGTGGATCCGGTGCGGGGGTCGGGGGTGGCGCAACTGCTGGCCCTGGTGGGGTCGGCGCTGGCCCTGATCGCGGCGGTGCGTGATTTCCGCCGGTCCATCAACGCCCGCTTCTTCCTGCTGGGCTTCCTGCCCATCCTGGGCGTGGCGGTGGTGTGGTCGTTGCGCGCCGCCGGCATCCTGCCGGTCGGCATCTGGACGGAGGCGGCGCTGTACGCCCCCAACTCCGTCGGCCTGGTGCTGCTGACCTTCGGCGTCGCCTACCGCATCGGCAAGGACCGGGAGCAGCGTGAACACGCGCTGCAGGCCAGCGAGGGCGCGCTGCGCCGCGCCAACGACGAACTGGAAGACCGCGTGCGCACCCGCACAGCGGAGCTGAGCGACAGCCTGGACAAGCTGAAGCGGTCGCAGGATGCCCTGGTCCAGGCGGAAAAGCTGGCCTCGCTGGGCCAGCTGGTGGCCGGCGTGGCGCATGAGATCAACACCCCCATCGGCGTCACCCTGACGACGGCGTCGCATGTGTCGGAACGGGTGGCGGCCATGGACCATCTGGTGCGCGACGGGCGCCTGCGCCGCAGCGACCTGGCCGATTTCATGGGCGAGCTGAAGGAATCCGCCCGCCTGATGCTGTCCAACATCGGCCGCGCCGCCAGCCTGATCCAAAGCTTCAAGCAGGTCTCGGCGGACCAGAGTTCCGAGGAACGGCGGCGGGTGGAACTGGGCGCCTATCTGGAAGAGGTGCTGGCCAGCCTGGGGCCCAACCTGCGCCGGCACGGCCACGTGGCGGAGGTGCGCTGCGCCGGTATTGTGGAGCTGGAGACCTATCCCGGGCTGCTGGCCCAGGTGCTGACCAATTTCGTCTCCAACTCCATCCTGCATGCCTTCGATGCCGGCGCCCGCGGCCACATCACCATCACCGTCCGCCGCCTGCACCATGTGGGGGCCCTGCTGGGCCTGGATTCCCCCGACCTGCATGCCGGCGACGGGGCGGAAATCGTCTATCAGGATGACGGGCGCGGCATCCCGGCCAATATCCTGCCCCGCATCTTCGATCCTTTTTTCACCACCCGGCGGGGGGCGGGCGGCACCGGCCTGGGGCTGAACATCGTCTACAACCTGGTCACCCATCGCCTGCGCGGCGCGGTGGCGGCGGCCAGCGATGTGGGCGGCGGCACCCGCTTCACCCTGGTGCTGCCCGACCTGGCCTCGCCGGACGCGGCGACCCACCCGGAGGGCTTACCCCATACGCCTGATACCCTGGCCGTGAGAGAGGCCGCACGCTAAGCTTCGGCAGGACAGCCGTGGACCAGAGGGCAAGTGCGATGCGTATGAAGAAGGAGGTCAACGTCGCGGCGCTGCTGCGGCAACTGGCGGGGTCGCTGGCATCGACCGTGACCACCTTCGAACAGATGTCTGCCCGGCCGGCCCAATCCTTCCCGGATTACAAGAAGGCGCGCAGCGTCTATCACGAAATCCAGGCGATGATTTTCACCATCGGCGACAAGGCCGACAGCAAGCCCAACGACGCCCCGCGTGAGTTGAAATCGTGGCTGACCCGCATGCGCCTGCGCTCCATCGCCGCCTTCACCCGCGTCAGTCTGGCCTTTTTCCGCAACCCGCCGCAGCTGCTGGTGCACGCGCTGGGGGCCTATGAGATCCTGCAGCATGAGCGCGAGGCCTTCACCAAGGTGCTGGCCGACTACGACATGATGCTGTTGGAGGCGGGCATCGACGACAAGACGGCTGACGAGCTGGACCGGGTGCGGGGGGACATGGAAGAGGTGGTGCAGCATCTGGAACATCTGCTGAAGACGGCGCCGCCGCAGCTGACCGTCTTCTGATCGGCCCCCCATCCTGCACACGTGTGCTGCCTGCCGCCACCCGTGTGCCGAATGCGTCGCTCAAAATATTTCATGAAAGCATGATGCCGGGACAACGCCTTAAGCCTTGATCTCCCGCGCTGATTGCTTTTTTGTCGCACCTAAGGCCCGGGATTCCCGGCCGCGGACCTCCGGGGGCATCGGTGGGGTCCGGCAACACGCCTCTCGACATAAGGGGGCTGAAGGGAGAGTGCCCATGGAACACGTTAAGAAGCCTTGGTATTCCGTCCTCTATTTCCAAGTGATCGTCGCGATCATCCTGGGCATCATCGTCGGCTATGTCTGGCCGGCCTTCGGCACGTCATTGAAGCCCCTGGGCGACGGCTTCATCAAGCTGGTGAAGATGATGATCGCGCCCGTCATCTTCTGCACGGTGGTCAGCGGCATCTCCGCCATGACCGACATGAAGAAGGTGGGCCGCGTCGGCGGCAAGGCGCTGCTGTATTTCGAGGTGATCTCCACCTTCGCGCTGATCATCGGCCTGATCGTGGGTGAGGTCATCCGCCCCGGCGATGGCATGAACGTCGACCCCAAGACCCTGGACCCCAAGGCGGTCGCCACATACGTGGACAAGGCCGCCAAGGACAACGTGGCCGACCATATCCTGGGCATCATCCCCGACACCTACCTGAGCGCGCTGTCCGGCGGCGACCTGCTGCAGGTGCTGCTGGTCGCCATCCTCACCGGCTTCGCCATCGCCCACCTGGGTGACTACGGCAAGCCGGCCACGGCGGTCATCGAGCGCCTGTCGAAGATCTTCTTCCGCATCATCCACATGGTGGTGCGCCTGGCCCCCATCGGCGCCTTCGGTGCCATGGCCTTCACCATCGGCAAGTACGGCGTCGCCGCCCTGATCAACCTGGGCATGCTGATCGGCAGCTTCTACCTGACCAGCCTGCTGTTCGTGCTGGTCGTGCTGGGCATCGTCGGCTGGCTGTGCGGCTTCTCCATCCTGCGCTTCCTCAACTACATCAAGGCGGAACTGCTGATCGTGCTCGGCACCTCCTCGTCCGAGACGGTGCTGCCGCAGATGATGGAAAAGATGGAACGCCTGGGCTGCGCCCGTCCGGTGGTGGGCCTGGTCATCCCGTCGGGCTACAGCTTCAACCTGGACGGCACCAACATCTACATGACCCTGGCCACCCTGTTCCTGGCCCAGGCGACCAATACCCACCTGACCTTCACCCACCTGGTCACCATCCTGCTGGTGGCCATGCTGACCTCCAAGGGGGCCAGCGGCGTCACGGGTGCCGGTTTCATCACCCTGGCGGCCACGCTGGCGGTGGTGCCGGACATCCCCATCGTCTCGCTGACCCTGCTGGTGGGCATCGACCGGTTCATGAGCGAATGCCGCGCCCTGACCAATCTGGTGGGCAACGGTGTCGCCACCATCGCCATCAGCAAGTGGGAAAAGGAACTGGACGTGGACAAGATGCGCAGCGAATTGGCGCACGGGCCGACGGCGGCCTGATATCTGCCCCCGTTGTAATGGCGAAGGGCCCCGGATCAGCTGATCCGGGGCCTTTTTGCATGGGCCGATCAAAGTGTCATGGGCCGCCCCGGCGTTTGAGGCGGAAAAAACTCAGTTCCGCACACAGCTTTCCGTGCCGGTGTTTCCGCCCTTGTAGGCTTCCTCGTAGTAGAACTTGTCGAAGCGCACCTTGCCGTCCGCCGTCTTCGTCACGTGGGCGATGCCGGTGCCATAGTCCTGCGTCGCCGGATCCTCGTGCGCGAAGGTGATGGCCATGACGTTGCCGTCGGCCGTCGCCACGCCGCGATAGGTGCCGTAGTTCGGCACCTTCATCCTGAAATGATAGCCGGCGCGGTGCCCGTGGGACTGCGCCTTGTCCCTCTCCAGCGTCACGGTGGAGGTGTAGGCGCCCTCGTGCCCGTCCTTGCCGGTGCAGGCATAGGTGCCGCTGAGGTCGCGGCCGGTGAAGGCCGGAGGGGCATCGGCGCCCCAGGCGGTCGCGGCAAGGCAAACGACCCCGGCCGCCATGGCCGCGCACGCGAAACGACGCATCCCCATCCACTCCCCCTTGGTTGTGGATACGGTTGTCCCATGGCAGGAACGGCGGCGGCAAGCCCGCCTATGGAAGGAGATGATGGAAGGGGCGGGGGCCTATCAGGCCGATACCTTCACGCCCGCCCTTTTACGCCCACTGGCGGACGCGGCCGGTGTCGACGTGGACGAAGTTGGACTTGGGGTAATAACCGACGCCGCCCAGCTTCAGGTCTAGGGCGACCTGGCGGATGCGGGCCAGGGGCTTGTTGGCCAGGTCCAGGTCTATCGCCTTGCCTTCCATGTGCATGCTGTGGGTGGCGACACCCTCGGTGCGGGCGGCCAGCATGGCGTTGGTCTTGGCGCAGCGATAGCCGCAGATGACCTGGATGGGGTCGGTGGTGCGCAACTGCCGCTGCATCTGGAACATCAGGTCCAGCAGCTTGGGGTCCATGGTGGTGGTCTCATTGGTCCGCCAGTCGCGCAGGATGGCGTTGACGTCATGCAGGGCGGTGGGCAGGTACTTGCCATCCGACCAGTAGGTGACGTGCAGCTTCTCACCGGTGTGCAGGTGGGCGAAGGTCAGGGCGCGGCGGTTGTCGGACAGCGGGCGGGCCATGGCGCGCGCCGTCGACATGTCGCCGTGCATCAGGTTGCCGCGATCAGCGCTGTGGCCGTGGCCGACCTTGGCGGCGTGATGCTTGGTGACCGCCTTGGCCAGGGCCGGCAGCGGATCGGCGATGCCGCCGACCAGGGCGGCACCGGCCGCCAGCTTGGCGAAGCCCGCCAGCAGGCCGCGACGGGTGGCAACAGCTGCCGGAACCAGGGAAGGGGTGGTGGTGACGGAAGATGCCTCAGAGGCAGAAACCGCGTCGCGGGCAGGTGCGGGCAATCGCACCGCGTCGTGCCGGTCGTGCATTCCGGATATCCCCATCTACTCAAAACCAACCACAGCCCCGCGTCATTGGCAGGGCTGGGCTGCAGTCTGTGACAACGGGGTATGAATAAGCAAGCCTGAAATGCGGCAAAATCGTGTTTGTCGCAGTGCACCAACCAGGCGGCGCCTAAGCGTTCCGCCTTTGCAACCGGTCCCGAAACGATTACGGGCGCCGCCCTTTGTGACGGCGCCCGTTGACGCGGCGGATGACTCAGCGGTTGGCCGTGTCGGGGGCGGCCGGTGCCGGCGTCTTTGCGGCCGGCGGTTCCTGGTGCGGTGTCGGCGCGCCGGTCGGCGCCGAAGGCGTTGGCGACGCAGCGGGTTTTTCCGCCGCGGTGGCCGGCACCGGGGCGGCGTTGGGTGCGCTGCCGGCGGTGGGGGCTGCGGGCGGCACGGCCGGCGGGGGCGCCGGCGGCTTGTGCGGGCGGGGGCCGTTCAGGGCCGCCAGCACGCGGGCGTCGCGGCCGTAGACGTCGTTACGGAAATCGACGCTGCCGTCGGGGTCGGTGACGGCGGTGATGTAGGTGATGTGCACCGGCAGCCGATTCTTCAGGCGAATCGTCTGGTGCTTCAGGCTGTCGCCGCCGATTTCGGCGCGCAGCTTCTCCTCCGGCCAGCCGGTGGTGTTGGTCAGGGCCAGGATGGCCAGGGCCAGGCCGGGCGGGTCCTGCACCCGGATGCAGCCGTGGCTGAACGATCGTACCGCCCGGTCGAACAGCCGCTTGGACGGCGTGTCGTGCAGATAGACGTCGAACTTGTTGGGGAACATGAACTTGATGCGGCCCAGCGAGTTGTCGTTGCCCGCCTCCTGCCGCACCCGCCAATGGAAGCTGCGTTCCGTCACCGTCGCCCAGTTGATGGTGCTGGGGTCCACGATCACCGCGTCCGACGTCCAGTCCGACAGCAGGGTGTAGTGGCTTTTCACCAGATAGCTGTGGTCCTTCTTCTGCTTGGGCAGAATCTCTTCCTTCGCGATCTTGGTGGGCACGTACCAATAGGGGTTCAGCTCCATATAGCTCATGTTGCCGGTGAAGACCGGCGTGCGGGCGAAGGGCGCGCCCACCACCACGCGCATGGTCTGCAGCACGTCCATGCCGCGCATCAGCGACAGGGTGTAGTCGGCCAAGTTCACCACCAGATAGGGCTGGTCGGCCGGCTCACGCTCCCACCGCCAGCGTTCCATGTTGGCGATGATCTGGTTGATGCGCTGGTCCACCGTGGCGTTCAATTCCACCAGCGTGCGCTTGCCGATGGCGCCGTCGGGCTCCTGCCCCTGGCGCCGCTGGAAGTCCTTCACCGCCGCCGCCAGCGCGTCGTCGTAGACCTCGGGGTTGGTGCCCTTGGGCAGCGGATTGGGCAGGGGCTTCGCCTCCCCGGTCGCGACCAGGCGGGCGCGCAGCGCCGGCACGCGCGGGTCGGTCATGCCGGGCTTCAGGGAATCAGCGGTCTTGTCCGGCGTCTTGGGCGCTGCCGGCGCGCCGTCGGCGGCGGGGGCCGGCGGTGGTGCCGGGGGTGCCTTGGGGGCCGGCGGAATGGTGGGCCAGCCGCCGGCGGCCTTGACCTGGCGGTAATGGGCCAGGCCCGCCTTCAGCGCGGCGTATTCCGGCCGATGGGGCGGAAGCTTGGCCAGCACGTCCGCCACGTCGCCGGCGGTGGCGATGCCCGCCAGCCATTGGGCGCGGTCGAAGTCCGGCCGCTCGATCACCAGTTCGGGATCGGCCAGACCGGGGATGATGCGGCCGACCGACACGTCGCTGGCATAGTGCAGCAGGGCCAGGGTCAGCCCGCCCTCGAACGCCGCCTGCGCGTCGGCATTGTCCAGGTGGGTTGATTGGGTGGTCAGGGCTGCGGCGGTATAGTCGTTGGGGTTCAGGCCGTCCTCATCGGCGTGGGCCAGGGCCGTCAGCGCCGCGCGCGCGCCAGCGTTGGCCTCGCCATGCTCCACCCACAGGGGCTTCTCGCCGCGCCCGCGGTAGAACCGGCCCAGCACCGTCTGGTCGGTGTCGTCGGGATTGGGCTCGGAATGCTCCGGCACCGGGAAGCGGTCCTTCAGCAGGTCGCCCACGTCCCGTGCCTGTGCCGCCAGGGGCGACAGCAGCAGGATGGTGGCCAGCAGCAGGGCGGCGCCCGATGCGCCGGAGCGCATCTCCGGCCGGCCACTGTTCCGTTGGCCGTCATTCTGTCGGGTGGTGGGGGCGATGGCCCCGGTCGACAACCCCATGCAAATCCCCGCGTGGCAAAACAACCCTGTTCCCGGCATTCGGATGCCCGGGACCTTGATAAACGACGGCAAGGGTGCCCCCCTGTGCTGCCGCATCGGAATGCGGTCCGACATGATGTCCGACCGGTTGCGGACTATGCCACCTGTTCGCGGCAAGAAAAGGGCGAAACCGTTGCCTGTGGCGCCCGGGCACCGTCGGAAGGGATATCCGTTGCAAAAACGCCATGCCCCGCGCGGGGGTTCCGCGCGGGGCATGAACGGCACTTGAATATCAGGGCCTATACGCGCGGTCTTTGACCGTGACCGCTCAAATACCGCCCCTCAATCGCCGGGCGCCCGCATCCGCGGGCTTGGGCTTCCTCGCTTTCCAGTCCGCTATGCTCCCCGGAAAGCTGCGGCGGCCGCGGTCGCAGCCTACAGCGGCACGAATCAATAATTCGTGCCGCTGGCGGCGCTCAGGCCAGCCCCTTCTCCACGAAGGTCGCCAGGCGGCGGGCGAAGGCAACCGGATCCGGCAGGGACTCGCCCTCCAGGATGCGGGCCTGGTCCAGCAGCAGCCAGGCGGCGTCGGCCAGGGCCTCTCCTTGCGCACCACCGGCGCCGTTGGTCTTGGCCAGGTCGGCCAGGCGGCGGATCAGCGGGTGGCCGGGGTTGACCTCCAGGATGCGCTTGGCGCTTTCGTCCAGCCGCTTGTGGGCCTTCAGCATGCGCTCCAGGTGGATGTCCATGTCGCCCTCGTCCGCCACCAGGCAGACGGCACTTTCGCGCAGGCGTTCGGACGTGCGCACGTCCTTGACCGCGTCGCCCAGGGTCAGCTTGGCCAGGGCCACCAGGTCGGCGACGCTGTCCTCCGGTGCCTTGGGGGCCTCGTCGGCCTTGTCCTCGGCCTGGATGGCGTTCAGGTCGGCACCGCCGCGGGTGACGGACTTGAAGGCCTTGCCCTGGTATTCGGTGACGGACTGCAGCCAGAACTCATCCACCGCGTCGGTCAGGAACAGCACCTCCACACCCTTGGCGCGGAAGCCTTCCAGGTGCGGGCTGCGGGCCAGGGCGGCCTTGTCCTCGCCGGTGATGTAATAGATGGCGTCCTGGCCCGGCTTCATGCGGCCGACATACTCTTCCAGGCTGACCAGCTCATCGCCCTGCGTGCTGTTGGCGCGCAGCAGCTTCAGCAGGGTGTCGCGCTGCTCGCGTTCCTCATACAGGCCTTCCTTCAGCACGGCGCCGAAGTTCCCCCAGAAGCGGGCGTAGTCAGCCTTGGCTTCCTCATCGCCCGCCTTGCGCGCCAGGTCACCCAGCACGCGCTTGGCGATGCCGGTGCGCATCTTGGCCAGCATGGGGTTGTGCTGCAGCATCTCGCGGCTGACGTTCAGCGGCAGGTCCTCGCTGTCCACCACGCCACGCAGGAAGCGCAGGTAGGGCGGGATCAGGCCTTCCGGTCCCTCGGTGATGAACACGCGACGGACGTACAGCTTCACCTGGTGCTTGCGCTCCGGCTCGAACAGGTCGAAGGGCTTGGTCTCGGGGATGAACAGCAGGCTGGTGTATTCCAGCACGCCTTCCGCCCGCCAGTGCAGGGTCAGCCACGGATCGTCGAAGCCATGGCCGACGTGGTGGTAGAATTCCTTGTACTGCTCCGCCGTGATCTCGTTCTTCGGCCGGGTCCACAGGGCGGAGGCGGCGTTGGCCGGCTTTTCATCATCGCCGACCAGCACCGGGATGCTGATGTGGTCGCTGTACTTCTTGACGATGGTTTGCAGGCGGTAGGTCTGCAGGTAGTCGTCCTCGCCGTCACGCAGGTGCAGGACGATGCGGGTGCCGCGCGCCGGCGCCTGGTCGGTCTCGCCCACGGTGAAGGCGCCCTTGCCGTCCGACGCCCAGCGCCAGCCGGTCGCGTCCCCCGCCTTGCGGGAATAGACCTCGACCTCGCTGGCCACCATGAAGGCGGCATAGAAACCCATGCCGAACTGGCCGATCAGCGACACGTCCTTCTCGCCGGCCTTTTCCGTCTCGGCCTTCTGCGACAAGGCGGCCATGAAGTTGGCGGTACCGGACCGGGCGATGGTGCCCAGGTTCTCGATCAGTTCGTCCCGGTTCATGCCGATGCCGTTGTCGGCGACGGTCAGGGTGCGGGCGGCGGTGTCGGGCGTCAGGGTGATGCGGAAGGCGGCGTCGCCGGCCGTCAGGTCCGCCTGCGTCAGCGCGGCATAGCGCAGCTTGTCGCACGCGTCCGAGGCGTTGGAGATCAATTCCCGCAGGAAGACCTCCTTCTCCGAATACAGCGAGTGCGTGACGATATCCAGCAGCCGTGAAACCTCGGCCTGGAAGCTGAGTTTTTCCTCACTCATGGGCGTGTCCCGTCCTCTTAAGGCATCGCGGCGTCGCCGTCGTTGCGGCGGCCGCTGGGTGATACGACGGGCCGGTCCGACGATGCGGGAACCAGCCGACGCGCCCCGATATGAGGGGCGGGCGCGGCCGACGCAAGCCCCTCCATAGGGGCAGGCACCGGAATCGGGCGGGACGGGGTGCCGGTCAGGGGAACTTGGAAAGCCCGGACATCAGCAGGGTGACGTCGTTGCCGTTCAGCTTCACATGGCCGTCGGGGTGGAAATCCAGGTCGAAGCGGCGGCCCTTCTCATCCGGCGCGCCCAGCGATTGCAGGGCGAAGAAGGCCAGCATGGTGCCGTTGCCCACGCCGGTGGCCGGCAGATGGTCCAGCCCGTGCATCATCAGGGCCAGATTGCCGGTCAGGCCGCGGGGGGTGACGGCGTCGAACACCAGGGCGGCATGGCCCACCAGGGCGGCGTCCGGCGCCTGGAAGTCCAGGCGGTCGATGGTCAGGTGGCTGCCGGCCTGGTCCATGGCCGCGACCGTGCGTTCCTTGATGGCGCGGTTGCGGTGCTTGGCGTCCGGCGGCAGGGTGTTCCAGTCCTGCGCCGCCAGGGTGCGGGCGGGCAGGTCGGTGATCTTCAGGTGCAGGTCGCCCGTCTCCGGGATGGTGTTGGCCTGGCCAGGGGTGCCGGGCTTGGACAGGCCGCGGTGGCTGTAGTCCACCGCCAGGATGCCGTGGTCGCCGTCCATCTTGTCGCCGGTGACGGTCAGGTTCAGGCTTTTCAGGGAATAGGCCTTGCCCTCGTCATCGTGGCCGGCATAGCCGTCCAGGCTGAAGGTGCCCTTCACCCGCGACACCAGGCCGTTGGCGCTGGGCCCTGTCTCCGTGCCGCCGCCGACGCGCAGCAGGGCGCCCTGGGTGACGTCGAAATCGCTCAAATCCACCGACAGCAGGCCGCGCAGCAGGCGGGTGTCCTCCGCCCCGTCGGGTGTCTGGGTCAGCAGCTTGTTGACCTCCAGCCGCACGGGGCCGCTCCAGCGCCCGTGCCCCTCGTCGTCGGGCACGAAATGCACCGTCAGGTTATCCATCTGCACGGCGCCATGGCCGGGGCGGGGGATGAAGCGGATGTCGCCCGCCTTGGCGTCCAGCAGGTCCACCGTCTGGAAGTCGGGCGTCCAGCGGGCGCGCAGGCTTTGGCTGCCCAGCCGCACCTCACCGATGCGCATGCCCTGGTCGTCGAACACGCCCATGGGGCTGGGCAGGGCGCCGGTGGCGTCCCAGTGCCCGTCGGCGGTGGGCGTCACCGCCAGCACCAGGGTGCCCAGGTCCAGCACCGACCCGCTGCCCAGGTGCAGCTGCGCCCCCGGCAGGCTCAGGCGGTAGTGGTCGCCCTCGCGCGCCGCACTGGCGTGGCCGTTCAGGGTCAGGCGCAGGCTGTCGCTCTTGTTGGGGTTGGCCGGCTGGGTCAGATGCTGTTCCGCCAGCCGGGCCAGCCGCTCCGCCCCCTCCTGCGTGACGGGGGCCGCCAGCGCCGTGGCCGACATGAGGGAAAGCGACAGCAGCGACAGGGCGGCGAGGCGGGGGCGGACGGGCATTCCAGATACTCTGCGGCAGAAGACGATGAATGGGGGTGATACGGCATGTGGGACTGGAAACAAGCGGGCCCATCGTCGCAAGCCCGGCTGGGGCGTGCTTGTTCGGACGACGCACTATATAAGGATGCCCCCGCTTTATGTCCTCTCCGCGGCGCGTTTTTTCCAGGGCCGGTCCCGTGCAATCCCGGGGGGCCACTTGCAATGCGACGGGCTTGCCCCAACACTGAATGCCATGAGTGATCGTTCCCGCCCGTCGATGACCCAGCCTGTGCACAGCCCCGTGGCGCAAAAGCGGGCGGCCGACAGCGTGGGCGCCCTGCCCGGCGGCCGGGTGGTGGCGGTGCTGGGCCCCACCAACACCGGCAAGACCTATCTGGCGATGGAGCGCATGCTGGCGCATGCCAGCGGCATGATGGGCTTCCCCCTGCGCCTGCTGGCGCGGGAGAACTACGACAAGGTGGTGCGGTCCAAGGGGGCGGCCCAGGTGGCCCTGGTGACGGGGGAGGAGAAGATCATCCCCCCCGGCGCCCGCTATTGGATCTGCACCGTGGAATCCATGCCGCTGGACCATGTGGTGCAGTTCCTGGCGGTGGATGAGATCCAGCTGGCCGGCGATCCCGAGCGCGGCCACATCTTCACCGACCGCCTGCTGCACGCGCGCGGCACGGAAGAGACGATGTTCCTGGGCTCCGACACCATCCGGCCCCTGCTGCAAAAGCTGATCCCCCGGGCGGAGTTCGTGTCGCGGCCCCGCTTCTCCAGCCTGACCTACAGCGGGCACAAGAAGCTGACCAAGCTGCCGCCCCGCGCTGCCGTGGTGGCGTTCTCCGCATCCGACGTCTACGGCCTGGCGGAACTGCTGCGCCGCACGCGCGGCGGCACGGCGGTGGTGCTGGGCGCCCTCAGCCCCCGTACCCGCAACGCCCAGGTGCAGTTGTACCAGGAAGGGGCGGTGGACTACCTGGTGGCGACCGATGCCATCGGCATGGGCCTGAACATGGATGTGGACCATGTCGCCTTCGCCCGCCTGTCCAAGTTCGACGGCCACCAGCCGCGCCGCCTGCGGGCACCCGAGGTGGCGCAGATTGCCGGTCGCGCCGGCCGCCACCTGACCGACGGCACCTTCGGCACCACGGATGAGGCGCCGACGCTGGATCCCGAACTGATCGACGCGGTGGAAAACCATAAGTTCGAGACGTTGAAGACCCTGATGTGGCGCAACGTCGACCTGGATTTCCGCAGCCCCCAGGCCTTGCTGCGCGCGCTGGAGGAGCGGCCGCCCTCGCCGGTGCTGATCCGCGCGCGCGAGGCGGACGACCACCTGGCCTTGCTGGCCCTGGCCAACGACGCCGACCTCATGCGCCTGGCCAACAACCCGCTGGCCGTGCGCCTGTTGTGGGAGGTGTGCCAGATCCCCGACTTCCGCAAGGTGCTGTCCGACGCCCACACCCGCCTGCTGTCGCAGATCTTCCGTTACCTGCGCGACGGCCCCGCCGGCACCCTGCCGCTGGACTGGGTGGCGGCCCAGGTCAGCCGCCTGGACCGGGGGGAGGGCGACATCGACACCCTGGTGTCGCGCATCGCCCATATCCGCACCTGGACCTACATCTCCCACCGCCCCGGCTGGCTGGACGATGGCCGGCATTGGCAGGAACGCACCCGCGCCATCGAGGACCGGCTGTCCGACGCCCTGCATGAGCGCCTGACCCAGCGCTTCGTCGACAAGCGCTCCGCCGGTTTGGTCAAGCGGCTGGCCGACGGGCGCGACCTGATGGGGGCGGTGGACCGCGACGGCCGCGTGCTGGTGGAAGGCCACCCGGTGGGCAGCCTGCGCGGTGTCACCTTCGAACTGGACGCCGACGTGCCGGCGGCCGACGCCCGGGCCATCACCACCGCCGCCCGTCGTGCTCTCTCCGATGTCATCGCCCAGCGGGTACGCGCGTTCGAGGGCGCGGCCGACGCCGCCATCACCCTGGACGCGGGCGCCGGCACCTTCCATTGGGAGGGCGCGGTCGTCGGCCAGTTGGCGCCCGGCCCCACGCCGCTGGCCCCCCTGGTGCGCCTGGTGGGCGACGATTTCCTGCAGACCGGCCAGCGTGAGCCGGTGCGGGCCCGCCTGGCCCGCTGGGTCGATGCCCATGTCGGCCGCGTGCTGGCCCCGCTCATGGCCTTGCGGGCGGCCGCCCAGGAGGATGGCCTGTCGGGGGCGGCCCGCGGCATCGCCTTCCAGGTGGCCGAGGCGCTGGGTGGCCTGCCGCGCGTGCCGTTGGACCCGCTGATCGCGGCATTGACCAAGGACGACCGGCGCCGCCTGGCCGCCCTGGGCCTGCGCTTAGGCTTCAGCCAAGTGTTCCTGGCGGCCCTGACCCGGCCGGCGGCGGTGGGCTTGCGCGCCCTGCTGTGGTCGGTCGCGCGCGGCGGTGTTCCCGTCGTCGTGCCGCCGCCCGGCCGCGTCTCCGTCCCCGGGACCGGTGCGCCGGCCGATTTCCTGGCCGCCATCGGCTTCATCCCGCTTGGCCCCCGCGCCGTGCGGGTGGACATGGTGGACCGCCTGGAAAAGACGCTGGCGGAACGGGCCAAGGCCGGCCCGCTGACAGCTGTGGATGATCTGGCGCCCGGCCTGGGCTGCCCCCGGGAGGAAATGCCGGGCGTCATGGCCGCCCTGGGCTGGCGCCGCGTCCGCTCCACCCTCAAGCCGCCGCCCGTGCCGGAAGGATCGGACCCGCCGCCCGCCGCCCCGACGCACATCGACCACTGGGTGCGCCGCCGGCCCAAGGTGCGGCCTGAATCCGGCCCCCGGTCGGTGGCGAAAGGCGCCCAGCCGGCGGCACGTCCACCATCACCCGACAACCCGTTCAGCATCCTGAGAACCCTGGTGGAGGCGCCATGAGCGCTAAGGACAACGACCTGAAGGACAGGGACGACGAGGACGCGGCCGACCTGGCCCAGGGCCGCCTGCGCCTGGACAAGTGGCTGTGGTACGCCCGTTTCCTGAAGTCGCGCAGCCTGGCGGCCAAGCTGTGCGGCTCCGGCGCCATCCGCTGCGCCGGCACCGCCATCACCAAGGCGCACCATACCGTGCGGCCGGGCGACGTGCTGACCTTCCCCCTGGGCAACCACATCCGCGTCATCAAGGTGCTGGCGCTGGGCACCCGCCGGGGCCCGGCACCGGAAGCCCAAGCGCTGTATGAAGATCTGGCCCCGCCCACCCCGGAATCACGCCTGCCCAAGGTGCTGTAGCGCCTGTGCAACTGGCCCTGTCCAGGCGGCCCCGCTGCGCGTAAGCTCTTGGTTAATAAACCGGGCATCGGATGGGGCATGGGCATGGGACTTCGGGGCAATGACGGGCTGCGCCGTGGGGCGCTGGCCATGACCGCCGGTGTGGCCGGCGCGCTGCTGCTGTCGGCGGCGGCGCACGCTGCTGACTTCGATCCGGTGGCGGCGACGCAAGCCTATATGGACAGCGTGCCGGCTGAGGCGCGCGCCAAGTCCGACGCCTATTTCGAGGGCGGCTACTGGCTGCAGCTGTGGCAGTTCCTCATGGGCGTGGTGGTGGCGGCCCTGTTCCTGGGCGGTGGATGGGGGCGGCGGCTGCGCGCGGTGGTGGACCGTTTCGGGCGGTTCGCCACGCCGCTGTTCGTCGCCCTCTATTGCATCATCAGTTATGTCCTCAGCCTGCCGCTGACCATCTATGCCGCCTGGTTCCGGGAACGGCAGTACGGGCTGATGAACCAGGGATTCGGCGAGTGGCTCGGGGATCAGATGATCTCGCTCGCCCTCGACACGGTGGCCCTGTCCCTGCTGGCCTGGGGCATCTACCGCCTGGTGCGCGCGGCGGGACAGCGCTGGTGGATATGGGCCACGGCCGTGACCATGGCCGGCATGGCGGTCATCCTCGTGCTGGGGCCGGTGTTCGTCATGCCCCTGTTCAACAAGTACGAAACGATGCGGCCCGGCCCGGTGCGCGAGGCCATCCTGTCCATGGCCCGGTCCAATGAGGTGCCGGCCACTGACGTCTATGAGTTCAACGCCTCGCGCCAGTCCAACAAGATCAGCGCCAACGTCAGCGGCCTGCTGGGCACCACCCGCATCTCCCTGACCGACACCTTGTTGCAGCGCTGCACCCAGGCCGAGGTCAAGGCCGTCATGGGGCATGAGATGGGGCACTACGTGTTGAACCACATGGCCGTCATCCTGGCCTATTTCACGCTCATCATCCTGGTGGGCTACGTCGTGGTCGATTGGGCCTTCGCGCGCCTGACGGCGGGTGGGCGCTGGGGCGTCACCGGCCTTGCCGACGTGACCGGCCTGCCCCTGGTCATGCTGCTGTTTTCCGCCTACTTCTTCGTGTTGACGCCGGTCGTGAACACGGTCACCCGCACGCAGGAGGCGGAGGCCGACGCCTTCGGCCTGAACCTGGCGCGTGAGCCCGACGGTTTCGCCCAGGTGACCTTGAAACTGGCGGAATACCGCAAGCTGAAACCCGCCGCGTGGGAGGAGATCGTCTTCTACGACCATCCCTCCGGCTACAACCGCATCCTGCGCGCCATGCTTTGGAAGGCGGAAAACCCGGCGATGGCACCAGCCGCCCCTGTGCCGGACGCGACCACCGAGGCGCCGAAACCATGACCGCCGACCCCGCCGCCGTCCTTCTGGCGCAAGCCCTGGCCTATCCCGAGGCCTGGGAGGACCAGCCCTGGGGGGAGACGGTGGTGAAGGTCCGGCAGAAGATCTTCGTCTTCCTGGGCCGCGGCCATGGCGACGGTGACGCGGGCGGGGGACGGTTGAGCGTGACGGTGAAGCTGCCCCGCTCCGGCCCCTTCGCCCTGGACATGCCCAACGTCGCCGCCACGGGCTACGGCCTGGGCCGCGCCGGCTGGGTCACCGCCACCTTCGATGCCGGCGACGACGTGCCGCTGGATCTGCTGGCGGCCTGGATGCGGGAAAGCTACCAGGCGGTGGCGCCGAAGAAGTTGGCGGCGCTGCTGGGGGTGTAGCGCCAGCCAAGGCCGCACGTATAGGGGTCAGTGCTCCGCAGGCCTGACGAAGTCGCGCAGGATCTGGTTGAACACCACGATGTTCTTGCCGCCATAGACCTCATGGCCGGACTCCAGCCCCCGCACGGTGGTGCGGTCGCGGGGGACGTCGGCGTGGCTGAGGTTGTATTCCGCCGTATGGAAGGGGGTGGTGATGTCGTACAGCCCACCGGTCAGCAGCAGCCGCAGCTTGGCCTGGGTGTGCATCAGCTTGGAAATCGCGTCCATCGGGCGCCAGTTGAAATCGACGTCGTGCTTGAAGTTGAACAGCATCTTCAGGTTCAGGCCGAAATAGCCCTCGTCGCTTTCATACCCCAGTTCATGGGCCAGGAAGGCCTTCTCGACCTCGTTGGACGCGGGCGATGTCGGTGTGTTGGGCGTGCCCTTGGCGCCCAGGCTCATCGACGGGTCGTCGTAGGGTGGGTTGCGTTTGGCGTACGTTTCCAGATCGCCCTTGGCGCGGGCATCCAACTGGCCGGTGCGCTGCCCTTCCGCCTTCAGCAGGTTCAGCATGAAGTCGTAATTTTCCGGCCGCAAATTGTGCGCCAGGATGAAATCCTTCGGTAGCCCCAGCCGGTCGGCGATCTCGCCCGCCATGGCGTCGCGCTCCTCGGCGGACAAACGGTCGCCCTTGACCAGGGCCGCCAGGTAGGGGCCCTCGGCGAAACGGACGTTGTCGTCGAATACCTGGCGGGCGTCCTTGCCCGCGTCCCGCCCCTTGCCATGGAAGGCGGCGGCGGTGGCGAAGGTGGGGAAGCGCGTGGCCGCGTCCAGGTCTTCGCCGCCCGGGCTGCCGGTGGAGGAAATCAGGACGATGCCATCCAGGTTCAAATCCTCGCCGATCTCGGCGATGTGTCCGGCGCGGGCGGTACCGTAGCTTTCACCGACGATGTAGCGGGGGGAGGTTTCGCGGTGGTGCTCCCGCAGCCAGGTCTGGATGAAATAGCGGACCGACTGCGCGTCGCCCCGCGTGCTCCAGTATTGCTCGACGGGCTTGCCCGACAGCGCGCGGGAAAAGCCCGTGCCGATCGGGTCGATGAACACCAGGTCGACGGCATCCAGTACGCTGTCCGGGTTGTCGATGTACCGGCCTGAATCGATGTCGGACTTGTCGGGAATGCGCGGCGCCAGGCCCCCTTGCAACGGCGTGGATGAGGCGCCGGGGCCGCCATTGAAGATGAAGGCGACGGGCCGGTGGGCGGGGTCGCGCACGCCGTCCCGCACATAGGCGATGGTCACCATCGCCGCTTCGGCGTCCTTATTGTCATCGCCGGGAATGAAGGTCTCGCCCACCGTGGCGGTGTATTGGATGGCTTGCCCGTCGAAGCGGCCCTTGTGCCTGGTGCTGACCACATGGGCCGGGCGGGGGGCGGCGACCGCGACATAGGGCACGGGCGAGGCCGGCTTCAGCGCCATCAGGTCATTGATCGAGAACGGCGGCACCTGGGTCAGTTCCTGCGCGCTGGCGCCCACGGCCCCAATGCCCGTGGCCAGGATGGCCGCGGCCGCCGTCATCATCGCGCCGGCCCAGACCTTGCGCCCATAGCCCGAATGTCTCATGCCCCCGTCCTTCTCATTGCACCCGCCAGTGAACGGGGCGGCGCCGGCTGTTCACGCTTCATAGGGGGCCATCGTAAGGGGCATCAAGGGGAAAAACTTCCCCCAGTTCGCGGCGTGGCCGCGCGGGGCCGCATATATTTCCCATTACCGCCACCCCCGTCGCGCCACCTTGCCGAACCGCCCTCGGCCCGATCCCACACTTGCGTGGGTGCAAGCACGCCTTGCCAAAGGCCAGACCGGCGTCGTGTCCGCCTTGTCTTATGGTGCCGTCCCAAGAACAGCGAACCCAGCAATTGGGAACCCGGCAATTGGAAGGATGATCGTGGGCCATGGACGAGAAAGCGCGGGCCGAAACCAAAGCCGTCTTCCGCAGGGAGGAAGACCTGCATGCTTACGAACAGATGGTGCTGATCCGCCGGTTTGAGGAACGGGCCGGCCAGCTCTACGGCCAGGGCCTCATCGGCGGTTTTTGCCACCTCTATATCGGTCAAGAGGCCGTCGTCGTCGGCATGCAGATGGCGATCGAGACGGGGGACCAGGTCATCACCGCCTACCGTGCCCACGGCCACATGCTGGCCCTGGGCATCGCACCGACCGTCGTCATGGCCGAGTTGACCGGCCGGGCGTCGGGCATATCGGGCGGCAAGGGCGGCTCCATGCACATGTTCGCCGCCGACCTTGGCTTCTATGGTGGCCACGGCATCGTCGGCGCCCAGGTGTCGATCGGCACCGGCCTGGCGTTTGCCAACCGCTATCGCGGAAACGACCGGGTATGCCTGACCTATTTCGGTGACGGGGCGGCGAACCAGGGCCAGGTCTATGAGTCCTTCAACATGGCGAAAATCCACCGCCTGCCGGTGGTCTACGTCATCGAGAACAACCGCTACGGCATGGGCACCAGCGTGGAGCGGGCGTCGGCCACCACCAATCTTTCCGAAAGGGGCGCGTCATTCGGCATTCCCGGCGAGCAGGTGGACGCCATGGACGTGCGCGCGGTCCATGAGGCCGGCAAACGCGCGGTGGATAGGGCGCGCGCCGGCGAGGGGCCGTTCATCCTGGAAATGCTCACCTACCGCTATCGCGGGCACTCGATGTCGGATCCCGCCCAGTACCGGACGAAGGACGAGGTTCAGAAGATGAAGACCAAAAACGATCCCATTGATCGTGTCCTGGCGCGCCTGTTGAACGATTGGTCCGCCCAGGGCGAGGTGAAGGTGATCGACGCGCGTGTGAAGGCGGTCGTCGCGCATGCCGTGGACTTCGCGGTCACCAGCCCTGAGCCGGATCCAGCCCAGCTCTACACCGACGTCTACCGGTGACGGCCGGCCCTCGGGCTCAGGTGTCCAGTACCGTCACTGTGTCGCCCGGCTTTACCGTGCCGCCTTCGATGACACGGGCGTAGACGCCGCAATTGACGTGGCCATAACCGTTCATCAGCGACTTCACCACGGCCATGTCCCGCTCCCCCGTCACCGGGTTCACCTCGGTCGCGGCGCAGCGGCGGATGTTCTTGAACACTTCCAGCCGGGTTTCGCCCACCCGCAGGTGCTTGCCCACCCATTGCGCCTCCGCCCAGGGGGGCAGGTCGGCCAGCAGCAGGTTGCCGCGGAAGCGGCGCGGGTCCACCGGCGCCTGCACCACCCGCTCCAGGTCCTTGGCACTGGCCAGGTTGATCAGCGACACCGCCTTTTCCTCGATGTCGCTGAACATGTGGCCCGGCGCTTCGATCAGCTTGTAGGGCGGCGGCACCGCCGCGTCCTTCATGTAGGCCGCCAGGAACTGTTCGATCAGCAGGCGGCCGGTGGGCGTGTCGATGCGCCCGCGCGACACCGGCTTGGCCCCGCGCAGCAGCATCAGGGCGCAGCTGTCGGGGTCGTAACGGGCGTCCAGGGTGGCCAGCCGCTCATCCCGCACCAGGGCCAGGAAATTGCTTTTGGGCCGCCAGGTGGGGGCCAGCGGGTCAAAGGTGCTGGCGCCGTGGGTGATGGCGAAACGCCGGTCGTGCGGCAGCCCCTGGCCGGGTGTCAGCACCACCGTCTCCAGCCCCTGGGCGGACAGCCCCTTGACGGGGTAATAGTGCAGGATGGAAACGGTGGCGTTCATGGGATCACTGTAAGGGATGGGGCCGGGCCTTTGTCAATGCGGGCCAAGGCCTTACCTCTCGGGCGGGGCCTACGACCATAGTGTCGTCTCCCCCCTTGCGGGGAAAACGCGCCGCCCCCATATCGCTGGTGCATCCTTCGGATCGCACATTGTCGTGGATCATGGCTGGAACGGGCTGCCTGGCGGACGTTACGGCCGACATTAGGGAGCTTTACAGGAATGGACTTCGAGAAGTTCACCGAGCGCAGCCGTGGCTTCGTGCAGGCGGCGCAGACGTTGGCCCTGCGCGGCGGCCACCAGAGCCTGACACCCGATCATCTTCTGAAAGTGCTGCTGGACGACAGCGAAGGCCTGGCGGCCAACCTGCTGCGTTCCTCCGGCGCCGATCCGGCCCGCGCCCTGGCGGGGGTGGAGGCGGCGTTGGCCAAGCAGCCCCAGGTTTCCGGCCCGGGTGCCGGCCAGATCAGCCTCAGCCGCGAATTGGCCAAGGTGTTCGACAGTGCCCTGCAACTGGCCCAGAAGGCCGGCGACAGCTTCGTTACGGCCGAACGCCTGCTGTTGGCGCTGACCATGGCCGAGGGCACCAGCGCCGCCAAGGTGCTGGCCGAGGCGGGCGCCAAGCCGCAGACCCTGAACCAGGCCATCAACGCCCTGCGCAAGGGCCGCACCGCCGACAGCGCGTCGGCGGAGCAGAGCTACGACGCCCTGAAGAAATACGCCCGCGACCTGACCCAGGCGGCGCGCGACGGCAAGCTCGACCCCGTCATCGGCCGGGATGAGGAAATCCGCCGCACCATCCAGGTGCTGGCCCGCCGCACCAAGAACAACCCCGTCCTGATCGGTGAGCCCGGCGTGGGCAAGACCGCCATCGTGGAAGGGTTGGCCCAGCGCATCATCAACGGCGACGTGCCCGAAGGCCTGAAGAACAAGCGCCTGCTGGCGCTGGACCTGGCGGGCCTGGTGGCCGGCGCCAAGTTCCGGGGTGAGTTCGAGGAACGGCTGAAGGCCGTGCTGCAGGAAATCCAGTCCGCGGCGGGTGAGGTCATCGTCTTCGTCGATGAGCTGCACACCCTGGTGGGGGCGGGCAAGGCGGACGGCGCCATGGACGCGTCCAACATGCTGAAACCCGCCCTGGCGCGGGGTGAGCTGCACTGCGTCGGCGCCACCACCCTGGACGAATACCGCAAGTATATCGAGAAGGACGCGGCCCTGGCCCGTCGCTTCCAGCCCGTGTTTGTCTCGGAGCCGACGGTGGAGGACACCATCTCCATCCTGCGCGGCCTGAAGGAGAAGTATGAGCTGCACCACGGCGTGCGCATCACCGACGGCGCCATCGTGGCCGCCGCCACCCTGTCCAACCGCTACATCACCGATCGTTTCCTGCCCGACAAGGCCATCGACCTGGTGGACGAGGCGGCCAGCCGGCTGCGCATGGTGGTGGACAGCAAGCCCGAACAGATTGATGAGCTGGACCGCCAGATCATCCGCCTGAAGATCGAGCGTGAGGCGCTGAAGCGCGAGACCGACCAGGGCTCCAAGGACCGGCTGCTGAAGCTGGAAACCGAACTGGCCGACCTGGAGGAACAGTCCGGCCAGCTGACGGCCCAGTGGCAGGCGGAGAAGGACACCCTGACCGGCGCCCAGAAGCTGAAGGAACAGCTGGAGCACACGCGGGCGGAGCTGGAGCACGCGCAGCGCACCGGCAACTGGGCGCGGGCGGGTGAGTTGACCTACGGCGTCGTGCCCGAGCTGGAACGGCAGCTGAAGGCGGCCGAGGAGGCCGGCGGCAACCGCATGCTGAATGAGGAAGTGCGCGACAGCGACATCGCCAGCGTCGTCAGCCGCTGGACCGGCATCCCCGTGGACAAGATGCTGACCGGTGAGCGCGAGAAGCTGCTGCGCATGGAGGAAAAGCTGCATGGCCGGGTGGTCGGGCAGGATGAGGCGCTGGTCGCCGTCTCCAACGCCGTGCGCCGGGCCCGTGCCGGCTTGCAGGACCCCAACCGCCCCATCGGCAGTTTCCTGTTCCTCGGGCCCACGGGCGTGGGCAAGACGGAACTGACCAAGGCCTTGGCCGAATTCCTGTTCGATGACGAGACGGCGATGGTCCGCCTCGACATGTCGGAATACATGGAGAAGCACTCCGTCGCCCGCATGATCGGCGCCCCCCCGGGTTATGTCGGTTATGAGGAAGGCGGGGCGCTGACCGAGGCGGTGCGCCGCCGGCCCTACCAGGTCGTGCTGTTCGATGAGGTGGAGAAGGCCCACCCCGACGTCTTCAACGTGCTGCTGCAGGTGCTGGACGATGGCCGCCTGACCGACGGCCAGGGCCGCACGGTGGACTTCCGCAACACCCTGATCATCATGACCTCCAACCTGGGGTCTGAGGCCCTGGCCAACCTGCCCGACGGGGCGGATGCCGCGGCCATCGCCACGGCGCACGCCCATGTGCTGGAGGTGGTGCGGGCCTCATTCCGGCCGGAGTTCCTGAACCGGCTGGATGAAATCCTCATCTTCAACCGGCTGTCGCGGCCGCACATGACCGGCATCGTCGATATCCAGCTGGGCCGCCTGCGGCGCATGCTGGCGGACCGGGGCATGACCCTGGAACTGGACGAGGCGGCCTTGCGCTGGCTGGCCGATGCCGGCTACGACCCGGCTTACGGCGCTCGGCCGCTGAAGCGGGTGATCCAGCGGGAACTGCAGAACCCGCTGGCCACCCGCATCCTGGAGGGGCGCATCAATGACGGCCAGACCATCTCGGTCTCCGCCGGACCTGAGGGCCTGGTGCTGAACGGTGAGGTCCTGCAGACCCCGCCCGCCGGCGAAAGCCTGTGGGGCCAGCCGCCCACGGTGCATTGATGATAGTTGTTGGCCTTTGATCGTAACCGATCAAAGGCCACCCTCAGGCGCCGGGCGGCCACATCCGTGGCCTTGGCTTCCTCGCTCCGCCCTGCGGTGCTCGCTCCGGCGGACGCGGTCGCGTCCTACAGCGGCATGAGATGTCTCATGCCGCTGGGGTTCAGTAAAAAAGGGCCGGTGGAGCGATCCGCCGGCCCTTCGTCTATGTGCGATCTGGATAAGCTTCGGAGCGAAGCGACAAGGCCCCGACCGGGGCCGCCGGAAGTTTCCGGGGAGCGTAGCGGACTGGAAACTGAGGATGAGCCAAGTCGGCGGATGCCGGCGCCCGGCGCCTGAGGGAACCATATAAGCCAAGGGCGGCATCCCGTAGGGGATGCCGCCCTTGGCTTATATAATCAGTGCCACTTCACGGC